>NZ_JBXUOS010000003.1:0-513888 GCF_057196725.1 Cellvibrio sp. ATLC23 | reverse complement strand
CGGATGCTCATCGTGGAGCGGGATTCGATCCCAATAGGACTCCGAATACATTAGCGCAAACCACCTCATTGTCACAAAAGTGATTGCAACAATGAGGGGAACCATACATTTTTATGGCTGCGATTTGGTGAATCAGTACTTAACTCACCAGGTCTTTGTGCGAGGTGTGCAGTACCGAGATCAGGCGGTCTTCAGCGCTAAAACGCACTTCAAGTGTCTCGCCTAATTGCGATAAATCGGCAGTGAGTGAGGTGATATCGTCAGTTTCAAGATACTTATCGTTGAAATCCAATAGGCGTTCAGTGGTGGTATCGATGGTATCGTAGAGTTTGCTGGCTTCTTGCAGGGCTTCTGCGTCATCAAACTCGCGCCCTTCTTTGATCAATTGATCGTAAACTTCAAAGTGACCCGCTGACACATAGTCCACCAGAATTTGGCAAAAGGTACGCAGTTTTTCACCGCGCTGCAGGTCACTTAGTTTTTGCTCTCTTTCACTGAGTGCGCAGTATTGCACCAGCACTGCCTGACGCTCATCTAGCCAGCGATCAATAATTTCACTCACACCGCCCCAGCGTTCTTTGGCACTTTTGCAATTTTCTAACATCAGGTAATCCTATGGGTTGTTCGACGTAGTTTGTTTTTAATGAGGCCGCATGCTGGCTTCAGGAAGATGCAAACAAACCATAATTGGTTTGAGTTTGCCACAATAGGCCATCTTTTCTGTGAGGGCAAGATATCTAGGCCAGTTTGCTCTGCTTGCGAATCAGTTGGTATAAATTCGCGCCAGCCAAGCAGATAAAGGCCGTAAATGTCCAAGCGGCGAGGCTCAGGCCGAGAATCTTATCCACATGGGCGCAGTTGCCATCGCCTTGTAACAGCAGTTTTAGCGCTTCCATAAATGGAAACACCTCAAACATATAGGCGAGGCCAGGGCCGCATGCGGGCACCTGATCAGCGGGCAGACTTTGTAGCCAAAGTTGACGACCTGCAAAACAAGCGCCGAGGATCGCACTGGCAATTCCCAATACCGCATAGGTGCGGCGCCCGGTGATGCCTGGGTTGTGCAGCGCAGCCGCCAGTGCCAAAAGACCTGTGAGAACGACAAAGCCGCGCTGGGTGATACAGAGCGAACAAGGGATCATTTTCATTACGTGCTCCATATAGGCAGCGGCGAGTATCATCAATGTGCAGGTAATAAAGATGAGGAAGTTGGTTGGGCGAACACTGGGGATCATAGTAAATCCTTAAAAGTGGATAGTGTTTTAGTTTTTTAGGTACGGCTGAACTTATTATTGGTTGGGCTTATGGTAAGCAATTAGCACATAGCAGGGCTAGCTTTTCCTAAGCGGCTGCTTATGGGTGCATGGTAAAACCACTGCGTAGACTGGAGGGAATAGTCTATGCTTTGAAGCGAGCGCGATTATCGCGTCAGTTGGAGCGCGAAATAGAGCGCAAGTTCAGAGCTGTGGAGCGGGTATGAATCTGTTAGTGAAATATTGTGTGGCAGTATTAGGTTTGACCCTGGCATCGTCGGTACTGGCGAGCGGTGGCAGTGGGCCCAAAGTGGCGGAGGGGGTGAATTATATTGCGCTGGAACCTGCGTTAGTAGTGAATTACGGTGGGCGGGGTAAGGCGCGTTTTATTAAAGCTGAAATTTCGATTCGCACTGAAACCGGAGCGGATGCCATTGAAGTCACCCATCATTTACCGCTAATCCGCGATCGCTTGGTGAGTATTCTAAGTGCACAGACCGAAGAGGCGATTAACTCGGTCGAAGGTAAAGAATATCTACGCGTCTATGCGTTGGCTGAAATTAATAAGGCGCTGCTTAAGGTAGAAGGGCATGATGTTGCTGAGCATGATGCAAAACACAGCGTAGCTGATAAGAAAGTGGGTGCCAAACCAACACATGAGGATGCGAAACAGCCGGAACATCATGCGGAGGCCGCACCTGCAGTGCCTTCAATTGCTGATATCAAACCCGTTAAAGGTCCCGCATCGGATTTGTATTTTAATAATTTTGTGGTGCAAAAATAATCTGCTGCCAGTCGCCATAATTGTGGCGACTGGTTTAACTCGAACCCCACTTATTTGCCGCTAGATCTCCGCATTACGATTCACAACTACAGCCGCGATACTGGGCGTAGTAGTTGTCCAAATACTCGTCAAAACTGATTTGTTGTGCATCTTCCAGGTTCGTTTGGCTTTGCAGCGAGCGCTCGCTCATCTGGGCAAATTCAGCCAGCTTTTCATCGCCAAGTGGCCGAGTCGCAAAATAGGCGCGATGCTGCTCTGCCTGTGCAAGGGTATGTGCGTAAAAACTCTGCTGTGCCTCAGTCATATCGCGCAATACACGGGCTGACGGGGTTAGGTCTGCATTATCGATTTTGGCGAATTGCCGCGTGACTGCCTGTCGGTAGGCATCGCCCCCTTTGGCTTGATCGAGTAGTTCGGCGCAGGCGCTACTGCCCTGCAGGATTTCCTCTGCCCAGGTGCGCATGCAGAGACTCTGATCACCGCGCAGCAATTCCAGCGCCGGGTCGCGCCCATTGCTGACAATACGCGCTTGATTTTCCTGCACTTGATGAAATTCACGTTCATCGGTGGCCGGGCTGTCGCTTAATAAGCAGTAGAGTAAAAACGCATCCATCACCTGCATTTGCTCAATGCTAATACCCAGTGGTTCGTATGGGTTTAAATCTACGCAGCGCACTTCAACATATTCCACACCGCGTAAACGCAGACCTTGCAATGCGGTTTCGCCGCGTCCGGTGGTGCGCTTGGGGCGGATGCTGGAATAAAACTCGTTTTCGATTTGCAGCAAACTGGTGTTGAGTTGTTGGTAATGTCCCGCGCTATCTTTTACGCCGATTTGCGCATAAGCCGGATGGCTTTGGGTGATGGCGCCGCACAGGGTTTTTAAATAATCACCGAGATTGTTGTAATTCACCACCAGGGTTTGCTGTGCATCACTTTGATAGCCCAAATCGCCCATGCGCAGCGAAGTCGCATAAGGGAGATACAGGGTTTTTTCGGCAGCCGGGAATGGCTGTAATTTGTGTTCCCGCTGTTTAACAAAGCTGGAGCACACCGCCGGCGATGCGCCAAACAAATAAATCAGCAGCCAAAAGTTGCGGCGGAAATTGCGGATCAAACCAAAATAACGCTCGGTTTTGAAATCCTGCAGACTCTGTTGGTTGCCGGATTGGGTTTGCAGCACCTGCCAAAAATCATCGGGCAGGCTGAAGTTGTAATGAATCCCTGCGATGGTCTGCATCGAGCGACCATAACGATGGCCAAGCCCAATGCGGTATACGGTTTTCATCTGGCCGCTGTTGGAATTGCCATAGCGCGCTACCGGAATGTCGGCGTCGCTGCCGAGAATGCAGGGCATGCTCGCCGGCCAGAGCCGCTCGCGGTTGCTGGCCAGTTGTTGGTAGGTGAAACGATGGATGTTATCGAGTTGCTCCAGCAGTGGCTCGACATCGGCAAACGGCTCGGTAATAAATTCGAGCAGCGCTTCGCTGTAGTCGGTGGTGATATGCGGGTGGGTAAGTGCCGAGCCGAGCGAGTGGGGGTGATCGGTCTGCGCCAGCGTACCCTCTGGCGTTACTCGAAGGCTTTCTTTTTCCAAGCCGCGTAAAATTCCGCGCAGGCTGGCATTGTTCGCCGGTTCGGCAAAGGTAGCGAGCAACTCGCTATTCAGGTGTTGGCGCGAGCCTTGGGGTACAGACACTTAAGGTTCCTTTAGCTGCAAGAGCAATCAGGTAGGCCGCAAGGGCGACAATAGTCAGAAAATATAGCCTGCGCAGGCTTTATGGCAAGTCAGCTTGGGGGGCGGCGATAGTAGATTCATCCGCTGCCGCGCCCTGCTCCAGTGTTTCAAACAAATCTTTGCCGGCTTTGGGCAGGGGCTCGGGCATGATGTCCGGGTCGATCAGCGGCAGGCCTTTCTCGTTGGCGCTGCAGCTAATCACCTTAATGCGCTGCCGATAATCTTTAGAGCTGGCCTCCACCATCTGATTGATAGCTTCATCTTTGTGCGCAGTTTTGAACAGCGCCGCCAGATCGCGCCCATCCAGCCAATTGTTTTGGCGGCCGAGAAAAAGTTTGTCTTGGTTTTGCAGGATAAAAAGTTCGCTCATAACCCGATCAGTTCCTGATTGCCTCAGATAGTCTAGGCGCGGATGTGGGGGTGATGGCACTTAACTTCAAGGCGTGACAGATTTCTGAGCGCTAAATTCATGCGTGTTGTTTCTGTTTAAAGGCCAAAAAAACAAAACCCCACATTGTTAGTGTGGGGTTTTGCATGAATCTTATTTAAATTGGTTAGGCTTCATTACTCGGCTTGCCAATGGTTGCCAGAATACCTCCATCCACGTACACAATCTGTCCGGTTACAAAATCACTCGCTTTGGAGGCGAGGAAGATGGTTGCGCCTTGGAGGTCGTCCGGGTCGCCCCATTTTCCGGCAGGAGTGCGGCTGATAATAAAATCGTTGAAGGGGTGACCGTCAACACGGATAGGCTCAGTTTGGCTGGTGGCGAAATAGCCCGGGCCAATGCCGTTAACCTGCACATTGTACTTGGCCCACTCGGTCGCCATGTTTTTGGTCAGCATTTTTAAACCGCCTTTTGCAGCAGCATAAGCGCCTACTGAATTGCGGCCTAATTCGCTCATCATCGAACAGATGTTAATAATTTTGCCCTGGCGGCGCTCAACCATTTTGCGTGCGATAGGGCGAGTCATGGTAAAGACGCCGGTTAAATCGATTTTGATGACTTCTTCAAAATCTTCTAATGTCATTTCCAGTAATGGTGTGCGTTTGATGATGCCAGCATTGTTCACCAGAATATCAATCGGACCGTGGTCGGCTTCGATTTGATCGACAGCGGCGATGACTTGCGTTTCATCGGTCACATTAAATTTATAACCAAAGGCGTTAAAACCTTTGGCGCGATATTCATTGACCGCATTGTCGATTTTTTCTTGCGATGAATTGCCGTTGATGATCAGTGTTGCACCTGCACTGGCGAGGCCGCTGGCCATAGCCATACCAAGGCCGTGGGTTGCGCCGGTGACCAGCGCAACTTTTCCGGTTAAATCAAAGAGTGGGTGATTCATATTTTTTTACCTTCACAATGTCATGCCCGATGTAGGGGCGCCGCTTGCTGCGCCCAATTATTGAAGAGGGCGCAATTTTAAATCAGGGCGCGGCAAGCAGCGCCCCTACGGGATGGCATAAAAATAATGCGGATGATTTATTTCAATTCACTGGGTTTGTGGAAATCCATATCGGTGTAATCCATATTCTCACCGGCCATGCCCCAAATAAAGGTGTAGTTGGCAGTGCCGACACCTGAGTGCATTGACCAGGGTGGTGAAACTACTGCTTGTTCATTGCCTACCCAAATATGGCGGGTTTCATTTGCCGGGCCCATAAAGTGACACACCGCATGAGTGTCGGGAATATTGAAATAAAAATAGGCTTCCATTCGGCGGCTGTGGGTGTGCATTGGCATAGTGTTCCAAATGCTGCCGGGTTTTAATTCAGTCATGCCCATTTGTAACTGGCAGGTGTCGAGTACAGTGCTGATCATCAGCTGATAAATATCGCGCTCGTTACAGGTATCTCCCGCACCCATGTGCAGTACTTTGCTGTTTTCTTTGTTCACTTTTTTGGTTGGGTGAGTCGTGTGCGCCGGTGTAGAGTTCAAATAAAATTTGGCTGGATTTGCGGCATCATCGCTGCTGAAAAAAACTTCTTTGGCACCGCGACCAATGTAGAGTGCCTCTTTGGTGCCGATTTCATAGACTTGGCCATCAACCGATACTTTGCCGCTGCCGCCAATATTAATTGCGCCCAGCTCGCGGCGATCCAAAAAAAATTCCATCTTGAGTTGATCGTAAGTTTCCAGTTGCACAGATTTATTCACTGGCATAACGCCGCCCACCATCAAACGCTCATAATGGGTGTAAGTGAATTGCACTTCATCGGCAACAAAAATGCTTTCCACTAAAAAATGTTTGCGCAATTTTTCAGTGTCGTAATGTTTGTAGTCGTCGAGATGGACGGCAAAACGCTCTTCAAGGACTTTCATAATAAAACCTTTTGTGTCTACTAGCTCATGAGTTATGGGCTTTAGGGTGGATAACTAACCGGTTGTTAGCGTTATGTTCCCGCTAAATAATAGTTCGGCAGCGGCTGTTTTTATCAAACTGACGCTGCGAGCCATTGTTATTGTTTGAGTAATTTATACATTTCGACACCCGCTAAAATAAACGGGGTATTGCCTTTGGCATCGTTGGAAACAATGCGTTCCGTCATGTAGTAGTTGTAGCTGCCGTCGCGGCCAAAACCTAAGCCAGCCACCAAGCACTGATCATTCATACTGATTTTTCCATCGGCATGCACAGTAACAAATTCGTTAATCATGCCTCGGTAACTTTTAATCGCGACATCGCGATAAGGTTCGGGTAGATGACCTTTGTTAACAGCTTTAGTATAAAAATAAGTAAACATAGCGCTGGCGGTTGATTCGCGGTAATTAGCGATAGCGGCCGGTTTATTCATGATCTGCCACCATGTACCGGTATCTTCGTCTTGATAACGCAAAATATCGGCGGCTAACTCCTGAGTGTTATCAATTAATATTTTACGCAATTCAGTTTCTGATTCGGGAATGAAGTCCAGTACATCGACCAAGGCCATCGCATACCAGCCTATGCCTCGCGCCCAGAATTGCGAAGCGCGCCCATGGTCGTTGTGCGCCCAAGATGCCTGTTTGGATTCATCCCACGCATGGTAGTAAAGGCCGGTTTCCGGGTCGCGCAATTGTTCGCGCGCAACGACAAATTCATGTACTGCCTCTTTGAGACTCTCGTGTTGTTGTTCACCTGTTTCATAGAGTGATGCGTATTGCGCGAGGAAAGGCATACCCATGTATACACCGTCGAGCCACAACTGATTAGGGTAGGTAGCGCGATGCCAAAAGGCGCCGTTGCTGGTACGCGGGTGACGTTTTAAATTCTCGCGCAAAAAATCTACGGCTTTGCGATATTTTTCTGCACCGGTTTGTTGTTCTAGTAAAATAACCATTTGCCCTGGTTTGGTTAAATCGATACTGAATAAATCCGCATCAAAGGTGTGGATATGACCGTCGTCGCGAATATAACTTCCGGTGACCGTCTCGAGTGCCTTGGTGTAAGCAGGATTGGGGCTGACGGCATTTAATTCTTGCAGCGCCGCGATTTGCATGCCCACTACATCGTACTCAAATTTGCCAGGGCGCTTGCGGTATTCGTCCCAACCTTGATAGTGGTAATTCAGTGTTTTGCGCTCTAATTCTGAATCCGCTAATTTTTTTGCCCAAGCTAAAGCGGCATCCGCATCAAGCAGATTTTTCTTGGCATTGGCGCTGAGTGTAGATTCGAAACGCACACGCGGAGTTTTAGTTAAGCGCTCCACTTCGCGATCAAGATAAGCTTTAAAATCTGCTTCGGTTTTGATGCCGTCTAGTTCATGCTCCCAGGCAGCAAGGAAATAATATTCCAGTTCGCCACCCTTATCTTTCATGACCGAAACATAAGAGTTTTCATCGGTAGTTTGCTCCGCGCGATCATCGCGGCGGAATATAACCGCCATACCTAAATGATCATCTTCACCACTTAAACTTTGTTTGCCCCAACTTGCTACATAAGTCCAAGCATAACCACTGATATTCTGGTCGCCTTCAAGCAGGGTTGTACCTTGGTGTTTTACCATTCCTATCGCAAGGTTTGGCAATTGCTGGCTGGCTTTGAGTTGGACGTTCACTAAACGGCTGCCTGCATTCATGGTAAAGTGCGCGGCAATATCCACCTTTTGGTTGTTGATTTGCCAGCCGTTGTAATTAATTTTGAAACCGGAATAAATATCGCCGTTATTGGTGATGATTGCATCGCGGGTATCGACCAGCGAAACCAAATCGACACTTTTACCGTTCCAGAAACCGAAACCACCCATACCGAGTGATTTGCCCACTTTTAAAACATCGACACCCCAATCGGAGTTCAGGTGATAGGAGTCGTAGCCATCCAGCCCGACATTTTGCAAAACCACATCGTTGGTTTTTTTTCCAAAAATATCAAAACCGTTGCGCCAGTCGAGATAGACCCGGTAGGCCACTTTGTCCGACTCTATGCCTGGGCCCTCATAGCGAATCCAGTAGGAGTGATCGGTGTATTGTGGTGGTGGCGTTACGCTTTGCACATTTTTAAATGTGCCGCCCACATATTCTTTGCCCTTCCACTCACCACCTTCTTTAATAGAAATTTCTGCCTGGGTTTGTTTTTTCAGCGCAGGTTTAGCAATGGTGGGATCACTGGAAATGGTAAAAGATTTAATTTCAGCAGGATTAAAATCCGCTGCTAACAACAGGCCATCGAGTGTGCCGTCGCCATCGCTATCGACCGATTGTGATGCATGTGCGACACCATCGGCCAATACATTTAAATTCTTAACAGCATTGGCATCAGCTGTTATACCCAAATCATAAAACGGAAAATAAATAGCTTCTTGCTGCAATGCAAAATCATTGGCATTGGTAATTTCTGCAGTTGCCAGCTGGTAATTAATTGCGGTTGATTGCGCAACAGGTGGCGTAGCAGTGGTTGTTTGTTCATCGGTTTTCTCCGGTGAGCAACCGCTTAGTGTTGCTAGAAAAATCCCGCCATAAATTACTTTGCTGTTAAACAATAGACTCACGCGTATTACCTCTTGTCGCTTCAAAATTTCGCACACTAATAATCAAATAGGGATGCCAGCAAGCTGGCATCCCTTTTGTTCACACAAATACCTTCAATATTGATTAGTATTTATAAGAAACACCGAGATTATATTGAATGCCGGTACTGTGGTAGTAAGATGAGCGCTGCTCGCTTTCGCTACCTACCCATTGGTCATCAACTTCATCAGTCAGGTTAAGCGCTTCAAAAGTGAATTTGAGGTTGTCGGTTGCCTGGTAGCTAAAGGCGGCATCAACGTTTGTGGTTTCGTTGGTACCCTCTTCCTCGTTGTTGTTACGACCGATTGGCGTGGTGAGATAGCCGCTACGATTTGCCATAGAAACACGTGCGCTGAACGTATCGTTTTCCCAGTAGAGAGTTCCGCTAATAGTTTCGTCTGATAAATTCACTAACGGTTTGATTGCTTGCACTACACCATCAGTATTCAGATACGCGAGCTCTGAATCTACGCTGGTATAAGCACCCATAAAGCCGAAGTTGCTCCAGAAGCCTGGCAAGAAAGTAAACGCTTGTTGGTAGCCAATTTCGTAACCGTCCAAGTCGCCACCAGGACCATTTGCTGGAACCGAGAAGTTCCATTGCAGGTTTTCGTTGCAGTTTGCGCCATACCCGCCTAATGAAGCTCCTTGTGTATTACAGGCATTAACAACAGCTTCTGTTGGCAGGCCAGTAGATGCATAAATAGGAGTTGATCTCAGGGTTTGAATGTGACTTGCAATTTCTTTTTTGAAGAGAGTTACAGCAAGCAAGCCGCCTTCTGAAAAGTACCATTCGACACCAAGGTCATAGCTTTTTGCTTTGGTTGGTTCTAGCAATGGGTTGGCACCGGTAACTGCAAGGTTGGTACCCGCTACACTCACATTGACGGCAGGGATAATTTGTCCCAATCCAGCACGTGAAATACCTTCAGAATATGCTGCGCGTACAAGTACATCTTCTGCTGGTTCAATACTGATGTTCATTGCTGGCAATGTGTCAGAGTAATCATGATCAACTGTGACATAAGATCTGCTAGCAGTGCTGCCATTCAACCAGCCGCTGGATGTTTGGTCTGTGTCAAAACGACGTACACCAATATCACCACGTACTGGCATTGAACCTAAATCAAATTGGAAATCCAATTGAGCAAATATACCAACAGTCTCTTCACCTACTTCATAGGTGCTGCCGTAATTAGGAACCAAGGGCAAATCAAATAGATTGTAGGACTCCATAATCAGTGCGCGATTTGGAACTAACCAAGGTTTGCCATCGCCCAAACCAGAATCATATTCGGAAATAAAGTCAGGGTTGGATTGAATGTTAACGCCATTGGCACCTTCAGATGCAAATGCATATTGATCCGTGTTGAATGTGAAATCTTTCCAGTCACTACCTACTTTCAATGTCATATTTTCATTGAAATCGAATTCGAACACCAAGTTTGCAGCGGTGTTTTCATTAACGGTAGTTTGTGGGCGTTGACGCACGCCGGTAGCTACCCAAGATGCCTTGTTATACGCAGCATCACCGAATTTCAGTTTTGCATTGTCGTAGTCGCGATAATCGTAAGAAAAACGCTGGTTGCTGGCTTGCATTAGCAAAGTATTTTGAATCGGGTTGTCATAATCCGATTTGGTATTGCCGACCATCGCGTTCATGCGGAAGCTGTCAGTAAAGTCTTGCTTCAGGGTGATGGTGCCTTGTGAAAAATCAGTCGACATTTCGTCATAGCGTTGTTCAGACAACAAACGAGCGCCGCTGATATCGGCATAAGCTAACGTGTCGCCCTCAATTGCATAATCAATTATGTTACTAGTTGAGTTAGTGCCAGGATTCAGTGAGCCCTGCAGGAAAGTTTCTTGGCGATTGGCATCAAATTTTGCCCACAAACCATCAACACTAATTTCAGTTGAGTCAGTAGGGCGGAATTGCAGCGATAAACTTGAGCCTATACGTTCCATTTCATGTTGGTATGAATCGTAACGCGGAATACGAGGAGTGAATTTGCGATTAGGATAAGTGCAGACATTTTTAACTAAAACACAATCGCCATTTACTTGGTCAAATGCATTGGGGTTGGGAGCGATTCCTTCTTTACCAGCGCCCAAAGCACCAGCCTTAAGTCCTTGTACGCTAGTTATATACTGCGAGCTAGCGTTATCCCAACGAACGGTACTTGAGCCCTCATCTTGTACATTGCGCTCTGAGTAAGAAAATGAGAACAAGGCTCCAAATTTTCCATCTGCAAATGTATTGCTAACCAAAAAAGATGCGCCTGGATCTGTTTCTTCAGATAGGTCGTTATAGCCCATCTGGCCAGCAGCCGATAATACAAAACCATCGTAGTCGAATGGTTGCGCTGCTTTCAGGTCTACTGTGGCACCTAAAGAACCTTCTTGCACTTCCGCTGCGTTGGTTTTACGCACGGTGATTGAGCTGAAAAGGTCAGAAGAGAATGTATTGAAGTCAAAACCGCGACCACGGTTGTTTCCGCCGACAGCATCCGTACCACCTGTAGTTGAAATTGTTTCCATGCCGTTTAGGCGCACAGTAGTGAAACCAGGTCCAAGACCACGAACGGTGATATTGCGGCCTTCACCACCAGCGCGCGAAATGGCTACACCGGGGATACGTTGTAATGATTCTGCCAAATTGTTATCTGGAAATTCAGCAATATCAGATGCCACGATTGCATCGACAAAGCCGCGTTCATTCTTTTTGATATTAATAGCATTCGCCAAACTATCGCGGAAGCTACCGGTGACGATGACTTCTTCTACAGTGCCATCATCCGAATTTTGTGCATTTTGCGCATAAACACTCATTGGCAGTGTGCAGGCTGCCATGGCTAATACGAGTGGATTGAGTGTAAATTTTCTCATAGCTATTCCCCATCTTTTATTTTGTTTGATTACATTCGAGCTAACGGAGCTGGTGCTATTCACCGCAATAGCAACGCAGCGGTGATAAACACGTTTTCACAAATGTCACAGATTTTTGGCCTGATTGCGGCGGTTAACCTGTTGCAATTTGTAACTGGTACCAAATCAACTTTTTGAGCTTAGTTGATTTACTGCAGCTGTCATGTCGGTTGCATGATTTAGCTGCCAAAGAAAATTTTATATTTCAATTTGCTGTATCAATAAAAAAATATTGCTGTATTTGATGTAAGGCTCCGCCTTGTATCAGACACTAAATTCAACCCCTTTAATCGTTACATTGGTGGCGGCAAAATTGTCTAATTGCTCCAGTACACCGATTTTGGCTGCTTCTTTGAAGTGACAATTAGTGAGGTGTAAATTCTGAATCGGCGAGCGTTGGTAGCCGCGCACTTGAAACACCTGCTTGGCGTTTTGGCAGGTGAGGTTGCGGATATCGATATTGCGCACCGTTGGAGTAAATTTTCCGGCATCGCCTTCTTCATAATCAAAGTCGATAACGATGGCAGTTTGCACTTCGCCGATGGTGACATCGCGCACAAAAATATTTTCAATCAGGCCGCCGCGTACTGAATTGGTTTTAACGCGAATGCCGCGCTCCAGCTCAGGGCTGCTCATTGCGCAATTTTCAACAAAAACATTGCGCACGCCGCCAGAAATTTCACTGCCCATCACCACGCCGCCGTGGCCATTGCGCATTTTGCAATTGCTGATCAAGATGTTTTCTGAGGGAATATTCAAGCGGCGGCCATCGGCGTTGCGGCCGGATTTAATGGCGATGCAATCGTCGCCCGTATCAAATAAACAATTTTTGATCACCACATTTTTGCAAGACTCAGGGTCGCAGCCATCAGAGTTAGGGCCGAGGCTCGCAAAGGTCACTGCATCAATGGTGACGTTTTCGCAGCGCACCGGATTCATCAGCCAGAATGGCGCGTTGGTAATGGTGATGCCTTCAATTAATACGTTGGTACATAGATACGGTTGGATAAATACCGGTCGCAAATAAGAGCCATCGGCATAAATGCGCTCGGCAACCGGCACATTGTTTTCCATGTCCTGCATCAGCTTATTACGCGCTTCGGTTTGGGTTGGCACTCCCGCAATACCCCAATCAACGCTACTGAAGTTACTGCCTTTCCAGGGCCACCAGGTGGTGCGGTTGGCCTGGCCATCCACTGTGCCTTCGCCGGTAATGGCGATATTGGTTTGGCTGTAAGCGTAGATAAGTGGCGAGTAGCCCATGATCTCCATGCCTTCCCAACGAGTGAACACCGCAGGCAGGTAGGCGTTGGGATCGGTGATAAAAGCAATGGTCGCGTCTTTAGTGATATGCAAATTCACATTGGACAACAAGTGAATCGTCCCGCACAGATATCGGCCTTGGGTAACGAGAACTTTTCCGCCCCCTGCTTGGTGACAGGCCCTAATAGCGGCAGAAAAAGCCTTTGAGTTGTCGTGTTGGCTATCAGCTTTGGCGCCGTAGTCGCGGACATCAAACGTGCGATCGGCAAATTGTGGCGGTCTAACCTGCTGGCGAATTTTTTCTGCTGCAACCCAGGCGTCGGCTGCTAGCGTAGATGAGGTAGATGTGGCGCTTGTACAGCCCGTGAGTGCGCCCAGTGCACAACAGCTCACCACACTGCTGAGCGAGTGAGTAATAAAGGCACGGCGGCTTGAATGAGATAGGCAAGAATCTGTCACCGGTATTCACTCTCGTATTGGCTGCTATTGATATGTTTTTTTAATCACTCGATCCTGGATGCGCACTCAAGTTTTGGTGTGGGTAGCGTGCCGCTGACCAATTGTCACCTTGGGGAGATAAGCGTCCTCATATCGGATGAAAAACATTCTGGGTGTCATGTTGAATAAAATCAACCCATGCCCAAAAAAATCACTCCAAAAAACTGTTTTTGAGTATTTTTTTCCCAATATTCAATATGTAAACGTTTACATCAAATCTATCATTGATTTGTAAACGTTTACACTTGTGTGTCGATAGAAATTAATTTAAAAATATTAGTTTTTATGAAAGTGAGGTGTGTCCTATTTTTTTAAGAATATTGGTTTTTTTGTCACTTACGCCGCGGGTGTATTTTGTGTAACAGGCTAGGCCTGACTCATTACACAAATGAAAACGGTTACATTGGCCTTTTGGATGGGTTTTGGCCTGTTGCCGACCCGTATTTTCAGGGGTAGATTTGATCCCGGTATTGACCGAATACCATTGCCGATTTTGAGGCGCCGCAAGGCGCCTTTTTTTTCGGGGCGGTTTTTAGAGGTGGAGAAATGCGCCGAAATGATTGCTTCTATGAGGAGTAATTGGCGTAGCGGACTACACTCTAATAAACGTGTAGTGGCGGCATAAATTTATCAGTTGGTTAACGAATCGAGAGAGATCAGCGTGAGCAGCATTATTGTTTTGCAAGACAGTGATAACGTTGGAATTTGTAAGGTGTCACTACCCGCTGGTGTTTTGTTTGCAGAAAAAGATGTCACCCTCCTGCGCGACATCCCTGCCATGCATAAAGTTGCCTTGCGCAACATCGCCAAAGGCGAAGCCATACTTAAGTACGGTCAGACGATCGGGTTTGCCAGCCAGGATATTCCCGCCGGTGAGCATGTTCATGTGCACAACTGTGTAATGGGCGAGTTGGAAAAAGATTACGGCTTTTGTGAAGAGGCCAGGCCCACTGAATTTATCCCTGTTGATAAGCGCGCTACCTTTCAAGGCTACCGGCGGATTAATGGCAAAGTGGGCACGCGCAATTATGTAGGCATCCTCACCACAGTGAACTGCTCCGCGACAGTCGCCAAGGCGATTGCCCAGCATTTCACCTATTCCG
Organism: Cellvibrio sp. ATLC23; assembly: GCF_057196725.1. Lineage (NCBI taxonomy): Bacteria > Pseudomonadati > Pseudomonadota > Gammaproteobacteria > Cellvibrionales > Cellvibrionaceae > Cellvibrio > Cellvibrio sp. ATLC23. The sequence goes on along the minus strand of NZ_JBXUOS010000003.1, from coordinate 499,334 downwards.
GTGAGTTGGAACAATTCCCGAATATCGATGGTGTGGTCGCCATGACCCACGACAGCGGCTGCGGTATGCGCTCCGATGGCGATGGCTACGAGACATTGCGTCGCACCTTTAATGGCTATGCACGCCACCCGAATTTTGGCGGGGTGATGATGGTCGGCCTCGGTTGCGAAACCATGCAAATTCAGCGTGTGATGCAAGAGTGCGGGTTGGCTGACTCCAAAACCGTTACCGCGTACACGATTCAAGATGTCGGCGGCACGCGCCTCGCGATTGAAAAAGGCATTGAAACTCTGCGCGCCATGTTGCCGCTGGTAAATCAATGCCAGCGCGAAACCGTGCCGGCGAGTGAGTTGATTATTGGTTTGCAGTGCGGCGGCTCCGATGCTCTCTCTGGCATCACCGCTAATCCCGCGCTGGGTATTGCGGGCGATATTCTGGTGCGGCACGGCGGCACGGTGATTTTATCGGAGACGCCAGAAATTTATGGCGCTGAGCATCTATTGACGCGTCGCGCCCAATCGCCGGAAATCGCGCAAAAATTATTGGATCGCATCACCTGGTGGGAAGATTACACCGCGCGCAATGACTTTGAATTAAACAACAATCCATCGCCCGGCAATAAAGCGGGTGGGCTTACTACCATTATTGAAAAATCTCTCGGCGCTCAAGCCAAAAGCGGCTCAACCAATTTGACCGATGTTTTTCTCTACGGTGAAGATATTACCACCAAGGGTTTTGTATTTATGGATAGCCCGGGTTACGACCCGGTCTCTGCCACGGGTCAAGTCGCCTCGGGCGCACAGGTCCTCTGCTTCACCACCGGGCGCGGTTCGGCCTTTGGTTGCAAACCTGCGCCGAGTATTAAGTTGGCGACCAACAGCAAAATCTATAGCCATATGCAAGAAGATATGGATTTAAACTGCGGCAAGGTTTCTGATGGTGAAATAAGTTTGGAAGAATCTGGTCAGGAAATTTTTGAAGAAATTCTCGCGGTAGCATCAGGCAAAAAAACCAAAAGTGAATTGCTTGGCTACGGCGATAATGAATTTATCCCTTGGAAAATTGGTGCGGTAGTTTAACTTCAGTCTCTCCGCGTCATGGAGTCCATAAACCACACGTTATTGAATGAATAAAAAACAATACGAGATCAATTAAAAAATTGGCTCGATAAAAAACCAACAGCATAAAAAGTTGGGATCTACTAGAAAGCAAATGACGGTTGCTCCAAATGTCACATTAATCCCGTTATTAATGCGGCTTACTATTACCAAAAATTTGCCACTATTACAGAGGGCGACAAAACAATGAAAATAGTCATCACCAAAGAACGGCGCGCGCATGAACGCCGCGTGGCTGCAACTCCCGATACCGTCAAAAAATTTATCGCGCTGGGCTTTGAAGTCGCGATTGAAAAAGATGCCGGTATCGCTAGCAGAATCTCCAATGAATCCTATAAAGCTGCAGGCGCAACCATTAGCGATGATCTCGCCGGTTTATTGGGCTCGGCCGATATTGTCCTAAAAGTGCAGCGCCCCCTTCTGGAAAATGAAAAGTTGGCAGGCGAAGGCGATGTGAATGAGCTGGCGTTAATCAAGCGCGGCGCACTCTTAATTGCGATGCTATCACCCTACGCCGAGCCAACAGCAATTCAGCAGTATGCCGACGCAGGTATCACCGCGATGACCCTCGAATTTGTGCCGCGCATTACCCGCGCGCAATCGATGGATGTACTGAGCTCGCAATCTAACCTCGCTGGCTATCGCGCCGTGTTAGAGGCAGTCAATGTTTACGATCGCGCGATGCCGATGATGATGACGGCGGCAGGAACAATCGCACCTGCGCGCGTAATGGTGTTAGGTGCAGGCGTTGCTGGTTTACAAGCTATTGCTACCGCAAAACGTTTGGGTGCCATTGTGTCGGCTACCGATGTGCGCGCCGCTTCCAAAGAGCAAGTTGAAAGTCTCGGCGGGAAATTTGTCATGGTTGAAAGTGACGAGGTGAAAAACGCAGAGACCGCTGGTGGTTACGCCAAAGAAATGAGCGATGACTACAAACGCCGCCAAGCAGAATTGGTTGCTGAGACTTTAAAGAGACAAGATATCGCCATTTGTACCGCATTAATTCCTGGCCGCAAAGCGCCAATACTGATTAACGATGACATGGTGCACAGCATGCGCCCGGGTTCGGTAATTGTCGATTTGGCGGCAGAGCAAGGTGGCAATTGCACGCTCACCAAACCTGGTGAAGTGGTTGAGGTAAATGGCGTGACGATTATTGGTCTATTTAATATTCCGAGCCGGTTATCTGCCGATGCCAGTGCGCTCTACGCAAAAAATGTATTGAATTTTTTAACCCCGATGATGAATGCCGAGAAACAATTTGAAGTGAATTGGCAAGATGAAATTATTTCCGCCACGGTACTGACGCGCGATGGTGCCGTTATTCATCCCAATTTCAAACCGGCCAGCGCCGCTTAATCGGAGGTTGTTATGGAAGCCAATTTTGTTTCGCAATTATCGATTTTTGTTTTGGCCATTTTTGTCGGCTATTACGTAGTCTGGAGTGTAACCCCTGCATTGCATACCCCGCTGATGGCGGTGACTAATGCAATTTCGAGTGTGATTATTGTCGGTGCAATTATTGCCGTCGGCCCGGAAGGCATGAGCTTATCTAAAGTTCTGGGCTTTTGCGCGATGGTGCTGGCAGCGATCAATATTTTTGGTGGCTTTACCGTTACCCATCGCATGCTCGCTATGTATAAAAAGAAAAATAAAGTGGGGGAGAAATAATTATGTCGTCACTCAATGAAAGTTTTACATCGTTCGCTTATCTGGTTGCGGCGGTGCTATTTATTATGGCGCTGCGTGGTTTGTCATCACCCGAATCGTCGCGCAAGGGTAATTTATTTGGCATGTTGGGCATGTTGATTGCGGTAGTCACGACTGTGCTCAGCCCTGCAGTTACTTCCTATAGTTGGATTGTTGCGGCGTTGGCGATTGGTGCGGTGATTGGTATTTTTATCGCGCGCAATATTGCGATGACTGCCATGCCACAATTGGTTGCCGCATTTCACAGTCTGGTGGGAATGGCTGCGGTATTGGTGGCCGGTGCAGCGTTTAGTAATCCTGCAGCATTCGGCATTTTAAATGCAGCGGGCGAAATTTACGTCGCCAGCAAAATTGAAATGGGCTTGGGTGTGGTGATTGGTGCAATTACTTTTTCCGGTTCGGTGATTGCGTTTACCAAGCTGCAAGGTTTGGTCTCGGGAAAACCAATAGTGTTTACTGGACAGCATTTTATTAATGCCATTTTGGGTGCGGCCATTCTCGGTTTGATCGGCTATTTCTGTATCGATCAATCACCCTGGGTTTTTTGGGGCATGACGGCATTGGCATTTGTGATCGGTGTATTGCTGATTATTCCAATTGGCGGCGCGGATATGCCCGTGGTTGTTTCCATGTTGAATTCATATTCAGGTTGGGCGGCAGCAGGTATTGGTTTTACCTTGCATAACGATGCGCTCATCGTCACTGGCGCGCTGGTAGGTTCTTCGGGTGCGATTCTTTCTTACATCATGTGTAAAGGTATGAACCGTTCTTTCTTTAATGTCATTCTCGGTGGTTTTGGTGCAGATACGTCTGCAGCTGCAGCCGGTAGTGCAGAAGAAGATCGCCCGGTAAAACGCGGCAGTGCAGAAGACGCTGCATTTATTATGAAAAATGCAGGCTCGGTTATTATCGTTCCCGGTTACGGCATGGCGGTCGCACAAGCCCAGCATGCGTTGCGTGAAATGTGTGATGAGTTGAAAAAAGCGGGAGTAAAAATCAGTTACGCAATTCATCCAGTTGCGGGCCGTATGCCGGGGCATATGAATGTATTGCTCGCCGAAGCGAACGTACCCTATGACGAAGTGTTTGAGTTGGAAGACATCAACAATGAGTTTCAAACAGCGGATGTAGCCTTTGTAATTGGTGCAAACGATGTTACTAACCCTGCCGCTAAAACCGATCCACAAAGCCCCATTTTTGGTATGCCAATTTTGGAGGTGGAAAAAGCGCGCACAGTGCTTTTCGTTAAGCGCTCAATGGCATCGGGCTATTCTGGTGTGGAAAATGAATTGTTTTACAAAGACAACACCATGATGCTATTTGGCGACGCAAAAAAAATGGTAGAAACCATTGTAAAAAATATTGTCTGATTTGAAGTTGTGAAATGAAGCTGTGGAGGCTCCTACTGAGTGTCTTTTCTTAAGTGTAAGAAAAGACACTCCTTTTTTAGCAGTTAATGCAGTAGACATAATTTACTAAGCTAGATGCAATTATGAAAATTGAACATTTTGCCATTAATGTAAAAGACCCTGTCGCTATGGCCGCTTGGTATGTGGCCCATATGGGGTTAACAATTGTGCGAAAACAAGATGGCGGCGCCAACACCCATTTCCTCGCGGATGAAAGCGGCGATGTAATGTTGGAAATTTACAACAACCCACCCGATCAAGTGCCCGATTACGCGAATATGAATCCGCTGCTGGTGCATCTGGCATTTGTGTGTGAGAACCCGGTAGAAAAGCGTGCGGAATTGGAAGCCGTTGGTGCGAGTTTCGCAGAAGAGGTGCACATTAAAGATGGTTCACATCTGGTGATGATGCGCGACCCTTGGGGATTGGCAATTCAGTTGTGTAGGCGCGGTAATAAAATGTTGCGGTGTCAGCAGTAACGACATTAAATTTGTAGGATGGGTGGAGCGCAGCGATACCCATTAACAGCGGTGGGTATCGCTTAGACTCCACCCACCCTACAGTTCCAAAATGTAATCTGATCGGCCTATGCGCCAAGCTCTTTATCAAAAATAGCCTTATCAATAATTGCGCCGCGATGGCGAATAATAATGCCAGCGCAGCGAATGCCCTGCTTGGCAGAATCTTCGAGTGATTTATTCATTAATCGGCCAGCTAGATAACCTGCGTTAAACGTATCGCCTGCGCCGGTGGTATCAATCACGCCTTGCACCGGTGGAACCGGAACACGAATTTCTGCGGTGGGTGTGATAATAATTGCATCATCGGCGCCGCGTTTTAATACCAGTTCGCTCAGGTTGTAATTGGCATAGCGCTGCTTGCAGCCTTCAACACTGTCGTCGCCCCACAGCAGTTGCTCGTCATCGAGTGTAAGTAGAGCAATATCGGTATATTGCATAATTGCCAGCATCGCCTGTTGCGCTTCATTCTTGTCGCGCCACAAGCGCGGCCGATAGTTGCTGTCAAACGCAACTATCACATCTTGCTGGCGCAACTTGTGCAAACTGTTATACAAAAACTCACGTGACTTCTCACCGATAATCGCCAGCGTAATACCACTTAAATAAACACAGTTACAGTGCACCAATTTTTGGCATAGTTGATCTGCTGCTTCTTGCGAAGAAAATAATTCACGTGCGGGAGCCTCTTTACGCCAATAGAAAAATTCGCGCTCGCCATCGGGGGTGTTACGAATTATGTATAAGCCAGGTGATCTTCCGGGCAGTTGTTTAATCATGCCGGTGCCAATGTTTTCATTGGCCATGCGCTGCATAATTTGTTCGCTGTATGGGTCTTCACCCAGTTGGGTGACGTAATCGGTGGTTAAGCCCAGGCGCGCCATATACACCGAGGTGTTATAGGTATCGCCAGCAAAAGATAAGGCCATAATTTCGCGGCCATTGTTGTCGGCAGTAGGAAAGGGAGCAAGCTCCACCATAACTTCGCCAATTGCTGCTAAGTGTGCCATTTGAGTATTCCGGAATTAAAATTTTTGATGTGTTTAATCTAGGGATTGAATATTTTGCATGAATAAAATCAGCGCAAAATATATCACTCTTACAAGGTTAAAAGTAGAAATAAATAAGTCATAGAAGAATTTGATCCAATAAAAATTGTTTTTTCTTGTGAATAAGATGTCATGAATTTATAGGCAGGTTTACAATGCTGGTCATTGTAAATGTGTTGTTATATTAACTTTGCTGGATTTTTCTAATGAATCGTTTAAATCAAAAACTATTAAGTGATCTGCCAAAAGATATTCTTCTTCCTGCATATGATCGCACGCAGCTTAAAGCCGGTATTGTACATTTAGGTATTGGTGCATTTCATCGCGCCCATCAGGCGTTTTATACTGAGGCGGTACTCAATAAATTTGGTGGCGACTGGGGCATTATTGGTTGTAGCTTGCGCTCCGCCAGTGTGCGCGACCAACTGGTTCCGCAAGATGGTTTATATACCTTGGTAGAGCGTTCAGGCGAAGGCGAAAAATTACAAATTATTGGCGCCGTGTTGGATACCTTGGTGGGCCCGGAAAATCCTGCTGCACTGGTTGCACAAATGGCAGCAGACAATATAAAAATTGTCTCGTTGACCGTGACCGAAAAAGGCTATTGCCACGATCCGGCAACTGGAAATTTAAACGAAGCCCATCCCGATATTATTCACGATCTGCAGCATCTCGATAAGCCCGTTTCCGCCATTGGCTTTCTGGTGGCTGCATTAAAACAGCGTTGCGACAATCAACAAAAAGCATTTACCGCGCTAAGCTGCGACAACCTTCCCAATAATGGTGAAGTATTAGAAAAAGTTGTTCTGCAATTTGCTCAAAAAATTTCCCCTGCACTGGCCACTTGGATTAAAGCCAATGCGACCTTCCCCTGCACTATGATTGACCGTATTGTTCCTGCCACCACTGATGCTGATCGGCAAGATATTGAAGCACGTTTGGGGGTAAAGGGTGAAAGCTTGCGCGATGAAGGCATGGTGGTGTGCGAACCGTTTTCACAGTGGGTAATTGAAGACAAGTTTGCCGATGGCCGCCCCGAGTGGGAAAAAGTCGGTGCACTTTTGGTTGAAGATGTGCATATCTTTGAAAAAATAAAATTGCGTTTGTTAAATGGCGCGCACTCCACAATGGCCTATACCGGATATCTGTCTGGTTTTGAGTACATCAGTGAAGTGATGGGGCAGCCCGCGTTTGTCAATTTGGTGAAAACCTATATGGCGCGCGAAGCCGGTGAAACCGTGGTTGCGCCTGCGGGTTTTGATATAGAAGCTTATAAGCAACAATTGCGCGAACGTTTTTCCAACAAGGCGTTGAAGCATCGCACCTGGCAAATCGCGATGGATGGCTCACAAAAATTACCGCAGCGTTTGTTGGAAACCTTGCGCGAACAATTGGCAGGCAATGGCCATATCGATATTTTGTGTTTGGGTGTTGCAGCCTGGATTCGCTATGTGTCGGGTGTGGATGAAAAAGGCGCGCCCATTGAAGTGTCAGATCCATTGGCGAAAGAGTTGCGCGCTGCGTGCGATGCGAATCAAGGTAATCCAGCAGGTATGGTGAGTGCGGTAGTGAGCATTCAAAAAGTATTTGGTGCAGACCTGATCAATGACGCGCGCTTTATTGCAACCACTACCCAATGGCTGGAAAGTTTCTATGCCAAAGGCATATTAAAAACGGTACAGCAAGCCTTTGAATAACCCGTAGGGGCGCAATTTATTGCGCCCATTAATTTTGTGGTTTAAATATTTTATAACACGCGATGCATATCAGGGCGCAATAAATTGCGCCCCTACAGTGAACCAATTCAGCATGGGAGGAAACATGCTCTTCCATCAATCGACAATTCATTCCGCTTGCTCAATCGCCAAAATTTTATTTTTGTTGATCTTTATTTTCGGCTGCGCGAATCAACCTTCATCACGTTATGATGCCCTGGTTAGCAAAACAGAAACAGCCAGCGCCAACAGCTTCACCAGTATTCAAGCTGCACTTGTGGCAGCACTCAATAACGCCACCAAACCCTATCGCATTTTTATCAAAGCGGGCGACTACTACGAAAAAATCGTTATTGCCAAACCCAACATTCATTTAATCGGGGAAGATAAACAGAACACTCGAATTTCTTACGATGCCTATGCCGGGCAGCAGTCCACTGACACCGCCGCCAGTAAAGGACAAATATGGGGGACGCCCGGTTCTGCGACCGTGATTGTTCGCGCTGCGAATGTGCAATTACATCAGCTCACTATTGAAAATAGTTTTGATTTTTTAACTAACGATGCACTGGCAAATGACGATCCTCAACGCATCGCCAATAGTCAGGCAGTTGCGCTGTTTCTGGATAATGGTAGCGACCGGTTTTTAGCGCGGGAAGTTCGTCTATTAGGTTATCAAGATACTTTATTTGTTAACGCGGGGCGCAGCTGGTTCGATAAAAGTTTTATTGCCGGAAATGTGGATTTTATTTTCGGGAAGGGCAATGCACTCTTTACCGAATCTGAAATTCATACGCTAGGGCGCGGAAAACCCAATTATCCACACGGATATCTGGTTGCCCCCTCCACACAAATTGCGGATGAATACGGCTTAACCTTTATCAATTGCAGGCTCACACGTGCAGAGTCGGTGCCGGATAATTCTGTACCGCTTGGTCGCCCCTGGCACCCCACTACCCAGTTTGCCGATGGCCGTTATGCTGACCCGAATGCAATAGGCAAGGCAGTGTTTATTGGTAGTTGGATGGATGCGCACATCACTCGCGATGGTTGGTACGCAATGAATGGCACCGCTAAAGACGGCACTAAAGTTCCATTTATGCCAGAGGATGCACGTTTTTTTGAATATCAAAATACCGGCCCAGGTGCACAGGTGAATGTGAAGCGTCGGCAATTAACGGCGGTAGAGATACAAGCTTACACACAAGAAAAAATTCTTGGCGATTGGCGGCCAACACCATAACTTTCCTGAGTGGAACCTACCTTAAAATGTCTGCGGGTCTATCCATAACTCTGCCCGATCAATAGGTGTTTGTGGCGGCAGAGTGGGGTTGTCTAAATAAATCACTCGACGTTGGGATAGGTTGGCAAATTCTTGTACATCGTTATCGGTTGGATTTTGCAAAAATATTTTATCGAATTCGCCTGCGGCAATTGCCCGGTTTAAACCGTGTTCTATATCCTTTGCCAAACCGGGATTATTTTTATTTACAAAAATATAAAACGGCATCTTGTAGGCAAGCAAAAGATTTTTTTCTACCGCTAAGTTTAATTCCGGGTATTTTTTTATTTCTGCAAAAGGCTCGCTGGCACCGCGCGGGAATGCATCAAAGCGCCCGCCATCGAGCATATGAAACAGTCCCGGCGATTTGGTGGTTTTAATCACTTTCAAACCATTTGCTTCCAATATTCCCGCGTCTGCCCAGGTTCTACCCTGCCCGAAAATGATATTGGTTAAATCGTCTTTGGTATAAATCGCATCAAACTTTTGTTGTTCTCCGGCGCGAATTAATAAAATTCTATAACCCAGTAATCCTTTCAGTAGGGGAATGCGAATGGGTAGAAAATCAGTCTCATAGGTTTGGCTGGTGGATACCCACATCAGGTCCAAATTGCCTGCTTGCACTTCTTCAGTAATGCGCGATTGGGTAGATGGAGTTAGGTCTTTCTGAATGCGGTAGGGCGTATCTATCTGGGCAAACGCAAGGTTGAGTAAATCAATCACATAGTCAGCTTTGGCACCGCTGGCGGCGTTGAGTCTGACTATTTTCTCTTGCGCGGCTAGTTGAACCGCATAAGCTGAGGCAATAAAGGAGATAAGCCCGATCGCCAACCATTTCGATCTGCGCATACACTGTCCGCCCTTATAATTAGTATTGGTAAAGCCACCTTGCCATATTAATGTTTTTGTTGGCCGAGATTCAAGCTGAAACTATACCGCTCATAGCGTTTATCATTCGAAGCGCTTTAGTAATTCGGATACAATGCACACCTTGAGTGGCGCAATGGTGTATGTATCAAGTGGTCAGATAGCCAATAGGTTGCCAAGCACAGTTTTTAGTATTCAATGAATCATTCTTGGTGAGGGCGTAGAGCGTGGAATTACAGGCCGTTAAAACCGATAGGCTTTATATCAAGGTGGCAGAGCAGCTATCCAAGCTGGTTCATGATGGCACCATCAAACCGGGGGAGCGCTTCCCGGCAGAGCGTGATTTGGCCGAAAAATTGGGTGTTAGTCGCCCAACCATTCGCGAGGCAATGATTGCGCTTGAGCTGTCGGGCATTATTGAAATCCGCACCGGCTCTGGCATTTATGTCACCAAAAAGAAGCCCACACTGGACAGCGCCGATAAAGGTGTTGGTCCATTCGAAATATTGGAAATTCGTTATATTCTCGAATCAGAAGCCTGTGCCTTGGCCGCTACACGTATAACTGATGAGCAGATTGCCCAGCTCAAAGAAGTGCTGCGCGAAATGGAAGAAGAGGAAAAGCAGGAAGACGCCTCTGAAAAAGCCGATTGGAAATTCCATACGATTATTGCCGAAGCGGCGCAAAACAGTGCCATCTATTCGGTAGTCAACTGGCTCTGGGAGCTGCGCAATCAATCAGCATTGAGCACCGCGTTCCTGGAGCGCATTCGCAAAGAGGGGATTCACCCGTCTATTAATGACCATCGCCGTATTGTGGAAGCATTGGAAAAACGCAATCCGGAAAAGGCGCGTATGGCGATGAAAGTTCATATTGAAAATGCCACAGCTGCCGCTGCCGCTCATTTCGGCAAAGAAGTATAGTCCTCCCAGATAGCGGCCTCTCTAGCGGGTCGCTATCCTCCTCCATGTTGCTCGTTCCTTTATCCCCCTTCCTGGCTCTCTTGCACTGATAGCTAAACACTGTCGGGCAGACTTCATATAAAAAACAGCTTTTACCCATAAAGCCAAAAGCGTGATGCGCTTGGCCTTTTGAGCTATTGCTGGGCTTTTTTTTTGCAATAAATTCTTTTCTGGTCTTGCGGCAAGGTTGCCTTACCAATTGTTGGGGTGTATTGTTATTTAGCCATTACGGCATAGCCAATGACAATAATAGCCAGGTAATCAACCATGAAATCAAACCTATCGTTTTCGTCCCGGACTTTGGGTCTGGGCGCCTCCGTTATTTTGTTGCTAACTGCTGCCCAGTCGCAGGCGGCACGCATTGATGTATACAGCGGACAAGAATTGCAGCAGGCAATTCAAGCGGCCGTTGCCGGTGATGAAATTGTGCTACAGCCCGGCGGTTATGAAAGTGAAGCTACTTCGACACTGAGCGGCTTTTCTAACGCGCATTATTTTGGCAGCGCCAATGGCACTGCGCAAAAACCGATTACCTTGCGCAGCTACAGCAGCACAAATCGCCAAATATTACGCGGCACCACCACCAGCAAAAAAATTGGTTTATATATCATCGGCGATTATTGGATTGTGAAAGATATAGAAGTCACTAACTCTGCCAAAGGCATAGTGTTGGATAATTCTAACTATTCCGTGATCGACAATGTTGCTGTCTACAATATCGGTGAGGAAGCCATTCACCTGCGCGATAACAGCTCGAATAATCTGGTAAAAAATTCACGGGTTTATAACACGGGTTTGGTTAGCCCGGGAACTGGCGAAGCATTTTATGTCGGTTCACATCCTGGCTCATCCGATGGTAAGGGTTATGTTTATGGTGCGGCTTGCCATAATAATGTAATCGGCGGCAATACTATTGGCCCAGGTATTGCGGCTGAACACATCGATATTAAAGAGGGAACTCGCGGTACTATTTTTGAATACAATGTGATGAATGGTATTGGTATCACCGGTCAAAATTCTGCCGATAGTTTTGTCGATATCAAAGGCCAATACGCAGTTATTCGCGGCAACAAAGCGTATCGCAATGGCGAAAGCAATGTTAAAAATGCGTTTGAGACACACAGCGATGCGGATCAAAATACATTTATCGGCAATCAGGTTGATTTGGATGGCAGCAACGATTATTTATTGTTTGCGTCTGAAGGTGTCAATCATGTTGCCAGCAATAATATACGTTTAGATGGCCGCAGTGATCGTATAGCCGGTAATTGGTCGGCAGCATCTATCGACAATAATATTCCTGCCAACATTCCTGCGCCGGGTGTTTACGTTACTAATGCAACTACGTCTTCAACAGCATCCAGTGTTGCGTCTTCACCAAAATCATCCACTGCGTCATCGATAAAATCCTCCGTGCAGTCTTCAATAAAATCGTCAGCTGCTTCATCAGTTGCTACAACTGGATGCTCCAGTTACATCGACGTAGCCTGGGATCAGCGTACAGGATTAACCTTAACCTCCTCCAGTTGCGTGCGTTTTAATCGCAATCTCAGCGGCGCGACTGTGCAGTTTTGGGATAGCGACACCAATAGCTCTTGTGATTATCGCGGTACTGCCGCATCGGTTAATGGCTCAGGCAGTGTGCTAATTAATAGCAACTATTTAGCAGCCAGTTCGTTAAGCGGAACTATTTTGAAATTTAGCAATGCTGCTGGAAGCGGTTGTAATTACATTAAGGTGCGCGCTTATTAATTTTCTATAACTCTGTAATTAGAGTTATTGATAACCGCTCAGTAGTATTTTTTACCACACCAATAATTAATAACGAGGTTTCTATGAGTAATATCCACCTTAGAGGCGGCCAATGGCTGCCTCTAGTGGCGGCCGCATTCTGCGTGTTCGCTATTCCTGTACAAGCAAATTTTCTACCTGATTGGAGTAAGGCGGGCTACCGGGAAGGTTTGCCCTTACCTGCTACGAGTGAAATTACCACTAATACAACCTGCGTAATTACTTCCGCCGAATTGGGACAGCAGTTTGCTGTGTATGCCAATGACAATGTGGATGACAGCCACGGTCTGCAGCAGGCGATTGATTTTGTTCGCGCTAATTGTGCAGGCAGCTACAACAACTTATCCCTCATTGAGTTGCCTTCAGGCAGTCTGAATATTTCCAAAGAGATTCACGTAGATGCCAACTATTTAGTCATTCGCGGCAAGGGCAGTGATCCTGCATCGAGTACCGCAACCAAAATAATTTTTAACCCTGACAGCAATACTCGCTATGACAATATTATCGATTTTGATCTTGCGGGAATGACCGATGCAGGCGGCGGCAATGGCGGTTGGATATGGCCAGGGCGCGGTGCATTTCGCGTACAGACACGCGATGTTCACTCAAGCTATGCCACCGCTTACGCTAACGCGCCTGAAAATCGTAAAGATATTTACGAGGGCACAGTGAATGTTCACTGGAAGCATCAGAACGTAACGCAAAACGCGGCGCAAGGTGATACAAAAATAAAAATCAATTCTGTTGCAGGTTTTAGCGCAGGTAAGTATGCATGGGTTGGCGCAGCCAACACTAACAAGATGTACGATCAACAAGGCGTGTTGTCTGCTGATCGTTTAAATATGCATATGCGGCAACAAATTTTTAAAATTGTTGCCGTGGATACAACAAATAAAACCATCACTATCGACAAACCACTCGAATTTGATTTGCCAATGAATAGCACTGCCGACGGTTCGGCGCCTATTTCCGGTACTTACAATAGCCGGGTGGCGGTGTTGACTATGGTAGAGGGGGTAGGCTTTGAAAATTTCTATCTAACACAAGTAGCGCCGGGCAATCTCACCGCGGCTGATGCGTTAAATAATTACAACAATCTCGATTATAACGGCGCGATCAATGGGCTTGTTTTTAAATGGGCGTTGAATAGCTATGCGCGCAATATTCGCACCTATATGACTGGCTCGCACCCGATTGTCACCGAAATGGCGAAAAATCTACAATTTGAAAATAATTATCTTGAAGGTTCATGGAATAAGGGTAAAGGCGGCAATGGTTATTTCCGCAATAGTAAATTGTGGGATTCAATCATTAAAAATAATACGCTGCGCAGTTTGCGTCATTTGACCCTGCAATGGTCGGCATCGGGCAATGTGGTAACCGCCAATAATATTGATGCGGATATCAATTTGCACGGCGGTTGGGAGCGCTACAATCTTATCGAAAATAACACCGCCACTATTTCGTTTTATCATCGCGATTGTAATCCAAATTGTATAGTGGGCGACAACAGCGGAACCTGGTATCCAATTTGGTGGGCTGCGGGTGAGCACGCTGGTGGTTGGTCTGGTGCAACCGGTCCGCAAAATGTTTTCTTTCGCAATACCATGAAAAAACAATTAACAGCTGGTGCTGCCTTTACTACTTACGTGCCCTATGGTGCAAATAACAATACGATTTATCAATTCGGCTGGAATCGCGCGACTAGCGCTGGTAATGGTTGGGAGCATTTGGCGTTGAATGGTATTCCGCTATCAACTTGGACTCATCAGGAAACACAAAACTTTATTGCGAACCCAAATGTGGGTATCAATGCAAATTGTAATTATGCCGGCACCAGTCTATTACCTGGTGGCGCCAGTATAAGTTGTAGCATTGCCAGCTCTTCAGTTGCTGCGTCTTCGGTGGCAGCGTCTTCGGTTGCGCCTTCATCAGTTGCTGCATCATCGGTTGCGCTCTCATCAGTTGCACCTTCATCTATTCCTGCGACTAGTTCTTCAAGTCGGTCTTCTAGCTCGGTGTCCTCTGCTGCATCCAGTGTGGTGAATGGGTGCGCAAGTTATATCGATGTGCCATGGAATACACGGGCAGAAATTACGCTAACGCCATCAAGCTGTATTCGCTTTGACCGCAGCCTCGCCGGAGCCAATGTGCAGGTGTGGGATAGTGCGATTAATACATCTTGCGATTATCGCGGCACCATGACGTCAGTTAATGGCAGCGGAAATCTGAGCATCACTAGCAACTACGCTACTGCCAATAATTTGTCTGGCAGCATTTTTAAATTCACCGCAGCAGCAGGGGCTAGCTGCAATTATTTAAAAATTAGAGCCTATTAATAGGCTCTTAGTTGAGTCATGAATGTTACTAAGAATAATTTTTCTCGCAGGAGAGTAAAAAATGAAAACACTTATGAGCAAAGCTCGCAGTGCATGTTTAGTATCGGCGATGTTATTCGGTGGTTTTGTGGGTTCGGCAAATGCCGATGTTGCACCGCTATCGGTGAACGGCACAAAAATTATGGCAAACGGACAAGCGGCAAGCTTTTCCGGGATGAGTTTGTTTTGGAGCAATACAGGCTGGGGTGGCGAAAAATATTACAACGCTAATGCCATCGCCTGGTTGAAGAATGACTGGAACGCAACCTTGGTTCGCGCCGCTATGGGCGTTGAAGACAATGGTGGTTATATCTCAAACCCTGCGGCCAACAAGGCTAGAGTAAAAACAGTGGTAGATGCGGCCATCGCCAATGATATGTATGTAATTATCGATTGGCACTCGCACTACGCGCATAACTATGAAGCGCAAGCTATTGCTTTTTTTGAAGATATGGCGCGCACCTATGGCAATAAAAATCACGTGATTTACGAGATTTTTAACGAGCCCAAAAATGATGTGACCTGGGCAGGAAAAGTAAAACCCTACGCTGAACGTGTTATTGCCGCTATTCGCCGTATTGATCCAGATAATTTGATTATTGTGGGCAGCCCAACCTGGTCGCAGGATGTCGATGTTGCTTCTCGTGACCCGATTACCGGCTACAGCAATATTGCCTACACATTACATTTTTACGCCGGTACTCACACACAATATTTACGCGATAAAGCACAGACAGCATTAAATAATGGCATTGCATTATTTGTGACTGAATGGGGTTCAGTAAATGCCGATGGCAATGGCAGTGTCGCAAATAGCGAAACCAATGCCTGGGTGCAATTTATGAAAGACAATAAAATCAGCAATGCAAACTGGGCATTGAATGATAAATCTGAAGGCGCATCTGCGTTAGTTCCCGGTGCAAGTGCTAATGGCAGTTGGCCGTCTAACCAATTAACTGCTTCAGGTGCGTTAGCAAAAAATATTATTAGCAATTGGCCTGCCGCAGGAACTACTTCTTCACGTAGTTCATCCTCTGTTGCAAGCTCGGTACGCAGCTCTACCCCTAGCTCAGCACAAAGCTCTGTGCGTAGTTCAAGCTCTTCTTCAGCACCGGCAACAGGGAGCTGTGCAAGCTATATTCCTGTTGCATTTGATACGCGCACTGAAGTGACTTTGTCTGCTGGTGCTTGCTTACGCTTTAGTCAAAACCTGAGCGGTAAAACCTTACAAGTTTGGGATAGCGATACCAATACATCTTGCGATTACCGCGGTACCGCAACTGCGGTTGGTGGATCAGGCAGTTTGAGCATCACTTCAAACTATGTATCGGGCACTGGTTTTACTGGCGCTGATATTAAGTTGACTAATGCGGCCGGAAATTCCTGCAAGTATGTAAAAGTACGCGCCTATTAATACGAAAAAATTCCTGCTGGTCCGTATAACCAAGCATTTGACAGCGCTGTTTTTGTTGGATGCTTGGTTAGATTGCGCGATCAATTCACATCCCCAATAACGTTGCGATGAAAATTTTATGCTTAAGCTATACAAGGCAGTATTTTATTCTGTGTTATCTATGTTGAGTTTTGCATCTGTGCAAACCTCTGCGGCAATTTGTAGCTTCACAGTTGATAAAGAATGGTCGAGCGGTTACAACGCGACAGTGACTATTACCAATAATGGCGCGACAAATATTAATGGTTGGTCGCTATCTATTAAGTATGCAACCAACACCATTGCGAGTTTTTATAGCGCCACAATTACAGGCAGTAATCCATACACCGCGACAAATGTCAGCTACAACAGCAATATTGCAGCAGGCGGTTCAGTTTCTTTTGGCTACAAAGGTCTTAAAAATGGTGGTGCAGTAGAAGCGCCAATTCTGAGCGGTGGCGTGTGCGGCGCAACAGCAACCAGTTCGGCCTCGAAATCCAGCGTGACACCTTCCAGTAGTTCAAAATCCAGTGTGGCGCTATCGAGCAGCTCTCAATCTAGCCTTGCACTTACTGGCTATACCGGCCGATTTAATTTACCTGGCCGTATCGAAGCAGAAAAATACAGCAATGCCTATGATTTAAGCCCTGGCAACTCCAATCCAAATTCTTTTGCATGTACCTATTACGGTTTAAATGTTGATGTTGCAGCCAATGCGGATGGCTGTTTGGTTGGTTGGACTAGTGCTGGTGAAACCTTGGACTATGCAATTGGCAATGCTGATGGTCGCTACGATGTGAGTTTACGAGTGGCCAGTCGCGATTCCGGCAAACGCATTAAACTGCTGGCCGACGGAAAATTATTAGGCACTGTTACGACTAGCGGTGGCGGTTGGAGCAATTGGGAATTATTAAAAATTAGCAGCGTTAATATTTCCTCCAATACGCGGTTAACGGTCGAGTTTGTCGATGGTGCAACCAACATTGATTACATTGATCTAGCCAAAAGCAATAGTGATGTTCTTCAGCCACCATCTAGCTGCAGCAATATAGATAACTCTATTCCGCAGAATATTAAAATTCATACCATTTTAGATAAATCAATTGATCGCCCTGATTTCTCTGATTTTGCTGAGTGGTACACCGAAAGTGGAAAGACCCAGCGCTTTCAATTGCATGAAGGTAATCAAAATACTACGTCGTCAATATTACGCCCACGAGTAGAAGCTTATGCCACGCCGTGGACTCGCAGTGCAAATGGTTCTACCTGGCATGAATTTAGTGCGAACTATTATTTGAGTGGTTGGGATAAAGCGCAGCGATACGCGATATTTCAAATTAAAACCAATGATGCCAGCAACTTTATTATTCAGGGACTTATCGCTGTAGATGGTTCACTTGAAATTGCTCGTAGAGGAAAGGGAACAATTGAGCTAGATACTGGCATGATGCGTAAGCCTTTTAACTTACGGGTTAGATCAAACGGGTTTAAATTCGAGGTGTGGTACAACTGCACACGTGTTATTGCAGAAGATCACCCTCAACCCACCTTAGAAAGTAATGCTTCTGTTTATGGCTGGCGCTGGGGCCTTTATCGTCAAGAAGCTGATGACGATAAACATGACGGAACCACTACTCTGTATGTCACTGGCGCAAAGTTCAATTAACTTGTGGTGGCGTTTTTTTTCTGGGGCGTTAAGCGCCCTAGATTTTTCAATTTTAAAAAATAACTTTAGCAATTTCTGCTGCTTAGTAGATGAACTCTGCCGTTCACTTGGGTTTTGTTAACTTATTAAAATGAATAGAGGAAATCATGACAATACAAACGAAGATTCTTCCAAATCGATGGCTTTCTATGCTGACATTGATTGCGATGTTTTTTTCATTGACAGAGGTAAACGCTGCAGTAACTTTTGAGCAGCAATACAAAGTCAGTGATGTTGGCCTTTACTTTAATGGTATTCAACGCAAGAGCGATTCTCCCAACCAAAACAACCCCAATGTCATGGATTATGCATTTGGTAGGTCTATTTCTGCTCATGGCGATGCGATTAAAGTTCATGAGGATTTTATTTTTACCACTTGGTATAAGGGCGGTAAGGGTGAGCGGAACTTAATGTTGTCGCGCTACAATACTAAAACTGGTGTAGTAAAAACTATTGAGTTCCCCCATAGACACACCGGTTACAACGGTCAGTGGTGGATTGGTGAATCGCACAATACTGCTGCTGTGGGTATATCACCAAAAGATGGAAAGATCCATATTCTGTATGATATGCATTCATACAGTAATTCCCAATTCAACAACGACTACTTTCGTTACGCTTACACAAAAGCGAATGCGGCCACAGTGCCCGATAAAGATTTTACCTTAGCCTTATTTGTTGCCGATGGCCCTAATGATTATGGTCACAATAACTTGAATGGTCAGAATGACCCTAGCCAATTTTCCGACCTTACCTACCCAACATTTTTTTTGAATGAAAATAACGATTTATTATTTTTCATGCGAACGGGTGGAAATAATAACGGTGGCTATGTGTTTACCAGCTACAACTCGGCAACCGGAAAATGGGCAAATATGACCCAATTTAACCATATTAATTCCAGCCAAAAATCAGACGGACCAGAACACAACTGGGGTCTTTACGGTGAAATGAAATACGTCAATGGAAAATTACGTACCGCATTTCAAGTTCGCAGCGCAGATAACAACGATAAATTCGAATATCAAAATGGAATTTATTACGCTTACTCTGATGACCAATCAGGCAAGACCCAATGGAAAAACCATAAAGGCCAAGGGATTACCATTCCGTTTGCAAATCCTCAACCATTAAAAATATATGAACCAGGCGATTTGGTTAAAACTACAAAACCTAATCAGGTCTATATTGTTGGCGGCTTTGATTTTACAGTGACTGAAAATGGCGATGTCCATATTGTTAGCCTCGTAAAAGACAAAGAGTTTAACGTAACGAAAAAATTGCACTCATATAAACCAGCGGGCGCTTCAGATTTTACACACACAACAGACTTCACCGGTGGATCAAACCTTTATACCTATGGTGACAGTGTGTATATCATTGGCTTAAAAAATGGCCGTCCATTTATCCAGAAAGGAAAAGGTGGCACTAATCAGTTCAGCACGGTTTATGAGGATAAAAATGGTGCTGAGTTTGCTCATGGCGTTTTAACAATCCATAACGGCAAGGTGTATTACTACTTGCAAGATAAAGGTAATAGCACGAAGTTGCCTTTGCATGTACAAATCATTGATTTAGGTTTTGGAGAAATTGATCAAGCACCAGATGGCTATTCATTTGCGGCTAACGAAAATGAAACAGTCAAGGTGACTGGTGCTATGAATGTTGCCTATGGCGCAAAAGGCCTTTTCAATTATCTCTATGAGCAGACCAGTGACGTCAGATGCAATAACACAACCTTTGGTGATCCTTCACCCAAAACAGAAAAAAAATGTTATACAAAATCAGTTGCAGTCACCGCCCCGATTCTTTCGATTGCCATAAGTTCACCAAACAACAATAGTCAGTTTGTGTTGGGGCAGGATGTTACTTTGGCTGCAAACGCCTCTAGCAGTAAAAATAACATTGCTCAGGTTAACTTTCGTATCAATGGACAATATTTATCACAAGATAGTTCGGCGCCTTACAGTGCGCAATGGCGTCCAGAGCAAGCCGGTAACTATACGATTGACTCAGTGTTAATTACCAATGATGGCACCCGGCTGATATCTGATTCACGTACAGTGAGTGTGGTTGCGCCGCACTTATCTGTGTCAATGACAGCGCCTGTGAACAACAGCCAGCTTCAATTAAACAATCCGGTAACCTTAACTGCAAATGCTATTACCAACTTAATAGGTATCAACAAAATTGTTTTCCGTGTTAACGGACAATTTTTAAAACAAGACAGTGATGCGCCTTACTCTGTTGAATGGATACCAACACAAACGGGTAGCTATGTAATTGATGCTCTGTTGATTGCACAGGACGGTACCCAAGTAACATCCGATACACGCTCAGTCAATGTTAAGGCTCCCTTGTCATCTGCTCCCGCGTCCAGTGTTAGCAATAGTTCTGCGCCATCCGCTAATCATTGTGCATCATTTATTAACATTCCATTTAATGTGCGCACCGAGGTGGCATTAACAAAAGACTCATGTTTGCGTTTTTCTCAAAATTTGTCAGGTAAAACATTGCAGTTGTGGGATAGCGACCAAAATGACTGTGATTTTCGCGGCGCGGCTACAGAGGTTGCCGGTTCAGGTTTTATTACCATTACCGATAACTATGTTTCGACTAATTCATTGAAGGGAACGGATATAAAATTGATTAACGCAACCGGTAACTCATGTAAGTTCATTAAAGTTAGAATCTATTAATCATAAATAGAACTACTTGAGTCTCCGCTGTATTCAGGTAGTTCTAACCTATTCTGAGAAGATAACAATGAAAAATAGTAATTTTAGCAACAGTTTTTTCCTTCTTGCGTAGAGTGTTGTTTTCTACAGAAAGTTTGGTAAGCGTGATGGGATAGCGATGCTAACACCGCTTGTGATTTCAGAGGAAATGTAATTTCTATCGATGGTAGTGGTGTGTTGAATGTGCCGGATAACTATGAAGCGGCAACCAACATCACCGGCACCAAAGTAAAAGTTGAGCTATCGAATGGCTGTAAGTTTCTAAAAATTCGCGGTCAGTAAACCATCTCCTAGCTCGTCTCTTCCCCCGGCGTAAGCCGGGGGTTTTTTCTGGATTTTAGAGGGCTAAAGAATTTCTATTTTGCAAGGTTTCCAGTGTGTGGATAACACCGCGCAATTCCGCCAAACCTTTCATGCGGCCTGCATAGGAGTAGCCAGGTTTTACATCGGCTTTGCCTATTTCATCGCCCATTAAATGGCCGTGATCGGGGCGCATGGGAATGCAGAAATTACTTTCTCCAGCTTTGTTGCGGCGGCGTTCTTCGCATAGCAGTGCGTTAACCAGGCCAACCATATCGTTGTCGCCATTCAAATGTTCCGCTTCAAAAAACGAACCATCTTCTTCGCGGGTAACGTTGCGCAAGTGCACAAAGTAAATACGCGGACCAAATTCATTGGCCATGGCAACCAGATCATTGTCGCCACGGGCGCCATAGGAGCCGGCGCAGAGGGTTAAACCGTTAGATTCACTGGGCACTGCTTGCAAAATTTTGCGCGCGTCATCGGCGGTAGAAACAACGCGCGGCAAACCAAATAGAGAGAACGGCGGATCATCCGGGTGAATACACATTTTCACGCCGACACTTTCGGCCACCGGAATAATTTCGCGTAAAAATTGGAACAGGTGTTCGCGCATACCCTCGGTACCGAGGTCGATAAATTGTTGGATGGCGGCGCGTATAGTATCGCGCGTGTAAGAACCTTCACCGCCGGGCAAACCGGCAATAATATTTTTTTCCAGCAAGATTTTTTCTTCATCGCTCATGGCGTCGAAGCGCTCTTGCGCGCGCGCCATGACTAACGGCGAGTAATCGGCTTCTGCGCCTACGCGTTGCAGCAGGTAGACATCGTAAGCGGCAAAATCGGTCATTTCAAAACGCAGCGCGTGGCTGGCATTGGGCAGGCGATACATTAAATTAGTGCGGGTCCAATCCACCACGGGCATAAAGTTGTAACACACCACTTTGACGCCCGCTTTACCCGCATTAAGAATCGATTCTTTGTAATTGTCGATATAGCGCTGAAAATTTCCGGTGCGGGTTTTGATGTCGTTATGCATCGGAATACTTTCGATCACTGACCACTCAAGACCCGCATCTTCAATGATTTTTTTGCGCGCTTGAATAGCGTCCAATGGCCAAGCTTCGCCAGTTGGAATCTCATGCAATGAGCTGACAATGCCGGACGCACCGGCTTGAATAATTTTCTCTAACGAGATGGAGTCGTTGGGGCCAAACCAGCGCCAGGTTTCTTGCATGGCTATTACCTACCCTAAAGTGGAATTCAATAAATGTAACGCAATGGATCTGCCTGGGCTGGAGTAGCGGTTATAGCGTCTATTACACAGCGGCTTATGCCAGGCGGTAGCTTGCCAATTAAGTCAGGATATAACTGGCATTACCACTTAACCAATTAAAACTCATTGGCTCTGTTTTTTCAAGTGATACGCCAAATATACTTGTGTACAAGCAAAGTGTTACGGGTTTGGAACGGGTTTCATTGAAATATTTGCCGCTAAACTGCTGCAGTTACTAAAAACGACACCGGTTGGGCGCTAAGATAAATAAATATAAGTGGTAGGGTTGCCTTACCAATTATATTGCTGTATCTTGGCTTCTATGGTGCTGGTTTGTTCGAGCTTGGTTAGGTTTCGAGCGCATTAGTAGCATAGATGTTCCCATCTATATTAAGAGTAATGACCGTAGCTCTTAATTTTCACCCGCCACAGCTTGCTGTCGCGGGTTTTTTCATTTTGCGTTGCCTGGTTTGCTCCTGTATATAATCAGCTATTCGACGTAATGCTTTTGATTTCTTGCGGCCAATGAATTTATGCGCCATTTTTTTTGTTTCAGTTTAATAATTGCCGCTTGGCTTGAATCTGCGGCCAGTTTTGCGCTGGATGTCGTGAAATTGCCTCAAATGCAATCGGAGCTGGACGTGCGCTTTAATTATAAAAATGAATTACTGGAGCGCGCCTTAACGCTGACCGTCGAAGAGTATGGTGAGTTTGAAATTCAGATGATTGGCACACCTATGATGCGCAATCGTGCGCTGCATGCATTGCGCAGTGGGACCCTGATTAATGTGTATTTTTCACCGGCTAGCGACAATCTCAATAAAAATACCATAGCGATTAAAATACCGATTCGCCGCGGTATTTTAAGTTATCGCTTGCTGCTCATTCATCAGGCCGATATTCCTCTTTTTGCCAAGGTAAAGACCGCCGATGATTTAAAAAAACTAACGGCGGGGTTGCAAAGTGAATGGATCACGACTGCTGTAATGACGGATGCTGGTTTTAAAATACGGCGTGCGCAAACCTACGATGGTTTGTTTCTGATGCTGGAAAATCGCCGCTTTCATTATATTCCGCGCGGCATTCACGAAATTTATGATGAGTTGGCGGTGCGCAAAGATGTGGCTCCCGATATTGTAGAGGAGCCGAATTTAGCACTGTATATGATCATGCCTACTTACACTTATGTATCGCCTGCTGAACCGCGCTTGGCGCGTCGGCTTGAGGCTGGCCTAACAAAAATGGTAGAGAATGGTGATTTGGAGGCGCTATTTAATCGCCATTACGCCGATGATATTGCCAAGGCAAAGTTGAGCGGGCGCACGATTATTGAAATTAATAATCCATCGTTTAATGATTATTCGTTATTGAAAAATAAAAAATTGTGGTTCACGCCTGCGCCTTAGTTGCCCACTTTTTAATAGATAAGAAAAAGCCCCATGGTAGGTAAATACTATGGGGCTTTTATTTTTATAGCTTACCGATTAGAACTGATACTTCGCTTGCAATACGTAGGTTTTGCCATCGTAGTGGGTTGCGCGTGGTTGGTATTCAGTATCTTGATACTCTTCATACAAGGTATCGGTCAGGTTGTAGGCTTTAAAGTTGATGGTTAAGTCATCGGTGATTTTGTAGTAGGCCGATAAATCCAAACGACCTGCTGCTTTTACACTTTTATCGCCCGCACCATTAAAGCCTGTGCCAACACCAGCAATTGCGTTGGTACTTTCCAGATCGTATTCAGTTCTGTAGTTGTACGAGAGGCGCACACCTGCATCACCTTGTTCGAAGTAAACAATCAGGTTAGTAGTGCCTTCGGAGATGCCCACAATTTTATTGGTGGTCAGCTCGTCGTCATCCTGATTAATACGCGAATAGTTAATCACGCCGCCCAAACCATCCCATGGATAAGGCAGGAAGCTCAGGTTTTGTTGGATCGACAATTCAGCACCGGTCAGTACAGATGTCTCATTAGAATTTTGTAGCTGATTAATGGTAACGGGTTTTGGTTGACCGGTGGTCGGCAGGCCGGGCGTTAATTCTGGAGTGGTACATTCGCCGTTAGAGAAGCTCAACGTGCCCACTGTATTTGAATCTATGCCGTATTTGCGCAGGATGGGTTCGTTACAGAAATTCACATTGGTAAAGTAGCCGTCGATATCTTTGCGGAACAGCGCGAGGCTAATAGAACTGCCTTCACGGTTGTACCACTCTAATGACAAATCAAACGACTCTGCTTGCAGTGGTTCCAGTTGCGCGCCGGACAACCGTACATCAATTGAGCCTGCTGCGCCGTCGAGTTCACGCACAGTGGTCAGTGGACTCACAGTGGCGATGTTCGGGCGCACGATGGTTTGGTTGTAAGCTAAACGCAGTTTTAAATCGTCGGTTAAATCGAAACCGGCGTTCAGACTGGGTAACAAGAAGTTGTAATCGTCTTTGTTTTCGACTTCAGTGGATTGATCTACCGGCTGACCAATTTTATACAGCAATCCGCGTGAGCTCACATCAGAGGTCAACCAGCGAGCGCCGACGTTCAACGAAACCGGAATATTGCCCATTTCAAATTTAAAATCAGACATGGCGTAGAGCGCAACTGTGTCTATATCCGCTTGGTAAGCGGGGAATGCAGTTTGCTGACCGGCGCGTTGTACCAAGCCGGTGCCCGGCACGATGATGGCAGTTTCACCATTTAACGGCGCTACGTTATTGACATCGATAGTGGCGGTTAATTGCGGTAGTAATTTATCGACATCAATCGCAAACCAGCCTTGATCCGGGCCGGCAAAACCGGGCGCTTCACCGCCAAAAAAGCTGCTGGCACCATTGCTGTAGTAGTGCGGATTGGTCTTCACTGAGTTGTTGTAGATGCCGCTGAAATTAATGCCGGCAGGTGAGTTTCTCAAATTCACAAAATCTTGTGACTCGGTTGAGTAGCGGCCGCCAAATTGAATGCTTTCCAGCGGACCCATTTCAATCATGTATTTGGCGTTGGCTTCTGCGGCATTGTTTTCCAATTCCAGTTTGCGATAAGAACCGGTGAGTGTGGTTCTGATTAAATTGGGCGCGGCAGAGGCGACATCAGCGCCGGTTGAAAGGGCATTGGTACTTACCCAAGCCTGATCCAAACTGAGTGCATCCCCCGCGCTTTGGCCTGCACCGGTGAGCGAGACATCATAGTTGCCTATATTGCCGCGACCAGTGACCAGAGTGCCGCTGATGCCATTATTGCCATTGGCACCGCCGGCTGCGCGATAGGTTGGGGAGAAAAACACTTCACTTTGCACGCTTTCTGAAGCAGAGAGCGTGGCTTTGGCGTCCAGAGTCCAGCGATCAAGTTCCCAAACTGCATCAAAAATATGGGCTGCAGACTCTTCGGAGAGATCATAAATACGCGAGGTCGCGCCGTATTGCACATTAGTAAAGGCGATGTCGCTAACGCTGTAGATTTTACCGCCTGAGGTTGCATCTTTGCCGGTAGCAAATGGAGCAGACAGAGGAGTAATTTTAGTGCCAGTGATGCGCGGGCGCAGATCAAGTTCCTGCTGGGTGTTCTGATCCATATCGCGATTGGTATACATCAGGTTGTAGCCCAGTTTCAGTTCGTCAGTGGTTTGCCACTCTAGCCCACCAGAGAAAGAGGTGCGGGTACCTTCGCTGATTTCCGAACCTTGGCGCAGTTCGCCCGGGATTTGTACAGTGTCATCTGCATTCAAGCCGTTTGCCGATTTCCACGCGGCGAGTGTTTCGCCGTTGGCACCACGGAAATTGCCGGTGGTTAAATCGTTGTATTGGTTGATTTTAATGGTGTCACGACGGAATGTTTGATCGGATGTCGCAAAGGTCGCGGTCGCTGCCAGAGTATCTGCAATCAGGTGCTTGGAGGCGCTCAGCACAATTTCCGGATCGTTAGATTCTTCCAAATCCTCGTAGCGGTTGGCGATAGAGACTACATATTTGCCATCGCGTTTTTTCAGTGCACCACCTACGGCTTGATTGATAGTGCCGGAAATGCCGCCTTCAATCATGTTTGCGGTAGTGGTTTTGATCACTTGGATGCCGCTGAATACGGCTGGGTCAAACGCGCCCAGTGGTGAGGCGGCGCCAAAAGGGCTGGACTCAAGGTTGTTGACGCGCGTTGGGGTCGCCATTTGTTGGCCGTTTACGGTGGTCAGTACAAAACCGGCAGGCAGGCCGCGCAGGTTCACGCTGGATTCGCGGCGCTCACCTTCGCGGTTGAGTTGTACACCGGCTACTGCTTGCAGGGCTTCGCCCATATCGAGAGCAGGCAAGCTGCCGATGTCATCCGCAGAAATGCCATCGACAATCGTGGTTGAATTGCGTTTGATATCCAGCGCGTTTTGCAAGTTGCGTTGGAATTGCCCGGTGACCAATACTTCTTCAACGGCGCCGCCCGCATTGTTGTCTTGCGCGTAAGCACCGCTGGCGCTAACGGCGATAAGCGCGCTCAGCAGGGTTTTGGTAAACAGGGGTGTAGTCAGGTGTGACGTGTGTTTTTTCATGTGATTACCCTTGGAGATTACAGGTTCTAGTTATTGATTATTGATCGCTCTGGTTTTTCGTCCATCGCCGCTGTGTTCAGAAAACAAGCTTGGCGAGTGTTTTACTATACTCGGGTATTAATATCTTGCTGTCAAGTGGCCTTACCGGTTTGCGATCTAATGAAATTGGCATAAGAAATGGCCGCATATGGTTATTTGGTAAGGCTCACTTTGATGGTTTTACTTTGATTGGCTGACGCGAATGGGGTTGTTGAGTTCGGCGCGTGTCTGCTCTAAAAACGCTGCAAAAGCGGAAGGTGTGAGAGGGGATGGTGCTTCTCCCTCCCAGCGGGCGCCAAAATAATAATCCTGGTTTTTATTCATCTTGAGGATGACCAGTTCATTAAATTCATCGCGAGTGGTGTGTTGCAGGTCTTTGTGGCGAAAGAACAGCACCATGCCCAAGCCATCATTGCCCAAACTTTGCTGACCAAAGGTCGCCAGATAATTCCATTCGCTGTCAGCCTTGAGATATTCCAGCTTGCTGACGTTGTGTTTCACTATGCCAATCGCCACTTGCTTCAAGGGCTTGCTGCTGTTGACTTGGGTGTGTGTCAGGTAGGAGTGAGCTTGAATAGTGAAGTTGCGGGTTAAGGTCAGCTGGTCCTCGCCCAGCTTCCAGCCCGTTTGGATCAGATGTGCCGATGATGCCAGTGGGCCGCTATTGAGTTGAACTTGCTGGGTGGCAGGTGCGGGGTGTTGCACCTTGCCATCGCGCCAGGCCGCCATACCGCCCAAACCGAGCGAAGGGCCGACTTTGAGTACATCCATGCCCCAATCGCTAAGGGTGTGATAATCCCCCTTGTCCAGGCCGATGCGCCCTAGTACCAAGTCCGGAATACGCTTGCCAAAAATATCGACCAAGCCGCGCTGATCAAAATAAAAACGGTAGGCGATGCGGTCTGACTCCCAGCCAAAGCCTTCATATTTAAATAGTTTGTCGCCAATTTTATGTTCCGGTGGCAGCTTCATTTGTTGCACGGGGTAGTAGTTGCCACCGCTGTAAACACCTTGCGCATTGGCTGTGCCGCCCATGCGCAAGCCCATTTCCGCTTGGGTGAGTTGGGGGTATTGCAACGCCAATTGGCCGTGCAGAGGGCGGCTGATCTGAATGCGAACATTGGCATTAGCGCGATAGTCCGCTATGACTAACAAGGTGTCTGGCTTGCCATTGTGGTCGGTGTCGAGCCATTGGTTGGCGACTACTTGTTGGCCTATTTCGGTCAGTAGTGGGGTATTCAGTTTATCGCCCAGCAGCGGTTGGAGCAGGCTAATGGGAATTAGAGTGGCGGCATTGGTGCGCTCAGTCGGTAGGGGGTTGTGCGCCTCTACCCACAAGCTACGTGCAACTTTGTCGCTGGCTTGTGGTGTGTTGCCAAGCGTTAACTGGCTTAAGCATAGGCCAGTTAGGAGCAAGCTAAAACCGATAGTGTTCATCATCACCGCGCCTTATATTTGAAGGTAAATAGATGCAAATAAGTTTGAATTTAAGGCAATATACTATAGGATAATTGGTAATGCCACATTACCACTTTAAAATATAAGAGAGAGGGTTGAGTATGAAGTCTGCACATTTAATCTTGGCGCTGATGGGTTGTACGGTCGTTAATGCCTGGGCCGAGGAGGCTGCTTACTCCACCGAGCAATGGCTGGAGCCAGTTCCCTATCAAGCGCCGGGCACCCAAGCGCAGCGGTTTAGTGCGCAATTGCAGCACGGCAAAATTGCTGCCATCGCCAATCAAGTGGCCGATTGGCAACTTAGCCAGTACGACATTCGCTCCAATCAAATGCGCCCGGAAGAGCGCGCCAGTGCTATCCCGCAGGGCTGGATTTACGCCACCTTTAATATCGGCCTGTTGATGTGGGGCGAAACCCGCAATGATCAGGCTTACATTCAAGCGATCCGCAATATTTCCGCTGTTAATGAATGGAAACTCGGCCCGCGTTTTTATCACGCCGATGATCACGCCATGGGGCAGGTCTATATGGATCTGTATCAACGCTATGGCGACAGACACATGATTGATGATTTACAAAAAACCTTTAATTGGGTGTTGGCGAACCCGAGTGAGCGCGCGCTTGAATTTGAAGGGCCGGAAATGGAAGTGATGAATACCGCCGGGCGCGAATTTAAAGACCCTTGGTGTACCCAGCGCTGGTGTTGGGCCGATGCCATCTTTATGGCGCCACCAGTCTGGGCAGAACTGAGCCAAATAACCGGCGATAAACGTTATTTGGAATTTATGGATAAAGAGTTTTGGTTCGCCACCGATTATCTCTACAACAAAGAAGATCATCTTTTTCTGCGCGACAGTCGCTTCTTCACCCAGCGCGATAAAAATGGCAAGCCGATTTATTGGGGGCGTGGCAATGGTTGGGTATTGGCTGGCATAGCCCGCACTATTCCACATTTGCCCAAAGATTTCGCCAAGCGCGCAGATTACATCGAATTATTTTCTAATATGAGCAAGCATATTCGCGCCGCGCAAAATGCCGACGGCAGCTGGCCTTCTTCATTGTTGGATACCTCTGCAAAACCAACACCTGAATCGAGCGGCACTGGCTTGCTAGTATTTGGTTTGGCTTGGGGCGTAAACAATGGGTATTTGGATCGCGCAACTTATTTACCGGTAATTGAAAAAGGTTGGCAGTCACTGGTGCGCAGTGTCGATAAAAATGGCCGCATGGGTTGGGTGCAGCAAGTTGGTTTTGCGCCGGGCAGCGCCACCAAAAAAGATACCGAGCTTTATGGCGCCGGAGCATTTTTATTGGCGGCGACAGAAGTCTACAAATTAGCTGGGCAGCAATAATCTGGCATTGATAACAATACTGTGAAAAAACATTAAAAATAATTAGCACAAAAGGTGAGAGAAAAATGAAAACGAAACCGCGCTGTTCACTGGGAACATGGGTATTGTTATGTGTTCTGGTTGTTGGCAATAGTATTGTGGGGCATAGCGTTGCTGCCCCAGCAGATGCTTCCACGAAACTAGTCATGCCAGAAACGGTACGTTTACCCTATGAACAACTCATTGCAGCGCGGGCTCGTTTACAAGCAGGTGATGCTGCTATAACCGCAGCCGTTGCGCAGTTGGATGCGGAAGCAAAAAAATTGCTGAAGATAGAACCATTTACCGTCGTCAATAAAAAAGTATTGCCGGCCAGCGGCAATGCTCATGATTATTTTAGTTTTGCTCCCTACTGGTGGCCCAATCCTGAAACTAAAGATGGCATGCCCTGGATTCAATTGGACGGTAAAGTAAATCCTGCATCGCGGGATGAATTTTCCGACAAGGTCTCCTTTAATGGATTAGTAAATGCCACCCATATTCTCAGCAGCGCTTATTTTTTTACCGGCAATAAAGCCTATGCGCAAAAAACAGCGGAGCTAGTGCGCGCTTGGTTTTTAGACGAAGCCACTAAAATGAATCCGCATCTGCAATACGCTCAAGCAATTCCGGGAAAGTTCACCGGGCGCGGTATAGGCATTATCGACACCCGGTTATTTTATCGCGTGCTGGATAGCATTTTATTGGTACAGCCATCAGGTGCTATCAGTGCGCAAGAATCGGCTGGGCTACAACAGTGGTTTAATACTTATCTCGATTGGCTACTGCAAAGTCCGCTGGGTCTTGAAGCACAAAACACCTTGAACAATCACGGCACATTTTATGATTTTCAAGTATCCGCTATTGCCCGCTATGTGGGGCGTGATGAGGTGGTGCGCGAAACTATTGAGCGCACTAAAGCGCGCATGCAGGCGCATTTTTATGCACAGGGAAAACAAAAGCTGGAATTGGCGCGCACACGCCCTTTCCATTACAGCGTATTTAATCTACAGGCGTTTTTTGGTGTTGCCCATATAGCAGAAAGTATTGGTGTAGATTTATGGCATTACCCTTCCGCCAAACATTCCAATATCAAACAGGGTATGGATTATTTATTGACACGCATGCAGCTGGAAAAAAATTGGGGTGGAACTGAAGAGCTGGAAATTGAAGCCGAAATTATAGTGCCTTTGTTACCCGAATATATCCGCCGCTATAAACTATCTCCTAACGCCTATGCTGATATAGCGCCTGCGAGTTCGCAGTGGTCACAATGCAATTTATTGCTGGGTGAAAATTTTCCCTCGCCCAATAAAAAATCAAGTGATAGCAACAGCAAAAAATTCTCATTCTGCGCCTATTGATACAGTGCACAACATAATTTAACTCATGTATTTCAATTACAGCGCCAGCAAAAAATAAACCCTACCTCATTTAAAACGGGTTTGTTTTTTGCGGCGCTTATTGCTCAGGTTTTGTCATGACCAGATACAATCACTCATCTCTTTGTTTAACGACCATTAAAACTCTTGTTATAACTGGGTTAATCAGCTTGGTTATATTGTTAAGTGCTTGCGCACCCGAGGACGCAGAAACACCGCAAAACAAAAATCAATTACCGCCGGAACAAGTGCAGACCCAATTGTTTAATGATAATTGGCTGTACCTTGAAAAAGCCCTTACCGATGTCAAGGCAGTTGCCGCTGAACCAGAATGGCAAACTGTGCAATTGCCCCATACCTGGAATGCAACCGATACGGTTGATGCTGCACCGGGTTACCGGCGCAGTGCCAGTTGGTACAAAAAACAATTTACCGGCGCACAGCAGTTGCGCCAGCTGTTGTATTTTGAAGGCGCCAATATGGAAACCGAGGTTTATCTCAATGGTGAGCTGGCGGGAAAAAATGTGGGTGGCTATATTGGTTTTACAATTGATTTAACTCCCCACCTCAAGCGCGGCCAACTGAATGAATTATTGGTGCGGGTGAGCAATGCTTATAACCCCAATTTAATTCCCTCGCAAAAAGCTGACTTTTTTATTCACGGCGGCATTATCCGCGATGTCTGGTTAAAAACCCTGCCTGATATTTTTATCGAGCGGTTGGCGATTAACACCCCAATTGTCAGACATGAGGCTGCGCAAACTTTTGTCGATGTGCAGTTCAATCAATTAGCTAAACAACTGCCAGCGGGCGCTGCAAATGAATTGCAATTGCGAGCGCAATTGTTATCGCCCCAAGGTGATGTGCTACAAGAAAAACTAGTACCAGTAAATGATGGTACTAGTACACAAAAAATTGTTTTTGATGAGCTCGCTCAACCCGAGTTGTGGTCAGTTGATACACCTAATCTCTATACCATCAATGTGCAACTAGCGGATGAGTCAGGCGCAGTGCAACATGAACTGAGTGATCGCTTTGGTTATCGCTGGTTTGAAATGCGTCCGCATCAAGGTTTTTTTGTAAATGGCGAACGCATGCTTATTCGCGGCACCCATCGCCATGAAGAGTCAGCGGGAGTGG
Source organism: Cellvibrio sp. ATLC23 (assembly GCF_057196725.1). Lineage (NCBI taxonomy): Bacteria > Pseudomonadati > Pseudomonadota > Gammaproteobacteria > Cellvibrionales > Cellvibrionaceae > Cellvibrio > Cellvibrio sp. ATLC23. The sequence goes on along the minus strand of NZ_JBXUOS010000003.1, from coordinate 467,172 downwards.
GTGCGGCACTGCCAAATGAAATCCATCGCCGCGATATGCAGATGATCAAAGATATGGGCGCAAACTTTGTGCGTTTGGCGCACTACCCGCAAGACCCGGAAGTCTATCGCGCTGCCGATGAGTTGGGTTTGATTCTGTGGGACGAACTGCCCTGGTGTCGCGGCGGCAAAGGCGGCGAAGTTTGGGAACAAAATACCGAGTCCTATCTCGCCCGGCAAATTGCACAAAATTACAATCACCCAAGTATTGCCTTCTGGTCTCTAGGCAATGAAATGTATTGGGAAGAAGATTTTCCCGGCGGTGGCGATGATCAAGTGGTTGCCGACTATGTAAAAAAATTAAATGCATTGGTTAAACAGCAGGATACTTCGCGTTTAACCACGCTGCGAAAATTTTATCCTGCCGCAACTATTGTCGATGCGTTTTCGCCTTCGATTTGGGCTGGCTGGTATGGCGGCGCTTACGGGCAATATGAAGAGGCCATCACTCTGGCGATGAAAGATTATCCCGCGTTTTTGCATATGGAATACGGCGGCTCCAGCCATGTTGGACGCCACTCGGAAAATCCGATTGGTATTAAGGGCATTGAAGGCGCGCAGGTTTCGGTGGAAGAGACAATGAATCAAGCGGTAGTGGCCAACCCGGCGAAAAATAGCGATTGGAATGAAAATTACATTGTTAATTTATTTGATTGGCATTTACATATTTCTGAATCCACACCAAATTTTTCCGGTAATGCCCAGTGGGCGTTTAAAGATTTTGGTACCCCTTTGCGCCCGGAAAATCCGCTGCCCTATATGAATCAAAAAGGGCTGGTAGATCGCAATGGCAAACCTAAGGATGCTTATTATGTATTTGCCAGTTACTGGTCGAAAAAACCATTTTGCTATATAGAATCTAAAAGTTGGACTCATCGCGAAGGGCCAAAAGAAGGGCGTCCGGTAAAAGTATTTTGCAACACCAACAGCGCTGAATTATTTTTAAATGGAAAAAGTTTGGGGGCGAAAGAGCGAAAACCAGCAGAATTTCCAGCGGGCGGACTGGTGTGGCAAGTACCCTTTATTGCCGGTGTTAACGAATTGAAAGTTACTGGCCGCAGCGATCAGGCGCAAGTAGAAGATATGTTAAATGTCACCTATCTGATCGGGCATCATGGGCCGTTTGCAACATTAAAATTAAGCTCAACAGCAATTGATAAGCAGCGAGTATTAATCGAAGCAGAAGCGGTGGATGCTAATGGAAATCGCGTATTGGATTTTTCCGAGCGCGCTTATTTTTCTACGTTGGATGAAAACGGCCAGCTACTTGAAAATCAAGGAACACCCACCGGCAGTAGTATTATTGAAATGGCAAACGGCTACGCCGCTATCGAATTTAAACCCGGCCAACATGCGAGCACTGTTGAGGTGAGAACGCAAAATATAAAAGGGGTTTATCTAAGGGTTAATCCTTAGTTTTTTGGGTTGTCAGATGACATCAATTGCGAGCAGCTCAATGGGGCTGCTCAGCACCAGCTTGAAGTTGCCGCGCCCCGCTCTTTCAATGCGCATAAAGTCGCAGCGCTCTTCCAGCCGGCGGCGCAATAAAATCAGCCGCGCTTCCAGATTGTCGTCAATGTCGGGCATTTTTAATTGCTGATCCAAACGCAATTCGCGATTGCTAAAATGGCTGCGCCCTTCACTGCAATAGAGTTGCAGCAGTCGCCACAAAATTGCGCCCGCCAATCCTTTAATTAAATAATCTTGTGCGAGAAATATGCTGTGGTTTTGCGAGAAGTAGCGAATCAATACGGGATTCTCTTTTTCGTTAATCCGTGGTTTTTTTGCGGCGGAATCGTTTTGTGTAATATCTGTGCCGGGTAATGTGACGCTGCCAAGGCACTCTGCCGTTTGTAATTTCAGCATCATCTGCGCGAGAAACTGCGTCAAGCAACTGAGTGCATCTTCATCGTCAAACTGAAAATATTCATCCTTGGGACTTTCAACATAAATAACGCCCAGTAATTTTTCGCCATCGACAATCGGCATCGCCATTTGGCTGTGCGGTTGGGGCAGGCCGGGAAATGGAATATGTGTTTCCAGTGCGGCGCTGTCTTGTTCGTGGTGGAGATAATCGCGCATCGCCTGTAGATAAGTGTATTCACTTGCCATATGAGTGATGCGAATGGGCGTGCGAAATGTTGCCGCTGTGCCTATCACGCCATAACCCATCGGCACTTCCGCGCCGATACCGGATTGAGAATAACCCTGCGTGGCCACGGCATAGAGTTTTTGTGCAGAGTTTTCGGCTAACAAAAGCATCGCCTGATCTACACCCAATTGTTGTGTAAGTTGGTGCAGGGTGCGTTCAAATAATTCACTCAAATCCTGCGCGGCACTGAGGTAGTCCAGGCTGTGGCGCAACTCGAATAGCAGGTTGCGCTGTGGTTCCGGCGGTGCAAGTTGCACACAGGGAACTGCCTCTATATCCATCACTTGATAGATATCCGCGCCGCGCAAGCGAAACACATTTTCCATTCCACTTTTGCTGGCGATGCCCGCTAATTGGGCTTTCATGCGTTCAAACAGCGGGCCTGAATCTTCGGTACGTTTGTACAACAGTGCCACGCGATATTGCGCGGTGGTGAGCGGATCTATGACTAACAGTGTCGCTTGGGGGTTGGCCAAAATATTGTGGCGAGTTTTATTAAAAAACTGAAAGGTGAGTGCGAGGTGACGCTCATCGACATAATGCACTTGCGAAACATAGGTAATGTTGGGTGAACCATCGGCACTGCAGGTGGCGAGTGTGGAAGGAATCCATCCTTCCAGGCAGCGACGAATCTGTGCGAGTAGCATTAGCGGTTCAGCTCTATAGCGCGACCCGCATCCGGGCCGGGGCTCTGTTCAAACACCGCGCTGAGGGTAAATTCAATCGCGGTTAAATCGGCGGGGGTATAGTGTTGAAACGTGCGGGAAAATGAGTAATCAAAACCCAGTAAAAACACATTATCGGCAAAACCCTGGCAGCCGCTTTCGATCGCGGCAAGCTCGCAATCGAGCACTGCAGTTTGGTGCGCCTGAGTGCCCTTTACTTGCAGGGTTTTATGGCTGGACGGTTGGCTAAATACCACGGCGATTTCACCGTTAGCGGCAATATCGCGCAGCAGTTGCAGCGCTTGGGATTTCACCAAAAATAAACGCACCAACGCCCCCTGATGCTGGGTAGTGCAGGCCAATATCCGGCTGATGGATGGAATAAGACGGCTATCGCGCGCGCAGGCAGTAATCGATACGCCGGACGTAATAAAGCTGTTCATCTCCTCCGAAAGCTTTGGTCCGATTGCGCTCTCAGTCGCTGCTGGATTAATAGATAGTGTCATTGGGAGCCGTTTTAACGCTGTTTGATGAGGGCGCGAGTATGCCATCGCACCAGATCCGTCTTGGGTTAAATCATAGACCCTATAGTCCAAAGCTAACAATCGACTTTTTATACCAGACACAATTTTTAACAACTTTCATCGCGTGCGCGAACTGAAATCAGGGAAAATTAAGAAAATTTTAGGAAATCGTTATGGATGATTTAGGAATCGCATTGCGCGCAACTTGTTACGCTGGCAACCCTGCTGATGCTGATGGCAAACGCTTATCACATTTGCATTCTCTCACTCACTCTCTTACTCAATGGAACCTGAGGTGTTTTATGACAGACCCACGCTATAACATCTATACCCTGATTCACAAAGGCCTGCGCGCCAGTCTCTGCCAGCAACTGGTCGAGTTGGGGCGGCTCGACGATACAGATACCGAAGCCGTGACCCAGCAACTGGAAGCCTGCAATCATCTACTGCGTTTTTGTATCAGCCATCTGCAACATGAAAATCATTTTATTCATACCCTGCTAGATGAAAAACGCAGAGTCCCTGCACAGCTTGATATTTCCCCTTTGCAAACGGCGCTGGATCATCAACAGCACGAGCAGGAAATTAAAAAATTACAGGCGGAAATTGCGCTGATTAAACAGTTGCCCGCCTTGCGTCGGCGCCATGTACTGCTTGATTTTTACAGTGAGTTTTCGCTTTTTGTGGCGGAAAATTTTACCCATATGCAAGTAGAGGAAACTTACAACGCGGAATTGTTGTGGGAGTTTTGCAGCGATGCCGAGATACGCAATATTCAGCAGCGATTGATTGCCTCACTCAGCCCCGAAGAAAACCTGCAATCGTTATTAATGATGCTGCCGAATATTACCCATACCGAGCGTTTGGAAGTGCTGCAACCTATGGCGCAGGTTGTGCCTGCGGAAACACTCAGTATGTTGTTGTCTATGTTAAAACCGCTGCTCAGCAATCGTGAATGGCACAAGCTGGAACAGGAAGTGGAGTTGCCAGCATTAGTCGCAAATGAAGTTTGATATCACACAATTTTATTGGAGAAAAAAATGGACAGAAAATTTGCCATTACCGGTTTGATTTATGCCCTGCTGGGAATGATTCTGGGGATTCATATGGCCGCGACTCACAATCACGGTCAGTTGGTGACTCATGCCCATATTATGTTGCTGGGTTTTGTGGTCACCTTTATTTATGCACTCTGCCATAAATTGTGGTTGGGCAATCGCCATCCCAAACTGGCGCAGGTGCAATTTTATTGCCATCAGCTTGGCCTACTGTTGATGCTATCTGGTTTGTATTTGCTCTATGGAAAAATAGCGCCGCCAGAAAAGCTGGAGCCTTTATTAAGCCTGGGCTCGTTAGCGGCATTGGTGGCGTTAATTGTGATGATCTTTCTGTTTGTTCGCTCCGCACCAACGGCGGTGGATAGTAAGTAGTCTGTTTGCCCAATGTTGAAAAGGTAAAACCTTAGGGCTAGTTTATCTTTGTCATAAAACTGTCATGCAGTTTGCCTAGATTGAATAGCCCTTGGTCTTACAGTTCAACTGTCTATGAAAATCTCAGCGCGTTTAATGTTAGGTGCCATCGCCATGACTGGCATTGCCGTGGTATTGGCGGCGGGTGCAACTGGCTGGTTGGCTCTTAAAGAATCCAAACAAGCTTTGTCGCACAATTTGGAACAGCAATTCCAGGCCTTGGCGGAAAGCCGCGCGCAGGCGATTAACTCCCAATTCTCCAGTTATTCCGATTTGTTGTTATCGCTCTCCCACGGGCGTATGACGCAGGAGGCGGTGTACGCTTTGGTGCGGCCGTTTGCCTCTTATCGCTATGAAGTGAGCGCTGCATCGATTGATGAGTTGCGCGCGCAATTGAGCGATTGGTATGAACAAACCTATTTGCCGCATGACCGCCTTATCAATCGCGCGGCGGCGCCGGATGTTAAACAATGGGTGCAGCAGTTGTCGCTAGAGGCGCTGTTAATTCAGCATCATTATCTGCAAAAAAATTCACAGCCTATCGCGCAATTAGCTTTAATGGATGATGCCGCCGATGCGACTATTTACGGGCAGCAGCATCGCCGCTACCAAAGTAGTTTTCGCGATTTGGTGCAACGTTTTGGTTTTACCGATTTGTTAATGGTGGATAGCCAAAGTCTTGCGGTGATTTATTCCGTTGCCAAAACTCCAGTGCTGGGTAGCTCATTAAAAGATGGCCCTTTTGCCAATTCGCCACTGGCAGCGCTGGCCACGCAATTGCAAAACGCGCAGCCCAATCAATTACTGCTCTCAGATTTTCATCACAATCAATGGCGATTTGGTGAACACCTGGTGTATTTGGGTGTTCCGGTATTTCACGATGTGCAAAGCCCCACTAAAGCGATTGGCTTTTTAATTGCGGAAATTCCGGCGGCGCGGCTCACCAATATCATTAGTGCAAATCAACAGTGGCACACACTTGGGTTGGGTGATACGGGTGATATTTATTTGGTGGACGCACAACATTTTTTAATTACTGAAATGCGCACACAGCAGCAATCGGCAGTGCAAACTCTTAAACCTTCCCCAATTAATACTCACGCCGTGGCCGAAGCCTTGGCTGGTAACCGCGGTTTGGGTGAGCAACAGGATGCCTTGCATAACAAGGTATTGATGAGTTGGCAGCCGCTGCATATTCACAATCAAACGTTTGCCTTAATCGCACAGCAGTCGCCCACTGAAGTATTTGCCTCGCTTAACAATCTGGAGCAAACCGTGTGGCGCAGTGTGGTGATCGCCTGTGTGTTGTTGTCGCTGATTGCCGCGGGTGTCGCCTATATTTTTGCGCAATATATTGGCAATCCTTTAGCGCGTTTGGCGCAGACCATTAAACAAGCCGCGCAAGAAAAAAATCTTGCCAGTCAATTCCCGGCGCAGGGGCAGGATGAAATTGGTGAAATGGGGCGCTCATTAAATTTTTTATTTTCAGAATTAAATAGCGTGTTAACTCAAGTGAATCAATCCAGTGAACAGAGTTTGCTGGGTGCATTGGAAAATGTCACCACCACGCGCCAGTGTCGCGATGAAACTGCCCGCCAGCGCCATGAAATGAATCATGTCGGCGCCGAAACAGAAGCGGTGGTGAAATCTATGGCCGATATGACCGAGCGCCTGGATGCGGTTAGCCACAAAGTGAATCAGGCGATGATCGCCGCGAGTGATGGTAAATCCCGCGTGTTAGATGTGGTTAAACAAATGCAAACACTGGCGGAACAGATTGGCCACTCTTGCACCACACTGGGCGAGTTGCGCACCGCGACCGATAATATCGGCTCGGTATTGGATACGATTCACAGTGTCGCCGAGCAAACTAATTTGCTTGCGCTCAATGCAGCGATTGAAGCGGCGCGTGCGGGGGAACACGGGCGCGGTTTTGCCGTAGTTGCAGAAGAGGTACGCCGTTTGTCGTTTGATACACAAAAAGCGACGGGGGAAATTAATACCATGATTGCTCATTTGCGCACGACTGTGCAGCAAATTTCTGAAGGTTTGGATGCGGAGCAAAAAACTGCGCAGACCTGTTTGCAAGAAACTCAAGCCACCCAGAATTCACTGAGCAGCGTGCAGCAATCAGTAGCAGATGCGAGTGAACTTGCGCAACAAATAAATAGCAGCGCGCAGGATGAAAGCAGCCGCGCTCTGGCAATGCGCGGTCGTTTAATCAATCTTGTTACCGGCATTAATGAAACGGATATTGCAATTGCGCGCTTGGCAGAAGGTGCCGAGCAACAAAATACCTTGGCCAACAAAGTGATGTCTGCAGCCAAGGTGTTGAAATTTGCGCGTAAGTAAGCCGGATTGCGCCGCAATAAACCTGTCCCATTTTCGCTACAGTTTTTTTATTCAACGTCTCGATAACAGCACAGCAGTTGTTATCGGGATTGCGTGAATATCTTCTAATCTATTGTTTTATTTGAATAATATTCAGTTGGCGTGGTTGCTGCTATAGAACAGGTATTAACAACCTGATAGCGGGCACTTAACAACGTGGATATTATTCGTCGCCAGAAAAAAAACCTATTCAAACCCCAATGGATTATCGCCAGTGTTTTGCTGTGCGCTGTAATCGGCTTTTCCCTATTTATTTCCCCAAATGCTTCCGACTATAAAATTGCGCGCAATAGCCTCCGGGTAGCCGGTGTGGCACAGGGCGACTTTGAGATTATTGTGCGCGCCCCCGGCACTCTGGTGCCCACCCAGATTCGGTGGTTGGCGGCTGAGACCAACGGCAAGGTGGAGCGGGTATTGGTTAAGCCCGGCGCCCATGTACAGGCGGGCGATATTATTGCGGTATTAAGCAATGTTGAATTGGAACAGGCCTACGATGATTTACAGTGGGATATGGAAGTCATGCAGGCGCAAAATGCGGCGGAAATAAAAGACCTGGAGTTTGCACTGCTGGATCAAAAAACGCTTGAACTGGAAGCCAAAAGCTTATTTAAAACTTCAGAGTTGACACTCAATGCGCAAAATTTTTTGCGCGAACGCAATCAGGGTTCAGTATCAAAAATTGATTATGAATCTATGCAAATGCAAACTGCCCAGCGCAAAGAGCGCTGGCAAATAGAGCAGACACGAACCCTCAGCATAAAAGAAAATGTCGCGGCACAAATTGCCGTAAAACAGGCGCACATCAAAAAATTAGAAAAACAAATTCAGCGCGCGCAACAACAGGTTGAGCAGTTGGTGGTGCGCGCCACTATGGAAAGTGTTGTGCAAGAGGTGTCGATTGAGCCGGGGCAGCAGCTTGGTCTGGGAACCAATATTGCCAAATTGGTACAGCAGAACCAATTGATTGCGCGCCTGCTGGTTCCGGAAATACAAATTCAGCAGGTGGCTCTTGCTCAGCAAGTCAGTATTGATACGCGCAATAACCGTATCGCGGGTGCGATTACCCGTATATCGCCTTCGGTGGTGAATGGCACAGTAGAAGTGGATGTTGCATTGCGTGAACCCTTGCCTGCTGATGCGCGGCCAGAGCTGACAATTGATGGCGAAATTATGGTGGCCGCATTAAGCAATACTCTGTTTGTGGAGCGCCCGGCCTATTCGCAAAATTTTCGCAAAATGCGCGTATTTAAATTATCACAAGACGGAAATTATGCCGATAAAGTGCCAGTTGAATTTGGCCGAGGCTCAGCCAGCAAAATTGAAATTGTCAGCGGCCTAAGTATTAACGATCAAATTATTGTTTCAGACCAATCACAGTTGGATAGCTATTCCCGGTTGCAATTAACTCGATAATATCCAGAAACTATCTACTAAAAATAACGGCGGAGGCCATAAAATATGACAGCGCAATTAATTAAAATGGATGCAATAAAAAAAATCTTTGTCACCGACGACATGGAAACCCATGCCCTGAGCAATATTAATTTAACGATTAAACAGGGTGAGTATGTGTCTATTACCGGGCCATCCGGCTGTGGCAAATCGACGCTCTTATCGGTAATGGGCTTATTGGATAGTTCATCGGCTGGCACATATCTGCTCTCGGGTTTACCGGTCAGTGATATTCATAACAAACAGCGCAGCCAAATTCGCAATAAGGAGATAGGTTTTATTTTCCAATCGTTTAATTTAATCAGCGATATGACAGTACAAGAAAATGTGGAGCTGCCGTTGACCTATCGCAGCGATTTAACCAAAACACAGCGTTTGGCGATGGTAGAAAAAGCCTTGCAAGATGTGGGTATGCATCACCGCGTCAATCACTATCCTGCGCAATTATCCGGTGGCCAGCAGCAGCGTGTGGCGATTGCGCGCGCTATAGCGGGCAACCCCTCATTGTTATTAGCGGATGAACCAACAGGTAATCTCGATTCAAAAAATGCTGCTGATGTAATGGCACTCCTGGATAGCCTGCACGCTAGGGGGGCGACTATTTGTATAGTGACTCACGACCCGCGCTCGGCACATCGCGCCAATCGCATTGTGCAAATGATGGACGGGCAAATCGTTAGTGATATCGCCAACGACAACCTCAAACAACAGCGTTTGCCAGCGGCAGGGACGCATTTGAATGAGTTCGAGCTGGGCCAGCTGCAGGCGGGTGCCTTATGAATTTCTTACGCGATATTCAATACAGTCTGCGTCTGTTACTTAAAGCACCGGGGTTTACTGCCCTGACGATTGCGGTGATGACGCTGGGTTTGGGTGTATTTATTTTTATGTTGTCGATTGTCAATACCATCGTGTTTCGCCCGCTGGATTTTGCGGATGGCGAGCGTTTGATGTTTGTAAATCGCACGGTAGATGATCGGGTACAGCAAACGATTTTGCACGACTACCAAAAAATAAAAACTGAAAGTCAAAGTCTGGAGTTAGTGGTAGCTTTTGGTTCAGAAACGGCAGTGTTGTCTGATGGAGTGAAATCCATTCGCTACCAAGGGATTTTTGCCGGTGCTGGATTTTTTGAATATACCTCTGTAGCTCCCCTGTTAGGGCGCACGCTCATAGAGAGCGATCAATTGGAGGGTAATCCGCAGGTGGTCGTGATTGGTTATGAGCTGTGGCAGAACTATTTTGGCGGCGATAAAACTATTATTGGAAAAATAACCCAGATTAATCGCCAACAGGTTGAAGTAGTGGGGGTAATGCCGCCGGAATATTTATTCCCCTTTAATAATCAAATATGGATGCCGTTGCGAAAAACGGCGACTAACTACTTGTTAAAAGATTCGCCTTTGGTGCGTATTTTAGCCAAGGCCAAACCCGGTATTTCGGCGCAAGCCGTCGATTTGGAATTAAAAAATATTTTTGCCAATAGCCCTGATTTGCGTATTAACCCGCAACAAAATGTCAGTGTGCGGGCGGGGCTTTATAAACAAGAGTTTATGCGTGGTTTTATTGGTGTTGCTTACTTGATGTTAAGTGCGGGGCTGTTTGTGTTGGCCTTGAGCTGTATTAATGTTGGCAATCTATTGCTGGCAAGAGCCAATATGCGCGCTAAAGAAATTGCCATACGTGTCGCTCTGGGCGCACCGCGGGCGCGACTCATTACCCAAATGTTATGGGAGAGTTTTTTGATTTGTAGTGCCAGTGGTTTGCTGGCAATTTTATTTGCCGGTTGGGGGCTGGATGCAACAACCCATTTTTTTCTGGATCGCAGCACCGATATTTTGCCTTTCTATGCATTTATGAGCTTGAAATTTGAGGATGTAGTGAACGCCATTGTTATCACCTTGGTAACCGCGTTAGTCACCGGTTGGGTGCCAGCATGGAAGGCTTCAGGCGGCAACTTTAACGCCGTATTAAAAGACACCGCAAAAACGGCTATGGGGAAAACCACTAGTAAGATCAGCAAACTATTGGTCATGATTGAGATAGGTTTATCTTGTACGCTAATGATTGTTGCCGGTGTAATTTCAATTTTAATTTATCAAGCCGTTAGTGAAGGTTACGGCATTAATATCAATAATTTTTTAACGGCACGGGTCAATCCTCCCCCCAGTATTTATGCACAAGGGCCAGCGCAAACCGGCTACTATAATCGTGTTTTAATGGATGTGAGCAATATCCCAGGCGTGGAACAGGCAACACTGATGTCGCACGTGCCCACGGAATATTTGCCGCCCAGTAGTTTTCAACCTGAAGGGCAGGAATTTCCCGATTTTGTTTTTCCGCAAGCGCATTTGGTGCAGGTGTATCCCAATACCTTTGATACCTTGTCGATACCGCTTTTAGACGGTCGCTTGATTGATACGCGCGACAGTGAAAATTCACCCAAGGTTGCAGTGGTATCCGATGTTTTTGCCGCAAAAATGTGGCCGGATGAATCCGCCATTGGCAAACGGATTCGGCGCATTAGCGGAACCCCTAACGCCGACGATGTCTGGATGACCATTGTCGGTGTGGTGCCGCAATTAATGCAGGGCAGTTTATTTGGCCCGGAGCAATTGCCGGTTTTGTATGTACCCTTTCGTCAGATGCCGCGCGATGCAATGGCAATCGTATTAAAAACCCATTCAGACCCTAATCAGTATCAGGATGCCTTGGCGAAAGTGTTGCACCGCATTGACCCCAATTTGCCTATGTACCGGTTTGCGGCGTTGACGGCGCAAGCGGAAAATAATCGAATGTTTTTGCAATTTGTGGAGCGAATTTTTTTATTGTTTGCGCTTTGTGCCTTGGTGATGGCAGTAACGGGTATTTACGGCGTCATGGCTAATCATGTTGAACAGCGCACGCAGGAGTTGGGCATCCGCCGCGCTCTGGGCTCACCGGATACACGCATTGTTTTATTATTTACCCGGCAGAGCGCAATACAATTAATCGCGGGTTTTATCTTTGGTATCCCCCTTGCGTATGTTATGAGCCAAAATTTCATGCGCATTATTGGTACGGAAAGCCAGTTGTATCTGCTAGCCTATATTCTGGTGCCGCTAATTATTATGCTTGCGATCGCGTTTGCCACATGGGTTCCTCTGCGACGTGCATTGCGTATGGAGCCCGCAGCCGCATTGCGCTATGAATAAAATGACGTTAACCCGGATAAATAAATGGCCACTGTATTAATTGTTGATGATGATGAGGCAATTCTCGCGGCGCTGAAACTGTTGTTGAAGCGCGATCAACATCAGGTGCTATTGGCAAAAAGCCCTCAAGAGGCAATGGTCGCGCTCAAGCAAACGGCGATTGATGTAGTGTTGTTGGATATGAATTTTACCCATGACACTACCTCAGGTGGCGAAGGTCTGGATTTAATTGGCCAATGCGTAGCTTTTAATGCAGATATCCCTCTCGTAGTAATGACGGGTTGGGGGTCAATTGAGCTAGCAGTGAAATCTTTGCAACAGGGCGCGAGTGATTTTATTGAAAAACCTTGGGACAACGAGCGGCTTTTGCACATAGTGCGAACCCAAGCGCGCATCATGGAACAAAAGCGTTGCCAGATAGCGCTGATGACGGAAAATAAATTGTTGAGCCAAGCTGTTTCTGCGCATAAAAATCAGCAGATTATTACCCACTCAGCGGCAATGAAAGTGACTCTGGATACGATTCACCGTGTTGCCAAAAGTGATTTGAATATTTATTTGTCCGGTGAAAATGGCACGGGTAAAAGTATGCTTGCGCATTATATTCACCGCCTATCTGCGCGCAGCGATCAACAAATTATTGCCATTAATATGGGCGCTATTGCCGAATCCTTATTTGAAAGTGAAATGTTTGGTCATGTAAAAGGCGCCTTTACCGATGCCAAAGAAACGCGCATTGGCCGCTTTGAACTTGCCCATCATGGCACCTTATTTTTAGATGAAATTGGCAATATTCCGCTCAGCCAACAGGCGAAATTATTGCGGGTACTGGAGGAGCGACAATTTGAGCGCTTGGGTTCATCGGTGACGCTGAATGCCGATGTGCGTTTAATTTCTGCCAGCAATGCCGATATTCACGCGCTCGTCAGTGAAGGGCATTTTCGGCAAGATTTGCTCTATCGCTTGAATACAGTTGAAATTCATGTGCCTGCACTGCGCGAGCGCCGCGAAGATATAGATGATCTATGCCAACAGTTTTTGACGGCCGCTTGCCTGCGGCATCGGCGCCCGCTCGCGCAATTGACCGCCGAGGCGCGCCAGCGGCTCAACAGTTATGATTGGCCTGGAAATATTCGCGAGCTACAGCATGTTATCGAGCGTAGTTTGATTCTATGTGATGACGGGATCATCGATCTGGATGCGTTAATGTTGCAGGGCAATAGTCAAACTGCCGGTGAACTCAGCTCGGCATTTTATGCCTTGGATAGCAATTGCACTCTGGATGAGCTTGAGCGCAATATTATTGAAGCGCGTATTTTGCAACAGGCGGGCAATATGTCCAAAGCCGCCAGTTCGTTAGGTTTAAGTCGCAGCGCTTTTTATCGGCGTTTGGAAAAATTGCGAATTCGATGAAAAAGCGCCCACTAGAATTTATTCAAACCCGCGCAATACTGGCCGCCAGTTTACCACTGGCGTTTTTTTCACTTGGGTTGTGTGTGCAGCTAGATTTTTCGCCCTATTTTATTGCCATTTTGGGGCTGCTGGAATTTTCCGCCATTGCCTATGCGGTGTATATCACGCAGCACGAATTACGTTATCGCTTGCGCAGTTTAACCTCGGTAGTTGAGGGCATGTTGCAAGGTGATTTTTCACTGAAAGCTCGGCAGGAATTAACTTCTTCCGGCTTGAGCCGTTTGGTCAATAGTATCAATACGTTATCCCAAGAATTGTCCAGCCATAAATTGGCCAACATTGAAAAGCGTGCGCTGTTGGAAAAAATTATTACGCAAATTGAGATAGGTGTGATTACCGCCGATGAGGATGGCAATATCAGTGCGATAAATCGTGCGGCCACACTAATGCTACAACTCGAACAAAAAACACCGCTTAAAACGCTGCAGCAATTACCCATAACACTGCCAGATAAACCGGGCAAAGCGCTGGTTCATCTGCAGTTGGGTGAGCAGTTTAAAAAATTGTATTTGCAAGTGGATAGGTTTCGAGAGTTTGGCAGCGATCAAACGCTAGTACTTATTACGGATATGAATCATGTGTTGCGGCAGGAGGAGTTAAAATCCTGGGAGAGTTTGGTGCGGGTTATCAGTCATGAAATTAATAATTCGCTGGCGCCAATTGCTTCGCTAAGCCATTCCTTAATGGATATTGTAAACCACTGTGACTTTCAACAGGTGGATGCCGCGCAGGCGGCGCGGGAGGATATTCTCGGCAGCGCGACAATTATTGCTGATAGAGCCAAATCGCTCGCCGAGTTTATTGCCCAGTATCGCAGCTTGACGCATATTAAACCGCCGCAGTGCGAAGAGATTTCCATCCGCACTTTGGTCAATCCCATTTTGCCTTTATTTATCGCGCAGAACATTGTGCTGATAGGCGATGTCGATTTGGTTTGCGCACTCGATAGTACGCAAATGAAACAGGTGCTGATTAATTTATTGAAGAATGCGGTTGAGGCTATGCAGCATGCAGAAGCGGGCGATGCCTCGGCCGCTATTACTATTGCAGTTGAAAAAATTCAAACGTCACAGAGTTGCATCCTGCGCATTGATATTGTGGATTCCGGTTGCGGTATTCGTCACAACCAAAATTTATTTATTCCTTTTTATACCACTAAGGCGCAAGGCTCTGGTATAGGTTTGGCGTTGAGCCGACAAATTATTGAGTTGCACCAAGGCAGCTTGCGCATTTTTAATCGTGAAGCTGCACAAGGTTGCTGCGCGCGTATTGAGCTGCCCCTAATGTCGCAGCAGGAATAATTACAGCTTTAGGCAGGTATCCACTTCATTCGCCGAGCCTAAAATCACCGCCACCCTTTCATGCAATTGTTGCGGTTGAATATCCAAAATACGTTGGGTTTCACTGTGTGCTTTGCCGCCGGCATTTTCAATCAACATGGCCATTGGATTCGCTTCATAGAGTAAACGCAATTTGGCTGGTTGTTTGGCGTTGCGGCTATCGGATGGGTATAGAAATATTCCACCGCGGGTTAATACTCTATGCACATCCCCCACCATCGCCGCATTCCAGCGCATGTTAAACCGTTTTGCGCGCGGCCCGGTTTCGCCTAGAACAAGATCATTAATGTAGCTTTTCATTGCCTCATTCCAAAAACGCGAGTTGCTCATGTTGATGGCAAATTCCTGCGTGTCTTTGGCTATTTGAATATTGTCAGCGGTGAGTAAAAAGTCGCCCTGACGTGAGTCGAGGGTGAAGCAGCGCGTGCCGGTTCCAGTAGTAATTACCAATAGTGTTGACGGGCCATAAAGCACATAGCCGGCGCAGACTTGTTGTGAACCTTTTTGATTAAATTGCAACTCGCTGTGATGAGGTACTGAATCGAGCGCGCGATAAATACTGAAAATAGTTCCGATCTGGCCATTGATGTCAATATTGGATGAGCCATCGAGTGGGTCGAAGGCAACTACATATTTTCCAGCTGCATTTGCCGCGACCACTGAATCCTCTTCTTCTGATGCTAGCGCAGCCACTGGTGCGCAGGCGAGCAATAAATCTTTCATCAGCTGGTTGGAAATAATATCCAAATGCTTTTGAGTTTCGCCTTGAACATTCTCTTCTTGGGAGGAGCCGAGCACGCCCGCGAGCGCACCCTGGCGCACGCGAAACGCGATTTCTTTGCTGATATCGACCAGTGTTTCAATGACGTGAATTAAATCTGTATCTACTTCATCACTGCGCAACACATTCAATAATTCTTTCATGCACATACCTGCATTATTTAGACGTAACGGTTAAGGCAATTTAAATCCGCAAATGATTGCTCAAGGCGCTGCACCATATGCTCTTCACTGTGACGCAACCAAACGCGGGGGTCGTAATATTTTTTGTTGGGTTTTTCCTCGCCATCAGGGTTGCCGATTTGGCCTTGTAAATAATCGGCATTGTTTTTGTAGAAGCTCATAGTGCCCTCCCAAAATGCCCATTGGGTGTCGGTGTCTATATTCATTTTCACCACACCGTATTGGATTGCCTGAGTGATATCGGCTGCTTCCGAACCGGAACCGCCGTGAAACACAAAATCCAAACTATTATAGGGTACACCAAATTTTTCGCTCACATAGGCTTGTGAGTTGCGCAAAATTTCCGGGGTGAGTTTTACATTGCCGGGTTTGTAAACACCGTGCACATTGCCGAACGAGGCAGCGATGGAAAATTTGTCGCTGATCGGACGCAATTTTTCATAGGCGTAGGCGACATCTTGCGGCTGGGTATAGAGCGCGGAGTTATCCAAATGACTGTTGTCCACACCGTCTTCTTCGCCACCGGTGCAACCCAATTCAATCTCAAGGGTGATGCCGAGTTTGTGCATGCGTGCTAAATAGGCGGCAGAAATTTCGATATTTTCCTGCAGCGATTCTTCTGATAGATCGATCATATGCGAGCTGAACAGCGGCGCGCCGGTGTTAGCAAAATGTTTTTCGCTGGCATCGAGCAGGCCGTCGATCCAGGGCAATAATTTTTTCGCGGCGTGATCTGTGTGCAAAATCACTGGTATGCCGTAGGCTTCGGCAACTGTGTGTACATAGTGCGCGGCGGCAATGGAGCCGAGAATCGAACTGCCCTGGCCTTCGAGCTTAATGCTCTTGCCGAGAAAAAATGCGGAGCCGCCCTGCGACAATTGCACAATCACCGGCGAGTTGACCTTGCGTGCCGCTTCGAGCGTAGCGTTAATCGTGTTGGTGTTGGCTGCGTTTACGGCAGGGTAGGCAAAGCCGCCTGCTTTGGCGGCATTAAATAGGGTTTTTACGGCATCGCCAGTGGCAACACCGGGGGCAACAAGGTTAGCGAGACTGTTCATCATCAAATCCTGAGCTGTGGTTGATTTTTTTGTGATGACCGTGTTGTTCGCCGATTAGCTTTTTTAGTTTTTCTTTTGTTATGTGATCTGCAGGGGCGCTGTTTCCCGCGCCCTTGTCCTGCTAGGTATTCATCTCTGCAAGTTCGGATGCCTGTTCGCAAATCGCGCGGAAATGGCCCGGGTCCAGACTGGCGCCGCCAACGAGTAGGCCGTCGATATCGGTTTGCTGCAATAAATCCCGCGCGTTGCTTTTGGTCACGCTGCCGCCGTAAAGAATACGCACTCGGTTTGCTGTGTCTGCGTCAAAAATCTGCGTGAGTTCGGCGCGAATAAATTGGTGGACTTGCTGCGCAATTGCCGGTGTTGCTGCAAGGCCGGTGCCAATCGCCCATACCGGTTCATAGGCTACACACAGATCTTTGTCGGAAAGGTCAATGCCGGTAAGGCCGCCGCGCAATTGTTCACGAAGAATTTCCTCGGTGATATTGCTCTCGCGCTGCTGTTGGTTTTCGCCAACACAGAGCACGGGTAGTAAACCTTGATTCAATGCGGTGCGCACTTTGATCTGGCAGCCCTCGTTATTTTCCGCAAACATGGCGCGGCGTTCCGAGTGGCCAATCAAACACAGCGAGCAGCCCGCTTGTTTCAGCATCTGTGCGGAGGTCTCGCCGGTATAAGCGCCGGATTCATAGCGGCTGACGTTCTGGCTGCCAATTTGCAATTCGGAATACTGCAAAAAAGTCATCATGTCGCGCATGTACAAATAGGGCGGGCAGATGGCGATTTGTGCCGCGAAGTGTTTGCCGATAAATGACGCCACGGAGGTGCAGATCAGATCCAGACCGCCGTTCAGCTTCCAATTGGCGATGACTATAGGTTTACGCTGTTTCATGGTGTTGGCTCAAAAAAGGAATTGGCGCGAATAGAGTGGCGGCCATGGGCTACCCACGGTGTTCCAATGAACGCGACCTTGATAGTGAAAATGCTACACAGGGGAACGAGTTCGGGCAATAGCTGGTTGGTTTTATTTTGCTTAAAAAAGGTTTTTTGTAGAAACTAAATCCTAATTTATGTTGAAAATTGTGTGTAAACGTTTCATTTTTGGCGCGTTTAAAAATGTAATCGTATACATTATTTGGCTACCATTTGATCCTGACTCAGGTCGTGGCTTTTTCGTCTGGATTGTAGATGGCGTAGTTATTTTTACTTTCGCGTTTGACCGAATACATCGCCTGATCGGCATGTTTGCGCAGACTGAGGGAGTTGTCGCCGTGCTGGGGGTAGAGGGCGATGCCGATACTCATACCGATTTTTTCCATCACCCCCGGCTGTACTTCGATGGGGGCTTGCTGGGCATCCAGTATTTTTTGCGCGATGCGTTCAATCATGCCGACATTGCCTGCATGATTGAGAATCAATAAAAATTCGTCGCCACCCAGACGCGCGACAATATCTGAATCCCGTACCAATTTGCGTAAACGTTTGGCGACAGTGACTAATACTTTATCGCCTGCATCGTGGCCGTAGGTGTCATTGATGAATTTAAAGCGGTCGAGGTCGATCATCATCACTGCAAATTCACAGCTGTTGATGGGGGTTTGGTGAATTAATTCCACCAGCGCGCTTTCAGCGGCTTGCCGATTACTTAAACCGGTGAGGCTGTCTTTTTCGGCGAGTTCGCGAATGCGCTCCTCGGAAAACTTGCGCTGGGTGACGTCGTACATCACGCCTTCCACAGTGGTGCCTTGCTGCTCATTGTCTGCCGGTGAAAAAATGCAGTGCACCCAGCGCAGATTGACTTCGCTTCCGGTGCGGATACGCAGGTCAGCAGCCTGCGGCAACTGGCTGGCCAAGGCGAGCTGAATCAGCGCTCGGGCCTGTTCGTGGTCGAGAAATACCCGCGCAATAATATCGTTGTTGGCGACATTAGCGCTTTGGTGTTCCGCTAAACCGGTCAGGCGGAAAAAGGCCGGATTGGCGGTAACCAGTGCGCCCAACTCCCGCACTAAAAAAATGCCCGCGCTGCTGTCTTCAAAAATACCGCGAAAGCGTGTTTCCAATAGTTCTACGCGGTGGCGCAACTGCCGTTCTTCTTCGAGCATATTTTCAACTGTGTGCAGTAGCGCGTTGATATCACCTGCGAGCAGGCCAATTTCATCGCCGCGGTGCAAACCATTTACATCGAGCCGTTTGCCATCGCCCGGGGTGATGCGGTGCAGGTTGCCGGATAAATAGGAGAGCGGCCGCGTCATCATCCAGTAAACCAGTATCAATACCAATAGCGCTACTACAGCGCCTTGGGCGGCCAGGCCGATAGTGGTGGCCATAGCCGAATCCCGTGCGCGTAGGGCAATAAGGGCAACGTTGGGCGTAACCGCCAATTGCCCCACTTTTTCTTTGTCGTCAAAAGGGGCGATCAAGGGAATGGAAATCAGCGCAGTTTGTTTGATGTCGCTGCTGGTTTTACCGTCCTGCCCAATGATTTCGTTGTTGGCGATAATTTGGGCGCCCACCACAATATCGTTTTGGGTCAAGCCGGTGACCACCTGCTGGGCGAGTTCACGGTTGCCCACATAGGCGGCAATAGCCGCAGTAGTTTGCACGGTTTCCAATAGCTGCTGCACTGAGCGCTCACTATCGCTAAACGAGCTTTCATAGCTGCTTTTGTAAAAAAATTGCGACGATAACATCACTACAAAAAGCGCCGCGGCGGCAACGCTGAGAGATACTTTGATGTGAAGGCTTTTGATATTCATTCGGGGGTGTTTAGCTCCATCACAATTTTTACACTAGCGGGCAGCGGTTGGCGATTGACATAGGCGATCGCACTGGGGTTGGCGGCGACTTCCGCAATCACTTGTTGCTCATCGGTTAATTGTTTGGGAGGCGACATACGCCCGGCAAAGACCAATGTTGCCCAATAGGCATCCACCTGCGCTTCGCTTTTGCCGGTCAGGGTTTTGTAGAAGCTGGCGCGCACCGGTGTACCGGCTTTTAAATCCAGAGTGTGGGCGGGTTCTTTATTGGGGAAAACGGAGCTGCGTCCCATAAATAAATCTACCACTTGTTTGTGTTCCATCTGGGTAATGGGATTGTGAGCATTAACGATCACCAAGGTATTGGCTTGGAGCAGGCCGCTAAAACTCAGCAGAATGATCGATATTGACAGTTTCATCATTAGAACAGTACATCCAGTGAGACGCTTATTACCTGTGATTTCTGATTCTCGGTAATTGCTTGCCCGGAATTAGTTCGCAACCATAAGTTGGTGCCTTGTCGGTCAATTCTAAATTCTTCAAGTTGCACTTTAAGTGCCATTTTGGCGGCAAAATCCCAGCGTATGCCTGCACCTAGACTTTTTTGATGGATGCGCACCCCATTGAGACTGCGCGCGGTGGCGCTAGCCAGTTGGGCTAGCTGTTCAGCAATGGGGCTGGGGTAGCCTGTTGGCGGGGTGACAACAGCGGGGTCATGCCTGGGGCGGGCGATACCGCCGAGGGTATAGAGCGAAAAGTGCTCGAAGCGGCGGCCAATACTGAGATAGGCGTGGTCACTTTGGGGCACTATGGCAGTTGCACTGCGCAATTGTGTTGCCTCTGCTTGTACCCACCATTGATTGTTGTCGTAGCCAAAGCCCAGTTCGTGATAGCGAAAATCGCGCCCTTGGGTGGCGGTTTTTCTGGAGAGGCTGGCGGCCTCGGGCCAAAGTGGTACTGCGGCATCGAGCGCATCAATCAGTGATTGAGCAACATTATTATTGATGTTTACGTTGGCATAGCTGTAGCGCAGCTTCCAGTCATTTTGCTCCCAAACCACACTTGCGCCACTCACATCAAAATCCAGACGAGTTGTATCGCTGGAGCGCAAACCGGTGGGGAATTTTTGATCGGAGTTGCCATAGAACGCTTTCAAGTTGAGCGTGCCCTGGCTCAAATTGATGCGTTTATTTAGGTCAATGCCATCAAAATGGTAGAGTGAAAGCAGGGTGTAATAGTCGTGTGGTGGACGCACCCAGGGGAAGGCATAACCGACTTGGCGGTAGTCCGACAGCATAAAAATATCGGTACCCAAGCGCCCCAGCCGCAGGTCAAAACCATCGGCCGGGCGATAGCGTACAAATGCCCATTCCACTGAATTGTTGAGATTGTTCTCATGACGATCTTTGGCAACCAGCTGCACAGTGGTATCGATGTTGGATGACCAACTGCTATCCCATTGGCCGCCAATCAAACTATCGGTGCGCCATTCCAGAGTGCCATCATAAGAACCATCACCTTGTGAAATATCGCGACGGAAGGCGAGCTTGGGGTTGTCGCTGCTGACCAGCCCGAGTGTGGCAAAACCGGAAAAACGATGGTCAATTTCCGCCTGTGAAAAAGCGGCAATAAACAGCAGCGCCAGAAGGGAAGCTTGTTGGCAATAGTGGGTAAGACGAAGCATAAATAGGGATACCTGCAAATCGGGCGGCAATCAGTCAATCATTATGGACTGAGTATAGTCATTGAGTGCTGGATTGCTGCTGCGAAGTTAAAAAAGCTACATCTGGGCGATGTACTTGGAGAGAGTTTCAAACTTGTCGGCATCGTTATCTACAAAGCGGATAATAATTTTGACCACATTGGTATCCGGGCGGCTTTCACCGGCTTGAATGCTATGAACATAGCCATTGACGCGGGCAAGGCTGTTGCCATCCCCCGTTTCTATATCGACCACTGCCTGCTCGAAAATAGTGGGTAGGTCCTCTGTCCGCTGCATTAAGCAATTCATCATTTGCAGCGACATTTCGCGAATCACACAGCCAAAGCTACGGTTATTCGAGAAGCGCAGCTGTGCTTTTCCCTTGGCCGTTTTAGGCGATGCGACTTCCTTGGGGCTTGCCGCAGCGGGAGCCGTTGACTGCGCGCCCAGTACACCAGCGCTGTTATTGGCAAACGGATTGGGAGTTTTGGGTGTGGTAGAGAGAGGTGCGGCGCCGCCGGTCAGTACATCGACCGAGGCGAAGGCGATGCCTTGGGTAGAGGCGGTGCGCACCTGTTGTACCGGGGTTTTGCCCGCGAGCTTGAGTTGTTTAAAGACTTTTTTTAACAGTTCCTCGGCGGAAAAGGGTTTGGTTAAATAATCTGATACCCCCAGCTCAATGGCTTTCACTATATGGCTGCGGTCGCCACGGCTGGAGATCATGATAAAGGGAATGGTGCCGGCATTGGGCATGGCGCGCACTGCGGTGAGCAGCTCGGCACCGGTCATATTGGGCATTTCCCAGTCCGAGAGAATCAGATCCATGGTCTGACCTTTTAGGTGTGCCAAGGCTCGGGCGCCATCAGGTGCATCAAATACTTCCACACCGGAAATTTTGTCGCGCAGCTGTTTTTTAATCATGTCGCGAATAAAAGTGGCATCGTCCACCACCAGAATACGAATGCCCATAGGTCATCTCTCTAACAAATATCCCTTTAGCCTAGACCAGCTTTAATAATTTGCGCGCGCTTGCAGGTGGCGAATGGGGGTGTCGAGGGTGGTTTCATCGTCGCAGAAGTTGCCAATCTGCGCTGCCTCTACCGCAATACGCAGCCAGTGGCGGAGTTCACCCGGCTGATCGAGCACTTCATTGGGCAATTGGAAAAAGCAGGAGTCGACATTAATGGCGGCGCGCGGCTGAAAGGCGGTCATGCCTTTTTGCTGATAGAGCGGGCGTGAGTATTCATCGGCGCGAAGATAGAGATGATCATTGATGATAATGGCGAACTGCACACCGCGATAATACAGGCCGACGCCGTTAAAAATCCGGCGGTAGGAAACCTCGGCCACTTGCGACAAGCGGGCGATAATGCGATCGAGATACGCATGGCTGAGGTTCATCGGGCGATTTCCTATCGTGGCTATTATTGGTTATTCAAAAGCTCCAA
This sequence comes from Cellvibrio sp. ATLC23, assembly GCF_057196725.1. Lineage (NCBI taxonomy): Bacteria > Pseudomonadati > Pseudomonadota > Gammaproteobacteria > Cellvibrionales > Cellvibrionaceae > Cellvibrio > Cellvibrio sp. ATLC23. The sequence continues at coordinate 444,547 of NZ_JBXUOS010000003.1, read as the reverse complement.
AACTGTAGGGAGCTGCGCATTCATTTGCAACGGCCTGCTAAGATCGTTTTCGCCGCCAAAACTAGGTTAGTCGAGTTTTTAACTATATAAAGTTTGTCGCTAAAAATATTTTTGTTTATCGCGATTAATTTATCTGTTTGTTTAAGTACATATCGTCATATTTTCCGCAGCTCTATTGCTCTAACTTTCTTCTCTTAAGAAAACCCATTCTTTGGGCGATGAACTGGTCTCGTCGTAGCGATAGCCTGCCGTATCAAAGCCTTTAATCTGCTCCGCTTTGGTCAATTTATTCTGGATGATATAGGCGCTCATCATGCCGCGCGCTTTTTTGGCAAAAAAGCTGATGATCTTGTACTGGCCATTTTTGCAATCTTTGAACACCGGCGTAATTACTTCGGCGTGCAATTTTTTAGTGTTCACCGCACTCCAGTATTCGTTAGAGGCGAGGTTCACCAATACCCGCTCTTGCTGCGCATCCAGCTCCTGATTGAGTTGCTCGGTGATGATATCGCCCCAAAAGTGATACAGATTTTTGCCGCGCGCATTGGCGAAGCTGGTGCCCATTTCTAACCTATAGGGCTGGATCAAATCGAGCGGGCGCAACAAGCCGTATAGACCCGAGAGGATGCGCAGATGTTGTTGAGCAAAGGTGAAATTGGCTTTGGAAAATTGCTCCGCGTCCATTCCGGTATACACATCGCCTTTAAATGCCAGCAGCGCTTGTTTGGCGTTTTGTGGGGTGAAAGGCGCACTCCATTCGAGGAAGCGCTGCGCGTTTAATGCACCCAGTTTTTCGCTGATCGACATCAGCTTGGAAACCTGCGGCGGCGTGAGCTGGCGCAGGTCGTTAATCAATTCCTGTGAATGGTCGAGGAATTGCGGTTGGGTGAACTCGGCGGTTTTGGGTGGCGTTTCAAAGTCCAGGGTTTTAGCAGGGGAGATCAGATGCAGCATACAGGGCTTCTTCAAAAGGGAGTCGTCATCCCCGCTGGCGGGGATCCATAGGTCTGATGGTCAAAAACTGGACTCCCGCGCGCGGGAGTGACGATCAAAATACTTGTAAGAGATTTTTGTCGAAAATGTCATTCAGGCTTGAGCAAATCCAGCCACCAGTTGAGCGGTGTTTCGCCGTCGGCTGGGTCGTAGACATTGCCGTACATCCAGGCGCTTTGGCCGTCGCGGCCGACATATTCGTTGAGTATGTTCTCGATCGCACTGAAGCCACAGCTCACATGGATAGAATAAACCAACATACGCGGCGTCTCGCGATCCAGTTCACCGCCGAGTTTTTCCAGTTCAGCGGTGAGCACATCGCCCAGCGCTTGAATATCGCTGCGGCTAAATACGCGCACACTCAGATTGCCGCTGCGCTGGACCAAATCAAATTCACGGGTATCGGGCAGCATTTTGACCACATCGCCACTGGCTAAACCCTTGGCAAACGCGGGTGATTGCACCAGTTGGAAGTTGCCATCTTCCAACTCGCGCACATGAAGTTGTTCGACTATCGGTTTGCCATCGGCGCCGATACCGGCAAAGAGTTCGATCACTTGCAGGGATTTCATTGGCAGGGATTCACCTTGTATTAAAAATCGTGTGGTAAAAGATGTGGCATTATACCCGCCTCTGTCTCAAGGAGTCTTACTATGAAATTACTTTCCCCCATTCTCGCCGTTAGCGTTCTGGCATGGTCGCTGGTTGGCTGTGTGGTTAACCCGGTGACTGGCAAAAGCCAGATTTCACTTATGTCGCCCGAGCAAGAAGTGGCAGCCGGTGCGCAAAACTATGTGCCTGCGCAGCAATCCCAGGGCGGCCAATATGTGGTTGATCCAGGCCTTACTACTTATGTACAGAAGGTGGGTAAAAAACTCGCTGCAGTGAGCGATCGCCCCGATCTGCCCTACGAATTTGTGGTGCTCAATAACGATGTGCCCAATGCCTGGGCGATGCCCGGCGGCAAACTCGCCATCAACCGTGGCCTATTGGTGTACCTGCAAGATGAAGCCCAGCTGGCGGCAGTGATGGGGCACGAAATTGTGCACGCCGCCGCGCGCCACGGTGCGCAACAGCAAACCCAAAATGTATTGATGGGGGCGGGAGTATTAATAGCGGGTGTGGCGATTGCCGAGAAAAAACCCGAGTACGGTGCTTTGGGTGTGGGGGCCTTGGCGGTGGGCTCACAGGCATGGCAAGCCAAGTATGGCCGCGACCACGAGTTGCAGTCCGACGAAGTGGGCATGAAGTACATGGCGAAGGCCGGTTACGATGCACAAGCCGCCGTTGAATTGCAGGAAATTTTTGTGAAGTTATCGCAAGGGCGCAACTCCGGGTTTATCGAAGGCCTGTTTGCCAGCCATCCACCGTCACAGGAGCGGGTCGCTCGCAATCGCGCTAATGCCGCTAAATATCCCGGTGGCGTGCGCAACAAAGAGGCCTTTCAGCGGGCTATGGCGCAAGTGACCAAAGATCAAAAAGCCTACGCCAATTATCAAAAAGCGCAAAAACTGGCGGGAGAGAAAAAATATATCGATGCGATGACTTATGTCGAACAATCTATCGCCCAACAGCCGAAAGAAAATTTATTCTGGGAGATGAAAGGTCAGTTGTTATTGCAGCAGGATAAAACCAGCGACGCAGTAGCCGCGTTGGATCGCGCCGTGCAAGCCAATCCACAATATTTTAAACCCTATGTGTTTCGCGGTATCGCCTATAGCCAGTTGGGTAAAAACGACATGGCAGAAAAAGATCTGCTGGTGAGCCAGCGTTATTTGCCTACTCAAATTGCGGCTTACTATTTAGGTGAGGTCAATATGGCCAAAGGCAACCGCGCGCAAGCGGCACAGTATTACCAGCAAGCTGCGCAAGGCGGTGGTGATATTGGCGAAGCGGCGAAGGGCAAGTTGGGTAAATTGCAGTAAACCGTAGGGGCGCGATTTATCGCGCCCTGATTTTTGGGAATAAACCAGGGCGCAATAAATTGCGCCCCTACATCGATCATGTCACATTACAAATCAAACAAAGGAATGTATGAGTTACAACCCCAAGGTACATCACCGCCAATCTATTCGCCTACGTAGCTATGATTACTCACAACCCGGCTGGTATTTTATTACCATCTGTACTTATGAGCGCCGCATGATTTTTGGTGATATTGTCGATGGCCAAATGATACTCAACGGCACAGGCAAAATTGTCGAAAAGTATTGGCGCGAAATTATCAGCAATTACCATCAGGTAAATTTGCATGATTTTGTAATCATGCCAAACCACCTACACGGAATAATCCAACTCGTAGGGGCGCAATTTATTGCGCCCAATCTTGATGTTGCGCCCGAATTAAATCAGGGCGCGATAAATCGCGCCCCTACGGTTGGGGAAATTGTGCGGGGTTTTAAGGCGCGGTGTACTTGGTCAATTAATAAAAATATTGATATGCACGGTGTTCCGGTTTGGCAGCGCAATTATCACGAGCATATTATTCGTAGCCAGGAAGCTTATTCAGCGATAACTGAATATGTGCGTACCAATCCGCAACGTTGGCAAGAGGATACGTATCATACGTAACCATGAACAAGTTGCTACCCGTTAACTTAAGTGATGTCTAATAAGAATCAGGTATAATCGCCGCCACTCAGTTCTGATAAAAAATCTAACTCATGAATCACTTCCCTGCACCTGCGTCCTCTTTTTTTCTGCTTCGCTGGCTCGATGCAATTGCTGAATTTACCGGCAATACCACGGCTTGGCTCACCGGTATTATGGTGATCATCGCCTGCATTGTGGTGGGCTTGCGCCATCTGTTGGGTATAGGTTCCATCGCCTTGCAAGAGTCAGTCACTTATATGCACGCGCTGGTATTTATGTTGGGCGCGGCTTACACGCTTAAACGCGGCGGCCATGTGCGGGTGGATATTGTTTATCGCCGTATGTCAGTGCGTAAACGCGCGTGGGTGGATGCCTTGGGCAGTGTGTTATTGACCTTGCCGCTAATGATTTTTATCGGCTGGGGCAGTTGGGAGTTTGTGCAGGAAAGTTGGCGAATAAACGAAGGCTCGGCAAATTCCGGGGGCATGGGCGGTGTGTATTTGTTAAAAAGTTTACTGCCGCTGATGGCGCTGAGTGTGAGTTTGCAAGCCATTGCAGAACTGCTGCGCAGTTTGTTGCTATTGATGAATATAATTCCTGAGAGTGAGTTTGTCGCGCAGGAGGAATCATCATGCTAATTGAATTGATTCCGCTGTTTATGTTTGCCGCTATCTGTATTTTTTTAATGTTCGGTTATCCCGTTGCGTTCACCCTCGGTGGCGTCGCTCTGGCATTTGCTGGTATGGGCATTGTTGGCGGCGTATTTGATCCGAATTTATTAAAAAGTTTTCCCTCGCGCCTTTACGGCATCATGAATAATTACACGCTAGTTGCTGTGCCGCTGTTTGTGTTTATGGGCACAGTGTTGGAAAAATCCCGCCTTGCAGAAGATCTGTTAGAAAATATGGCCAAAGCTTGCGGGCGTTTACCGGGCGGTTTGGGAATTTCCGTGATAGCCGTTGGTGCCATGTTGGCAGCGAGCACCGGCATTGTCGGCGCAACAGTGGTGACCATGGGCTTGATGTCGCTGCCGCTGATGATTAAACGCGGCTATGCGCCCAGTTTTGCCTGCGGCACCATTTGCGCCACAGGCACTCTCGGGCAAATTATTCCGCCTTCGATTGCGTTGGTATTGCTGGGCGATGTGTTGTCGAGTGCGTACCAACAAGCGCAATTAAAACTCGGCGTGTTTAACCCAAAAACGATTTCCGTGGGCGATTTATTTGTCGCCGCCTTAGTGCCCGGCCTGTTGCTGGTTGCACTCTATATGCTCTATGTTTTTTTCACCGCCTTTTTCCGCCCGCATATTATTCCGCGGGTGGTGATCAACGCTGACGAGCAACAAGTATCTCTTGTAAAAGTATTGCTGAGCTTGTTGCCGGTTTTGTTATTAATTGGTTTGGTCTTGGGTTCTATTTTAATCGGTGCAGCAACACCAACTGAGGCGGCGGGTGTCGGCGCATTAGGTGCCTGTTTATTAGCGCTCAGTAAAAAACAATTTTGTGTTAAGCGCTTGCGCGAAGTCTCGCGCTCCACTCTGCAAATCAGCGCAATGATTTTTATGATCCTGATCGGCGCTTCATTATTCTCATTGGTGTTTCGTGGTTTCGGCGGTGAAGAATTAGTGCATGCCTTTTTTAGCCAGCTGCCGGGTGGCGTTTTCACTGCCGTATTGCTCGTTATGCTGGTGATGTTTGTGCTGGGTTTTATTCTCGATTTTATCGAAATTATTTTTGTAGTCGTACCCATTGTCGCCCCGGTATTGCTCGCCATGGGGGTGGATCCAATCTGGCTGGGCATTATGATCGCGATAAATTTGCAAACCTCATTTCTCACCCCGCCGTTTGGTTTTGCCCTGTTTTATTTGCGCGGTGTAGCGCCCGCCAGTATTAAAACCGGCGAAATTTATCGCGGTGTTATTCCCTTTATCGCCCTGCAATTATTGGTGCTCTGCGCTATGGCCTTGTGGCCGGGGTTGGTGACTTGGTTGCCAGAGCAGATGTAGGTCTATACTCAGAGCTCAATCCGCCTCTTGGAATCAGCTTTTCGGAAGTAATCTATGCAAACGTTTAATGCGACCCCCACCGGCACCATCGCTCTGCAAACCATCACCATGCCTGCCGACACCAATCCCTTTGGCGATATTTTCGGCGGCTGGGTAATGGCGCAAATGGATCTCGCTGGCGCGATCCACGCCAATGAAGTATCGCAGGGGCGGGTGACTACGGTTGCAGTGGGTAGTATGGTGTTTATGCGGCCGGTGCCGGTGGGCGCCATTATCAGTTGTTACACCAGTACCTTGCGTATCGGCAATACATCGATACGCGTCAAAGTCGAAGTGTGGATTAAAGATTTTCTCACCCATCAAATTACTCAGGTCACCCAGGGTGAGTATGTTTACGTCGCGCTGGATGAGCATGGGCACAAGCGACCTGTATTAAATAATCCCTCTATCTCTGTTTAATGTCGCCTGTTAAAGCGACTGAAAAACTGATCATAAGCAACAAAAAAGTAGATTGGTTGGTTTTGTGGGATTGGCACAGGAGCACTATTATTTTTATAAGCTGCTGAAAAATAAAAAAATATTCTATTAAACCTTTCTTTACTTCCGGTGTTCTGTTTTTTCATCTCCGTCGCGTTAGACTTGATCGCTACTGTAATTTGTACGCATTGCTGCTATCGTTCGTTCACCTTGTCCAGAGCGCAGTCGATTGCGCTCATTTGTACTTTTAATTCAGAGGCGATGCATGTTGAAGGATTCCCGCAGTGGCTACGGTTTAATGTCTATTGCGATTCATTGGATCAGTGCGATATTAATTTTGTTTTTGTTTGGCCTTGGTATCTACATGGTGGATTTGGGCTACTACGATGACTGGTATCACAAAGGCCCTGAATTACATATCAGCTTAGGTTTGGTGGTGCTGCTGTTAATGTTGCTGCGTGTTGTTTGGCGCGTCGTTAATCCAACACCGGTTGAACTTTCTGTTAAGCGCGCGCAAAACCTTGCGGCAAAACTCGTTAAGCTTGGTCTCTACGGTTTTATCTTTGTAGTGTTAATTAGCGGCTATTTAATTACTACCGCCGAAGGCCAACCGGCGAGTATGTTTAATCTCATTCATTTCCCAGTATTGATTGAATTGAGTTCACAAAAAGTCGATCTCGCTGGCGAGCTGCATGAATATTTTGCCTGGGGCATTGTCCTACTGGTTGCATTGCATGTGCTAGGTGCTTTATTTCACCATTTTATTATTCGCGATCGCACCTTAGTGCGAATGCTAAAACCGGTAAAAAAATCTGATTGATGCAAAAAAATGAATATTTATTTTTCACCACGCTGGTTAATCTCAAAGGAGTTTATTTATGTTAAAACAATCCCTATTTAAAAAATCTTTGCTCGCGGTAACGCTGAGTAGTATTGGTTTCTTGAGTTTGCCAACCTTGGCGGATACTTATGTTATTGATACCAAGGGCGCGCACGCCTCGATCAATTTTGCCATCAAACATTTGGGCTACAGTGTATTGACCGGTCGCTTTGATACCTTCTCTGGTGAGTTCACTTATGATCCAGCTAAACCTGAAGCGAGCACAGTTAACGTATCTATCGACACCGGCAGCGTAAACTCCAATCACGCTGAGCGCGACAAACATTTGCGCAGCGATGATTTTTTAAATGTAGAAAAATTTCCAAAAGCCACCTTTGCCAGCACCAAAATTGTAGTGGGTGATAATAAAGACGAGTTCGATATTGTTGGTGATCTCACCCTGAATGGCGTTACCAAAAGCGTAACCATCGAAGTCGATAAAATCGGCGAAGGCAAAGATCCGTGGGGCGGTTATCGTGCGGGTTTCTCCGGCGAAACCACCATCAACCTGAAAGACTTCAACGTAAAAATGGATCTCGGTCCAGCATCGCAAACTGTGAAGCTTGCTCTGGAAGTGGAAGGTATTAAGAAGTAATTATTTTTTGAAGTGAATAAAAGGAGGCGATTGCCTCCTTTTTTAATTTTCCCACTGCGGCCTAATTCAGCCCTCCTTATTTAATAAATCCGCTTTTTTACAGTGAAATTCACTGTTAGTTACCGCACAGACTCTCCTAGTTGTACCTGCGATGGTTACGACTCGATGATGCAACCGATTTGAGCAAAATTTCTTAAATTGCTATCTGCATCAGTCCATCGATTTTATGGAGGCATCATTATGTTACGTACGGCATCGGCAACTTGGGCTGGTACATTAAAGGAAGGCAAAGGCTATATCTCAACTCAAAGCCTTGCTCTCTCATCTTCACCTTATGGTTTCAATACCCGGTTTGAGGATACTCCAGGAACCAATCCAGAAGAGCTAATTGGTGCGGCTCATGCGGGTTGTTTCACTATGGCATTGGCTGCGCGGTTAACGGAAATGAAAATGTTGGTCGAGCAATTAACTACCAATGCTGAGGTGACTCTGGAGCAATCAGGAAAAGAGTTCACCATCACTGCCGTCCATCTCGATTTGCAAGCGAAGATTCCTGAGATGGACGCGGAAGAGTTTGAGGAGATAGCAAACGAAGTTAAAAGTGCTTGCCCTGTTTCCAAAGTGCTGAATGCCAAAATCAGCCTTTTAGTTACACTTGATAACAATTAATAAATGTTATTCCTAGCTAGAAGGTTGTGAAAATTTTCATCTGCTATTGCTATGCATAGCTACGTGAAATTTTAGTTTTGCGTGATGTTGTTGCTAGTTGTTTCGCCGCGCGTGTGTTGTGTGTAATGGATTTTTATTTGGTTGACAAAAGTGGCTAAGAATTTCTATCAATCACAAAGGAGGGGTGCTCATGACAGCAGAAGTCAGGATGATTCCAGCGCTAATTTTTTATCTACTCTATTTGGTGGGAGTCGTTTTTTTTGCAGTAAGTCCTGCCTTGCCTGAGCAACACTGGATGCTTGCTACCGGGTTCAGTTTATTGCTGGGGCTAGTGGCATGCGTGAGTTATGGTTTGATCAATATGGTTACACTGAAGGATTGGTCAATAACCCTCACATTAGTGGATGTCGCATGGGGAGCAGCCGTAACTGCAGCCTCGGCCGTGGCAGGTTTTTACGCAGCCAGGGTATTTACCGGACAGTAAGCAATCATCATTTGGGCAGGAGTATACGATGCAACAAGCACCCGAAAAAATCGCCTTTGCAGTGGAAGTAAATAGTAAATTCAATGAGTTAGTTGATTGGATTATAGAAAATACACCCAACAAAGAGTCGCCTTTACACAGAAACGATTTTGCTGAAGTGCAAGAAAACTTTCGTAAAATTGCATGTGGTATCGATGCGCAAGCAATGGAGCCTGAGCCGGAAGACGGAGGTGCCCAGTATATCAGTGTCACGCCCGCTCCTTGGCCGTAACCTTATGTGTGGTTGAGCTAATCACTCGATATTCTGAATCTGTTTGTGGTGTGCATTTTATATGTTTATATAAATCAGACGGGTCTATCCCTTTTTCGTTGAGGAATCGCTTTCCTGCAACCATTTTAAAAGAGTCTCGGGATAAGTCGACTTTCATCCAGTTTGATTAAGCGTGCTAGACAGGTGTACAAAAACTTCACTAGTGCCCTGTTAAATATCAAGTTCCGCCATTATCTTTCATCGCTTGTAATCACTGCGTAGATGACCCATTAAAGTTGGGGGTTTTCCAGCACTTTTCTAAGGTGTCAGCGTCACAATAATACGTTCATAACGCGATAAAGCTGGTTTACCTTTATCGGTCACTCGCACTATCACATGCAGCGTTTGCTCCTGGCTCACGTTGGCTGTGGTGATGTTAATGCGCGCTAAATTTTCCGTATCAATTTTTACCTCTCCTTTAAAACCGCTTGCTTCCGGGTAGGCAAACCAGTAGTAGCTCAGGCTGTCACCATCCGGGTCGCTTGATGCACTGGCATCTAAAGAAAAATATTGGCCTGATTGAACGCGAATATTTTTTTCATGGGTCAGCGCAACTTTGGGTGGGTGATTCGCCTCAGCATAATTTTTTATAGTCCAATCCATACGTGCGGCAAAATCTGCCTGGAATTCATCGCGCCAGCGCCAAATAGTGGTGCGATAATCGCTAAAGGTTTTTTCACTTCTGCGAGTGGCGCGGCCATATTCCCCCATAACCGATGGAGAGTAAGTATCTACCGCATTAGTCCAAATAGGGCGCACTTCTTGCTCAATTGGAATGCCACCATTAAAGCCCTTGGGGTCGGTATCGGCGCGCTGGGGAATATACAATTCATAGCGTCCGCCCCAGCCACCCCAAGCGGGAGTTTCTGCCGAGCGCAAACCATTGGGAATTAAATTTAACCAGGCGGGAGTATCGCCCTCCATGCCGTAGGCAACATCAGGATAGGCTGCGCCCAGTGGGCCGTGATTTTGTTGGATATTTTTCGCCAGCCAGCGATTGCTGATGGTGGAATTATCAATGCCATCCACTACTTGATTCACGCCAATCCAAGTGGCTGCACCATAGCCGCCGGGGCTGACGATATAGTCTAATTGCGGAAACTCTTTGCGAATCCAAAAACCGGCATCGTCCTGATCTGAAATGGTGTACACGCGTAATTTCGCCACTAATTCAGCGAGTTCGGCGGGTGATGTGGTCGCTTTTAGTTTATGCAGCGCTTGCGCTAGCGTGTTGGCGCCACCCCAGACTGAAATCCACAGCGGGCGCGTATCGGGTTCGCGTAGCACCTTGATAATCCAGTCAGAACCTTCGGTGTCTTTGCCATCGCCAACCGCTGCCATGCCATAAATTGACGCCCCCGACTTAACTAGGTTATGCAACGTTTTTTCGGCGGGAAAGCCTGGCTCGTGGCGGTTCAGATTTTTTTGTACTTTGCCATAAGCCTTAATGATTTGATGAATCGACTCGGGTGCAATGCGATTTTTTTGATGCACCGAAGTGGTAGCAACCAAGCCTTGAATATCGATTTGATTGGCGTAGAGCATCAGGCGAACCAGTGTTTGTGCATCATCCGGATCTGCTTCGATATCGGTCAGCACAATCATGCGCTCCGGCTGTATTTCAGCTGCCATAGCGGGCAATCCCGGCACCAGTAAACTGCTTAATAGCCAGACATATAAACTGTTTGCCAAGCTGCTGATGCGCTTCGGTTTTGTCATAAAAAAATACTCCTGCCTTTGTGCAGTTAAGTGTAGTGAACATTTCATCCTGGAAAATAAAAAAAGGCCTGCCGAAGCAGACCTAAAGGACTAAATACTCTCCAGAGATAACTAAAGTACAGCTTAGCGCGCAACTAGAATGTTGCTGCCCATTTTTCAGGGCTTATTGCCGGAATCCTTAGTTATTGATTTTTCTTAACTAAACAACACCCTTCTTGCCATTTCAATCTAGCTACTATCTAAAGTTAATTGTGACTGGCTAGATTGGATGTTAATCAGAGTGTCGTAGAAACATTACAAGAATTTATATTGCAGCCCTAAGTAGAACTGGCGCCCGGATTGATCAGAAATCTCTTCCAGATTATAGCCGTCACTGCCCATACTTGTTCTCACTGTTTCGTCGGTAATATTCAATACTTCAAAACTAACGCTCAGCGAGTCATTAAATTTATAACCGATTTTTGCGTCAACAAAATCTGTTGCATCGCGCAAATCCTCACCGTGCAATATACCTGCGCGCGGCCCGCTACTGACATTGAATCGAGATATGGCCAGGGTTGGCGAATCGCCTGTGTGGGAATAGGCAATACGCGCATCAAAACCTGCATCGTTTTCATACCAGAGTGTCAGGTTATAACTTTCATCTGCCTGATCAACCAAACGCCCCCATACCGGAGCCGCTTCGGTGCCGTTATTTACGCGGGAAGATATGCTGGTGTAATTGACAATTACACCGGAGTCTTGCAGCCATTGTGGACCAAATTGGAAGGGTGCCTGGTACTGTAACTCCCAGCCATCGAGCTTGCCGCCCACACCATTTTGCAGCGATTTGTATTGGAACATATCGCTTGGTGTCGCCGGTGTGCTAGAGAGCAAACTGTTGGGCAAGCCAAGTGCAGTCCAAGGTACGGTGACATCAATTCTTGCCGGGAAAGATTCAATATCCTTTTCAAAATAAGCGATCGACAAGAGGCCTTCTTCGGTGAAATACCATTCGGCCGATATGTCGGTTGCTTTAGCACGATAAGGATCAAGCCCTGGGTTGCCCGCTGTATAGGTGCGATTAAATCCATCTACCGTTCCGCCTGGTGTCAGGTTGCCCAATGATGGGCGCGACATAACCTCCGCCCATGAAGCACGCACAATTATTTCATCGGTCAACCACAATCCCGCATTAATAGAGGGCAGAGTGTCGGAATATTCTTTTTTAACCGTTGTTGCTTCCACACCTATATCACCGGTTGACTCAACTTCGGTATCTGCTTTACGCACACCAACGTTACCCAGAAATTGCATGGATCCTATTTCAGTGCGCAAGTTTAACTGGGCATAGACACCTGAATCTGTTTCTTGAACATTGCGTCGTCCACTTGCGCCATGATCAAGTTTGTAACAAGAATCGGTAGTGTTATTGTTGGATTGTGGAAAGCCAATACTTTTAGCAAATGCTGGCCAATCGGCATTGAAATACACTTGCCCTGCCCAGTCTTGGTAAAGGGAACCCATATCTTGACCAACGGTTTTTAAGCCTGCCACTGTCACCGGACAGCCAGCGCTAACGACACTGGATGCTAATTTACTGCCTTGCAGGGAATCATCCCAAAAGTTTACGTTTTTATTTAAATCAAAATAATCAAACTCGAAAACTTTTCTCGATGCCCCGGTGCTCACCGAAAATGTATCGTTAATTTCCCAGTCGAGATCAGCAGCAAAATTATCAAATGAATAGGTGGTTGTTTTGTTGTTGAGACGAGACTCGGAAATGATCCAATTGGCAGGGTTGGTTAAATCAAATCCGTAAGTAAAAGTGGGAGATGATTGCCCGCCCTTTGTATAGTCATAAGAAAAGTCCTGATTGAATGCTTCAAGAATGGCCAGGGTTTGAATCCCGCGGGATTCTGATTCCGAGCGGCCTGCCATCAAATTTAATTTGAAATTGTCAAAAATGTCTTGTTTGAGCGATAAAGAATATTGATTGAATTCATCCTCTATGTGGCGCTCAACACCTTCCGAGCGAATATCAACACCGGACAACTGTGCGCGTAGCAAGGCATTTGTTTTAGCATCAAAGGTGTAAGTGTTTGGATCGGGATTAACCGTCGTTTGAACGCGGCCACCCGTGCCAGTGCGCGAAAGAGAAATGGGTGTTAATGCCGGCGCAACTTCATCCTGATCTTGTGTCGAGTGCAATACATCCAGTGTTAATAGAGTTGAATCAGTAGGTCGCCATTGCAGTGCTGTTGTAATCCCGAGGTTATTAAACTCAGCTTTATTATTGTAGTAACGTGGAAAACGAGGATGAAAAGCATTGTTAATGTCAGCCGGTAAACTCGCCGCATTTTTCCATTTGTTATTGCCCGCACCGGTATTAGCTTCCCAGCGGCCTGTATTCGCTGAATTCGTTGCGGTATAAAAATCCGAGTAGGCGATTGAGACGGCAGCGCCCAAAGTACCTTCATCGTTTTGGATGCTTGCTAAACCGGTAAGGCGTGGATCCAATTCATCTGCATTTTCATTGCGTCCTAACTTTGCGCCCACAATAAATTTATTGCCTTTATAGTCAAAGGGGCGTGCGGTGTACATATCCACAGTCGCGCCCAAAGAACCTTCTTCTAATTTAGCTTCTGACGTTTTGGTTACATCGAGGCGACTAAAAAGCTCAGACGCAAAAAGGTTAAAGTCAAAAGATCGGGAGGTGGTGTTGTAGGTAGCGGCTTGCGCCTCCATGCCGTTTAAACGGGTGCGAGTAAAATCAGAACTTAAGCCGCGCACACTAATATTTTTACCCTGTCCATTTGCGCGCGTGATCACTACACCTGAAATACGCCCCATGGATTCGGCCAGGTTGTTATCCGGGAAGTCGCCAATATCTTCAGCGGTAATACTGTCAACCATGCCGACTTTTTCTTTTTTAATATTCAGGCTATTGACCAGACTACTGCGGAATCCTGTTACGGTTACCTCCTCAATAACCCCATCTTCCTTGGCATTATTTTGCGCCATAGATAAGCAAGAAATACCTGAGCAGACAGCGATTACTGCTAGCGTGAGTGTATTTTTAGTAAATTTTTTTTGCTCTGGAACTATTTTCATTATTCACCTCTCTGGTGTCTGTCATTTTTATTGTTGAGATCCATTCTGTTCGATTTAGAAGCTGAGTTAGGCAAAATACGGCCAAACAGAAGGAGCCTAAAAAGGAACTACCGGCATACAATGAGCTTAACAAAGTTGTGAGTCATCCTGTTTTTCGCACAATATTTCTCGGATTCTAAGCTTTTATTCCCAAGCTAAAGATTATGCTGTCTACTGTGTAGATAGCTTGGATGCGCAAAAAATGCATAAGCCTCCTGGGTGATAAAAGGAAGGGGAATCTTGTGCTCAGTTTTTTTACCAGCATTGAATAATAAAAATGAATTCAGATATTAATACCCAGTCATTTGATCCAAACCGTCCGGACTTCACGCCCTATGGTTTAACCTGTGTTCATTGGCAACCTTCCCCCATGCAGCGCCCGGATCATCACAACGAAATTGAACTTAATCTGCTTAAGTCAGGTTCGATTACCTATTTGTTGGGGGGTAAAAAACAGCGTGTGGAAGTGGGCAGGCTCAGCATTTTTTGGGCGGCAATACCGCATCAAATTATTGATTATTCAGAAGACAGCATTTTTTTTGTGGCCACAATACCGTTGCAGTTTTTTTTGCAGTGGCGTTTGCCAGAAGAATTTGTTCAGCCCTTAATGCAAGGCTACTTTCTCAGCGAATTCAGCGCGCAAAAAGCAGAATCAGATGCAAAGCTGTTTGAAAATTGGGAGGCCGACTTAATGAATGATTCCCCGCAGCATGAGCGACCAGTCATTCTGGAAATGCAAGCGCGGTTGACTCGTTTTGCGCTGGATTTTCACACCCATGCAGACTCCCATAATATTCGCAACCATCTGTCCAGTGTTACTGGTTCCGGGCTCAACAAAGTTGAACAAATGGCGTGTTTTATCGCTAAAAATTACACCCAAAAACTCTCCGTTAAAGATGTGGGTAAGGTGGTGAATTTGCACCCCAACTATGCCATGAATCTTTTTCAAAAAACCTTTGGGACAACATTGGTGAATTACATTACCCAGCACAGGGTATCCCATGCCCAGCGCCTGCTGAGTACCACTGACCTTCCGATTACCGAGATCGCCCTGCAATCGGGTTTTTTATCCATTAGCCGTTTTAACGAAGCGTTTTGTCGCTCATGTGGCTGCTCGCCGCGCGATTATCGTAAAGCCCACGAGTCGATTTGATGACACACGAGTTCAGTGAAGGATGAGTGGAAGTTTATTCGGCGCAGAAAAATTTATATTTAAAACAAAATCTGCTATTTGAACATTGATTGTTTTTTTTGCTAAAAAACGCACACTCTCGCCAGTGCAACCTTAGTATTCAGGTGCTTTTAATAAGATTTCAGGCAGTTCACTTAGGTAAACAGGATTACTCTTTAATCACCTCGTTAAACATAAAATAAAAATAACAACAATAGATATTCAACCCGAGCAGCACTATAAAAAAGTGCGCATTGCATCTCCAATAGCCTCAAGTATTAAGCATAAATACAGGGCTGTTTAGCAATTTAACGGCATTGTCGTTTCGCTCAACATCCACAATCTCTCCGTAGTCATTTGCACGCCATGGCAAATGGTCGGTTCCTATTATTCTAAAATTTAGCGAGTCATAAATATTATGAACATCAAACACTATAAGTTGATTAAAAGAAGTGGGTGCTCCCTGCTGCTTGCCAACTTGGCTCTTGCTGTTTCGTCTTTTGCCTGGGCCGATTGCAGCTATACCATCACTAACAATTGGGCCTCAGGCTTTACCGGTGAAATTAAGGTCACCAACAATACCAATCAAACGGTGAATGGCTGGACTGTGACTTGGAAAGATTCTGCGACTATCACCAGCTCATGGAATGCAACCCTCACTGGTTCAAACCCCTATACCGCAACTGCATTAAGTTGGAATGGCACTTTGGCTCCTAATGCGTCTGCCAGTTTTGGTTTTCAAGGTACGGGAAATGCGAGTGTTGCAACTGTAACCGGCAACCTCTGTGGTGCGGCGGTGTCATCCAGCAGCAAATCCAGTACACCAGTCAGTTCTGCAGCGCCAAGCTCTAAAGCGGCCAGTTCGGTTGTGGTTAGTTCAACACCGGCAAGTTCGGTTGCACCCAGTTCCAAAGCCACCAGCTCTGCAGCGACCAACACGTCTTTGATTTTGCAGGAAGATCAGAGTGGTTTCTGTTCGGTGAATGGCACCATCGACAGTAACAATAGCGGTTATACCGGCAGTGGCTTTGCCAATACCGACAATACCCAAGGCGCCGCTATTACCTGGGCAGTGAATGCATCGAACAGTTCGCGCTACACACTGGTATTCCGTTTTGCCAATGGTGGCAGCAGTGCCCGCAATGGCTCGCTGGTGATTAATGGCGGCAGCAACGGCAACTACACCGTCGAATTGCCCACAACAGGTAGCTGGACTAATTGGCAAACTGCTTCAGTTGAAGTGGATTTAGTGCAAGGCAATAACAATGTGAAATTGTCTGCGCTGAGCGCTGAAGGTTTGCCTAATGTGGATTCATTGACTCTGGTTGGCGCAGCCGCAACACCGGGTTCATGCGGCACAACCGCAAGCAGCACTCCGGCTTCGTCCAGCTCTGCGCCCAAAAGCTCTGTGCCAAGCTCAGTGCCACAAAGCTCATCATCTGTAGCCTCTAGCACGCCGAGCAATAACAACCCTGGCTATATCAGCATTACCGATAAGGCACCGGGTTGGGCGAGCATGAATGGCGGCACCACCGGTGGCGGCACTGATTTAAGTAAAGCTATTACCGTAACCAACATGAGCGCGCTGAAATCAGCGGTGAGCGGCTCCAGCAGCAAAATCGTGCTGGTTGCACCCGGCGTTTACGATGGCACGCTTACTCCAGGCGCAAATACCACAATTATCGGTACCAAGCCCGGTGTAATTATCAGCGGCAATATCAACATTAGCGGTTCCGATAAATACAACATCATCGTGCGCAATATCTCGGTGCGCGGCAAACAATGTGGTAGTTACGACGAATGTAGATCGGGTGCAGACGGCGTTTATATTGGTAGTGGTGCGCACCATGTATGGTTCGATCACTTCGATGTAGCCGATGGGCAAGATGGCAATTTTGATGTAACTCGCTCGGGGGATTTTGTTACCTGCTCATGGTGTAAATTTCACTACACCTACAACAAAGAACATAAATTTTCCAATTTGATTGCCGGTAGCGATGACGAAACGGAAAGCCGTGGCAAATTAAACATTACCTATATGTTTAGTATGTGGGGCGACTTGGTTGGATCACGTCAACCGCGTGGCCGCTTCGGCAAGGTTCACATGCTTAACAACTATCACAAAAACACCGGCGATATGCATGGCGTCGGCAAAGAAATGCAACTGCTCGCTGAAGGTTGCACCTATGACAATCCAGGTAAACCAGCATTTTTCACCATGGGTGGTGCACACACGGGTTGGAAAGGTATAGGCAACGAAGGCACTGCCAAAAATGTTAACGATTCAACCGGCAGTGTATTTAAACCGCCTTACAGCTATAGCGTAATGCCAGCTTCACAAGCCAAAGCCGCCATTCTTTCCAGCAAGTGCGGTGTCGGCAATACCTGTGATCTAAAAATGTAATTCCCTACGTGCTTACCCTCATTTTGAATGCCCTGTTTGCCAAGGTTTAAACCCTGCCGGCGCATTCAGTGAGGGCTTTTTCTTCCATTAAAAACCAGGAGTATTTGGGACAATGAAAACAAATCTATTGGCAATCTTAACGCGGCGCAGTACTGCTCTTATTGTTGCTGGCTTTACCTTATCGCTAAGTTCTTTTAGTTGGGCAGGCTGCAGTTACACCATCACCAACAATTGGGGTTCAGGCTTTACCGGTGAAATTAAAGTCACCAACAATACCAATCAAACCGTGAATAGTTGGACTGTAAATTGGAAAGACTCTGCCACTATTACCAGCTCATGGAATGCAACCCTTTCCGGTTCTAATCCCTATACCGCGACCTCATTAAATTGGAACGGTACCTTGGCTCCCAACGCCTCTGCCAGTTTTGGTTTTCAAGGTACGGGCAATGCAAGTGTTGCCACCGTGACTGGCAGCCTCTGTGGCGCAGCGGCGTCATCGACCAGTAAATCGAGTACACCCGCGACAAGTTCCGCAGCGCCCAGCTCAACTCCCGTGAGTTCTATCGCACCTAGCTCAGCGGCGCCCAGCTCCAAAGCCGCCAGCTCAATCGCGCCCAGCTCGTCCAGTGCAGCCAATAATTCCTCATTTGTTGTGCAAGAAGAGCAAGCAGGCTTCTGCAGTGTAGATGGCAGTATCGATAGCAATAACAGCGGCTTTACCGGCACCGGTTTTGCCAATACCGATAACGCCCAAGGCAAGGCGGTTAAGTGGGCGATTAACGCGACCACTAGCAGCCGTTACACACTGACAATCCGTTTTGCTAATGGCGGCACAAGCAATCGCAATGGCTCTCTGCTAATCAATGGTGGTAGCAACGGTAATTTCACCTTCGAGTTGCCAAGCACCGGTAGTTGGACGAGCTGGAAAACCGCGTCGATTGAAGTGGATTTGGTGCAGGGCAATAACCTTGTGCAACTCTCCGCGTTGACGGCAGAAGGTTTACCCAATATCGATTCATTAACCATTACCGGTCAACCAACCAGTGGCGGTGCTTGCAGCACAAACGCAAGCAGCATTCCGGCCAGCAGTAGCGCATCGAGCAAGAGCTCTTCCAGTGCGCCCGCGCCGCAAGGAAAGTTTGTCGGCAACATTACAACGTCGGGCGCAGTGCGTGCGGATTTCAACAAATATTGGAATCAAATCACCCCTGAAAATGAAGGCAAATGGGGTTCGGTCGAGCGCTCGCGCGATGTGTATGACTGGAGTGGCACCGATCGCATTTACGCCTACGCTCGCCAGCACAATATTCCGGTCAAAGCGCACACGCTGGTGTGGGGCAGCCAGTATCCCAGTTGGATTAATTCATTGAGTGCGACTGAGCAGGCGGCAGAAATTGAAGAGTGGATTCGCGATTACTGCACACGCTATCCCGATACCGCAATGATTGATGTAGTGAACGAAGCAATTCCTTCACATGCGCCAGCAAATTATGCACAAAACGCCTTTGGTAATAATTGGATTATTCGCTCGTTTCAATTAGCGCGTAAATACTGCCCCAACGCGATACTTATTTTGAATGACTACAACGTGCTGAGTTGGGATACCGATAAATTTATCACCTTGGCAAAACCTGTGATCGCCGCCGGTGTGGTAGATGCTGTTGGCTTGCAAGCGCACGGATTGGAGAGCCGCTCGCTGACAGAATTGACTAGCAAATTAAATCAAATCGCCGCCTTGGGTGTGCCGATTTATATTTCTGAATACGACATCGCTAAAACTAATGATCAGGATCAATTGCGCATCATGCAGGAGCAATTCCCACTGTTCTATAAACATTCCTCTGTCAAGGGCATTACCTTGTGGGGCTATGTTGTAGGTAAAACCTGGCGCGATGGCACCGGCCTTATTCAAGACAATGGTACGCCGCGCCCAGCTATGACCTGGTTGATGAATTATTTAGGTAGGTAGGCTGTCAGGTCGTCCCTTATCCATGAAAAAGGAGTTTCATGGTTTTTTAAATTTATTTTGTAATTTTTAATTTAATCAGCGCGCGTATTTATTTTCATCAAGTAAGTATTAATGCTTAACCGACTAAGCAGATTGTTAGCTGTATAAAAATAACCAACAGCAAACAATCGTAAAAAATCACTTCACAACAAGCGGAAATCATAATGAACAGTAATCGATTTTGCTCGGCAAAAAAAATCGCCTATTCAGCACTGCTGTTGGGCTTATCTTTAAGTATTTCCAGTCACTCCTGGGCCGGTTGTAGTTACACCATTACCAACAATTGGGGCTCGGGTTTTACCGGAGAAATTAAAGTGACCAACAATACCAATCAAACGGTGAACGGTTGGTCGGTGAGTTGGAAAGATTCTGCCACTATCACTAGCGCCTGGAATGTTACGCTCAGCGGAGCCAACCCTTATACCGCCACGGCATTAAGTTGGAATGGCACGCTTGCGCCCAATGCGTCGGCCAGTTTTGGTTTTCAGGGAACCGGCAATGCCAGTGTGGCGGTAGTCACGGGTAGCCTGTGTAATGCTGTTAGCCAATCGAGCAATGCAATAAGTTCCAGTGCGCCGAGTTCAAAACCCCTTAGCTCGGTTGCTCCCAGTTCGACACCAGCAAGCTCCACGCCAGCAAGTTCCACTCCTCAAAGCTCAGTTGCGCCAAGCTCAGTTGCACCGAGTTCAAAATCCGTAGCGAGTAGCTCGTCAAGCGCGCAAGGCAATAACACTTTTATCATTCAAGAAGAACAGACGGGCTTCTGTGGTGTGAACGGCACAGTCGACAGCAACAATGGCGGCTTTACCGGTAGTGGTTTTGCCAATACCGACAACGCAGTGGGCAATGGTGTTAAGTGGGCGATCAATGCATCCAGCAGCAGTCGCTATATTCTCAGTTTCCGGTTTGCAAACGGCGGCAGCAGTAACCGCAATGGCTCGCTGTTAATCAATGGCGGCAGCAACGGTAATTACACAGTCGAATTGCCGACCACCGGTAGCTGGGCTGCATGGCAAATCGCATCCATCGAAGTCGATTTGGTGCAGGGCAATAATACGGTGCAATTGTCTGCGCTCACCGCAGAGGGTTTGCCCAATATGGATTATTTGCAAGTCACTGGTGCAGCCGCAACGCCGGGCTCCTGCAGTGGCGCGCCAGCGAGTAGCGCAATGGCGACTAGCTCCATGGCAAGCAGCTCGGTTAAGTCCAATACGCCTTCGTCCAGCTCCAGCTCGACACCGACTTATAGCAACGAGCGCATTCGTATCATCAACACCACTGACTTAAATGCCGACCCGGATGATGAACAATCTATGGTGCGGCAATTGGTCATGGCCAACTTGTTTGATATTGAAGGTTTAATTGTTTCCACCAGCTGTTGGAAAAAAACACAAACCTCAACGGCGGCGCTCGACAAATTATTAAATGCCTATAACCAAGCCTTACCTAATTTGAAAAAACATGCCGATGGTTTTCCCTCATACGAATATTTGAAATCCGTATCCACTATGGGGCAAAGAGGTTATGGCATGGGGGATGTCGGCGCCGGTAAAGCCACGGCTGGTTCCAATCTTATTATTGCGGCGGCCGATAAAAATGATGCGCGCCCGCTCTGGGTTACCTGTTGGGGCGGCTGCAATACTATCGCGCAAGCAGTATGGGATGTGCGCAATACACGCTCGGCCAGCGACTTCAATAAATTCCTCAGCAAATTGCGTATTTATGATGTGCTGGGGCAAGACGATGCGGGTGCATGGCTGACAAAAAACTTCCCGGATTTATTTTTTATCCGCGCGACCGGTGTTTATGGTTGGGCGCCTTCCGACAGCTGGTTGAGCACTAATGTACAAAGCCATGGTGCGCTGGGCGCAGCCTATCCCAACCGCAAATATGCAACCGAGGGCGATTCGCCAGCGTTTATGCATTTAATTCCCAATGGTCTGCACGACCCGGAAAAAGTAGATCAAGGTGGCTGGGGTGGCCGTTTTGACACCAATAAAAAAAGCGGTATTCGCGGTATGTCGCCAGTGACAAATGAGTCGCAGTACGACACCTATAAAATGTTTGGCAACACCGCTGAAGGCACTAGTGCGATTAGCCGTTGGAAGCCTGCGATCGACAATGATTTTCAGGCGCGCATGGATTGGAGCATCAAAAATAATTATGCCGATGCCAACCATCACCCTATCGCGGTAGTGAATGGCAATAGCTCAACTCAGGTGCTTTATCTCAATGCCAGCGCAGGCTCTGGTGTTGCACTGACCGCAGCAGGTTCAAGCGACCCGGACAATAACGGCTTAGCTTACGCATGGTCTTACTACGATGAGCCGAGTTCGTACAACGGTTCTGTAACCATTAATAACAGCACCTCGGCGAATGCTACGGTGCAAATTCCCTCAGGTGCGAGCGGCAAAAATCTTCACATTATTTTAACCCTGCGGGATAACGGATCGCCCAATCTGTACGCCTATCGCCGGGTAATTATTAACGTGCAATAAACCGGAAACATTTTTTTATTTACTTTTAAACCAGAGCGTTAGTGATTAGGCGCTCTGGTTTTTTTATGGATTTTTTTCCGTTCGGTAAATAAAACTGAATTTGATAGCTCTGTGATCTACATCTGTCTTTTACGCGCCAAACCTTAGCATTCAGGCTGTTTTTTCTATTGGGCAGGGTGATCTCTAAGTGGCTGACGCCTAGCGTGAATAAAATAAAGTATTCAAAAAATCTAAGTTTGTTAACGAAGCAAAAATAACATCAAGTTAATTGCAGTGCTTTGGTGTGCAGCTCTCACGCGGAATTTATTGCACTCATTTTTTAATTCACGTTTTTTACATTCATGGAAAGAAGGTTCATCCCTTCAAACACAGGGGGCCTTGTTGGCCGGTGACAATAAAGAACTGCTCATTACAGGGCAGTTTGCTAACAGCGGCAATGAGTTCAAATAACTTATTGCATTTTTTCCATTACTACATCACGAGCATAACAATCATGAATCGATTTCATTCGACAAAGCGGGCAGGGTATTCATTTATCCTTTCTGGATTAGCGCTAGCTATTTCCTCGTCATCTTGGGCAGCCACGTCAACTTTTGTACTTCAGGAGCAGGAGCCAGGTTTCTGCAGTGTTGACGGCACAATTGACAATAACAATGCGGGGTTCACTGGCAATGGTTTTGCCAACACCACCAATAAAGTCGGGACTGCAATCAAGTGGGCGGCAGATGCAACGAGTAGCAGCCGTTACACCTTAAGTTTTCGCTACGCCAACGGTGGCAGTGGCAACCGTGCGGGCACTTTACTGCTCAATGGTGGCAGCAACGGTAGTTACACGTTGAACTTGCCCGCAACCGGCAGTTGGACCAACTGGCAAACAGCCTCTATTGAGGTGGATTTAATCCAGGGCAATAACAACCTGCAGTTAACCGCATTAACGGCCGAGGGTTTGCCCAATATAGACTCGCTCAGTATTCTGGGGGCGAAAACAGGCGCAGGTATTTGCGGTGTGGTCGCAAGTAGTTCGAGTAGTTCCAGCAGCAAGCCCGCAGTAAGCAGCTCCTCGGTTGCGCTTAGCAGTACACCGGCGGTTAGTAGTGTGGCTGCCAGTTCAACGCCTAAAAGTTCAACGCCGAGTGTGAGCAGTTCTTCCAGTAGTAGTGCAACCGCCACTGAGTTGCTCGCCTTCCCAACCGCGGAAGGTTACGGCAAATACACCACCGGCGGCCGTGGTGGTGCAGTTTACGAAGTGACGAATTTGAATGACTCAGGCGCGGGCAGTTTGCGTGCGGCGGTTTCAGCGTCGGGTGCGAGAACTATTGTGTTCCGTGTTTCAGGCACTATCGATTTAAAAAGTAACCTGACCATCAGCAACCCCAACATCACCATTGCAGGTCAAACCGCACCGGGCGATGGCATTACACTGAAGCGTTATCCATTAGTGATCAACGCCGACAATGTGATCATTCGTTATATTCGCTCACGCTACGGCGATCTGTTAAAAAATGATGCTGATGCGATCTCTATGCGCTACCGCAAAAACATTATTTTGGATCACATCTCCGCCAGTTGGGGTGATGACGAATCCATGTCGATTTACCACGGCGAAAACGTCACCATTCAGTGGAGCATGATTACCGAAACCCTCAACCGTGGTGGCGATCATGGCTTTGCCGGTATCTGGGGCTCACCTTACAGCAGTCATCACCACAACCTCATCGCCCACAACGTGAGCCGCGCGATTCGTTTTGCCTCGGGTGGCGGCAATGTGGATTATCGCAACAACGTGATTTACAACTGGGGTTACAACAGCGCCTATGGTGGTGAGCAACAACAAGTGGGCAATGCCAACTTCAACTTCTCTAACATCAACATGGTGGCTAACTACTACAAACCGGGCCCGGCAACTGCAAACGCGGTGCGCAGCCGTATTCTGAACCCAACCACCCGCAATGGCGATGCAGATTACGGCCATTTTTATGTGGCTGATAACTACGTGGTCGGCAACGCCAGAGTAACTGCAGATAACTGGGATGGCGGTGTACAGCCCGCCGCTGCCGCTGCGAAGTTAACCAAGCCCTGGCCATCTATGCCAATCAAGCAAGAAACGGCAGAACAAGCTTACCTATCGGTTCTGGCAAAAGCCGGTGCTTCCAAAGTGCGCGACTCGGTGGATACACGCATCATCGAAGAAGTGCGCAATGGCACCGCCACTTACGGAAAAAATGGCATCATCGAATCACAGCAAGAAGTGGGTGGCTGGCCATCGCTGAATAGCGGCACTGCACCACAAGACAGCGACAAAGATGGTATGCCTGACGATTGGGAGAATGCCAACGGCCTGAACCCCAGCGATGCAAGCGATAGAAACAAAAAGGATGGCGTGGGTTACACCATGCTGGAGAAGTATCTCAACAGTCTTATCTAATCGCGGTCGGATTTATAAGTAACACTCGCTCCACCCTGAGGCCTCAACGTGAGGCCTCAGTCTCTTCTAGTTTCTGCCCGAGTTTAACTGCGCGGCGCGCCAATTTTACCCTGTCGTCAAAATCTTCATGAGACCTGCGATTGATCTTAGAATTCAGGATGTTTTTACCAGCAAACAGGATGAAGCCTCTGCAAAATCAGCCTAATCTGCTTAAAACATAAAACGCATCATCCCTATTTACGATAAAAACAGCAGGTCTCCCATGTCATATTCCCGTTCGTCCAGCCGCCCGGTTTTTGGGGTTATTTTAAGTAATCGCGATTTTTTCCCGGATCAATTAATCGGCGATGCACGCCGTGAAATTCTGCAATTGTTTGAAACCCTAGGAGTTGATGCGGTACTGCTGGGCGATGAAGACACCAAATTGGGTGGGGTAGAAACCCATGCCGACGCGCGCAAATGTGCCGAGCTATTTCGCCAGCACCGCGATCGCATTGAAGGTGTATTGGTGATGTTGCCCAACTTCGGCGATGAAAAAGCCGTTGCCGATACCATGAAATACGCCGACCTGAATGTGCCCATTCTGGTGCAGGCCTATCCCGATGACCTGGATGAATTGGATGTAGTGCGCAGACGCGATGCCTTCTGCGGCAAAATATCGGTGTGCAACAATTTGCGGCAAGCGGGCATTCCCTATTCCATCACCAGTAAACACGTAGTCTTCCCGAGCGACCCCTCCTTTAAAGCTGACCTGCAACAATTTATCGCAGTCTGTCGCGTGGTGCGCGGTTTGCGTCATTTGCGCATCGGCGCTGTAGGTGCTCGCCCGGGTGCATTTAACACTGTGCGTTACAGTGAAAAAATTCTTGAGCGCAATGGCATTAGTGTTACCACCGTCGACCTGTCTGAAATTCTGGGCAAAGCCGAAAAACTGCAGGCGGAAGATATTCGCGTAGTAGAAAAGATAAAAGAAATTGACGCCTATGCCTCCACCGCTGCGGTGCCTTCGCCCAAGCTGGTACAAATGGCACGCCTAGGGGTGGTGTTAGATGATTTTGTGCGTAAAAACCAACTTGATTGCACCGCTATTCAATGTTGGACATCGGTGCAATCCAATCACGGCTGTAACGTGTGCACCAGCATGAGCATGATGAGTGAAAGTTTTATGCCGAGCGCCTGCGAGGTGGACGTTACCGGTGTATTAACTATGTATGCCCTGCAACTTGCCTCTGGCACACCGAGCGCACTGGTGGATTGGAACAACAATTACGGCACCGACGATGAGAAATGTGTGCTCTTCCACTGCGGCAACTGGGCCAAATCCTTTATTCCCGATATTCAAATTTCCACGGCGCCAATTTTGGGCACCATCGCCGGTGAAGAAAATACCTGGGGCGCACTCGATGGTCGCACACCGGCCAACCCGCTGACTTACGCCCGCATCACTACCGATGACACCAATGGTGTGATTCGCGCTTACATAGGTGAAGGTCAGCTCACCAACGATGAATTAAAAACCTTTGGCAATCGCGCCGTAGCTCAGGTGCCAAAATTACAAAAATTATTGCAGTACATTTGCAACGAAGGTTTTGAGCACCACGCGGTAATGAGCGCCTCGCACTCGGCCGCAGTGCTCAATGAAGCCTTCAGCCGCTATCTGGGGTGGGAAGTTTATTACCACAACGCGCCGCAGGATTAATCATGTATAACGATCAACAACTCGCATTGAAATCCCTGCAGTATCGCCGCGATATTTTGCATTGGATTAAACACGCAGGTGCTGGTCACACAGGTGGCAGCTTATCCTGTGTTGATATTTTAAATGTGCTGTACAACCGAGTTCTTCGCGTGACCCCTCGTAGTAGTTTTGCCTCGCCGGTACGTGACCGATATGTGCAGAGTAAAGGTCACTCGGCGGAGGCACTTTTTGTCGTGCTTGCCGACCGGGGTTTTTTTGCGGCAGAAGAACTCGCCACGCTGTGCCAATATCAATCCCATTTTGTTGGTCACCCCACGCGTAAAATTCCCGGTGTTGAACAAAACACCGGTGCTCTTGGGCACGGGTTACCTATGTGTACAGGCATGGCGATTGGAGCCAAATTAAATGCTGCCGACTTTCGGGTGTTTACCTTGTTGGGTGATGGTGAACTTGCCGAGGGTTCCAACTGGGAGGCCGCTATGGCCGCCGCGCACTACCAATTAGATAACCTCACGGCGATTGTGGATTGCAATAGTTTGCAAATCAGTGGCCACACATGTGACGTGATGAACAACGAGCCTCTAGCAGAAAAATTTGCGGCGTTTGGCTGGGCGGTGCGCAGGGTAGATGGCCATAATTTTGCGGAGCTTAGCGCTGCGCTGAGCCAGCCCATCGAGCCGGGTAAACCCAGTGCCATTATTGCGCACACGATTAAAGGAAAAGGCATTAGCTTTATGGAAAATGTTGCAGCATGGCACCATCGTGTTCCCACCGATCAAGAATACGCGCTGGCAATCGCAGAGCTGGATGCGGCGCGCGCGCAATTCGCGGAGGTATCGCTATGAGTGCACCTGCACCCTCAATGTTTTCTGCTGCAGCTCGTCAGGTTGCCGAACAATTGCAATTGACAATGGGCAAAGCGAATCAAGATGTGTTTGCCCAAACGCTGTTGGAATTGGCCCGTGCCGATCAAGATATTGTCATTGTCACCAGTGATTCGCGTGGCTCGGGAAAATTGGTTCCGTTTGCTGAAGCACTGCCTAAACAAATTATTGAGGTGGGCATAGCAGAGCAAAATTTGGTAGGTGTTGCAGCCGGTTTGGCTTCGGTGGATAAAAATGTATTTGCAATATCGCCCGCGTGTTTTTTAACAGCGCGCTCGTTTGAGCAAATTAAAAACGATGTGGCTTATTCAGATAATCCAGTGACCTTGGTGGGTATTAGTGCCGGGGTGAGTTATGGCGCACTGGGTTCAACCCATCACTCGCTGCACGATTTGGCGGCGCTCCGCGCCGTTAACAATATCAGCATCCTGGTGCCTGCCGATAATCATGAAACCCGCGCGGCTGTACAGCTTGCGCGCAGTATGAACACACCTGTTTATCTGCGCATTGGCAAAGCGCCGACCTACCATTTACCCAATGCTGCAGCGCTTGAATTGGGTAAGGCGCGTGTTATTAACCCGGGTGATGACGCAGCATTTATCGCCACCGGTGAGACAGTGATTCACGCACTGTTGGCTGCAAAATATCTCGAAAACACTGAAGGCATGCGCTGCCGCGTGATTAGCATGCCCAGTATTAAACCGCTCGATACCCAAGCAATTCTCGCTGCCGCAACCCAGTGTCGCGCTGTCATCACCGTGGAAGAGCATATGGTGCATGGCGGTTTGGGTGAAGCCTGCGCTGCGGTGATCGCGCAAGCCAATAGTCAGTGTCGATTCAAAATCGTCGGCATTCCCGATGAATATACAGTCACCGGCAGTCAGGCCGATATTTTTCGCCACTATGGGATATCAATGGAAGGGCTTGCCGATCTTATGTGTAAGCTGTGGGAAGTCTAATGACTATGGGCTACATCATTGCTTTTGATCAAAGCACTTCCGCGACCAAGGCGCTGCTTTTTAATGAGCTGGGGCAATGTTTGGATCGCGAATCCGCAAGCCATAAACAGCATTACCCACAACCCGGGTGGGTGGAGCATGATGCGGAGGAGATTTGGCAAAATGTGCTCGCAGTAGCGCAACATTTGCTGGCCAGAAATCAGCAGTACCTTAATGCGTTGGCAGGCATTAGCATCACCAATCAGCGCGAAACCATCGTGGTATTTGACCGCGCTACCGGCAAGCCTTTGGCGCCCGCGATTGTCTGGCAGTGTCGGCGCAGTGAAGCCATTTGTGCGGCCCATATTGCAGTGAAGCAGAATGCGCGTGTGCAGCAATTGACGGGGCTGCGTATTGATCCGTATTTTTCTGCGTCAAAAATTCAATGGTTATTGGAAAATATTCCCGGCCTGCGCAGCAAGATTGAAACGGGCGATGCCTTGCTGGGCACCATGGATACCTATTTAATTTATCGCCTTACCCAGGGGCAAACCTATGCGACGGATGTCACTAATGCCAGCCGCACGCTGCTCTACGATATCAGTCAATTAGATTGGAGCGATGAGCTGTGCGAGCTGTGGAATATTCCGCGCAGCGCCTTAGCTGAAGTCCGTGCTTGTGATGCAAGGTTTGGTGAATCATCACTAAACGGATTGCTCAAGTCAGCCCTGCCGATTGTGGGTGTAATGGGGGATTCCCAAGCCGCATTATTTGCGCAGCGCTGTTATGAACCCGGCACGGCCAAAGTTACGTTTGGCACAGGTTCATCGATTTTGTTAAACATAGGCAGCACCCCTTTATTTTCATCATCGAGTTTAGTGACCAGTTTGGCTTGGGTGCAGCAAGGCGCTCCAGTGTATGCGTTTGAAGGCATTATTATTAATTCCGCCGCAACACTTGAGTGGCTGAAAAATCAATTGGGCTTAATCACACAGATTGGCGAAGTAGAAACGCTCGCCAGTGAAGTGAGTGATTCCGGCGGAGTATTTTTAGTGCCCGCGTTTTCCGGTTTGGGTCTACCTTATTGGCAGCCCAATGCCAGAGCTGCGCTAGTGGGATTATCGGCCCACAGCGATCGCCGTCATGTGGTGCGCGCCGCGTTGGAGTCTATCGCCTATCAACTGCGCGATGCGCTGGATGCCATGCAGCAAGAAAGCAATGTGCGATTGAGCGAGTTAAAAGCAGATGGCGGCCCCACCGCTAATAAATTATTGATGCAATTTACCGCAGACATTACGCACACCCATCTCGTTCTACCGGCGAGTGCAGATTGCTCGGCATTAGGTGCATGTTTGATGGGTTTGCTCGGTTTGCGGCACTATCAATCACTCGCGGAAATTCAGGCGCTGGCATTGGTAGAAACCCGATTTGTGCCGCAGAGGGCGCTAGCAGAAACGGATCAGTTGTATCGTGGGTGGCAGCAAGCCATTAAACAAGTTTTAAGTGGCATTCATTAGGTACTTAAAAAAGCGTCCAAATTAATAGCAGTAGTAATATCTATAAATTCAATAACGATAATTTTTATAACTATAAATAAATGAACAACCCCAAGGGGAAAAAAATGACTATATACAATAAAAAGGCTCTCACTTTTTTCGCTATTTTATGTTCAATGCTAACGCTGGCCGGCTGTCAGAAAGAGCGTGACAATCCCGCCCCTGTATCCCATACCACTGAGTCAACCAGTGCAACGGATAACAGTGACAAGCCGATCGCTATTGTTATCTCTACCCTCAACAACCCCTGGTTTGTGGTGCTGGCAGAAACGGCTCGCGACCGCGCGCAGGAATTGGGTTACAAAGCGACTATTTTTGATTCACAAAATGATCCTGCGAAAGAGGCGGAGAATTTTGAAAATATTATCTCCAGTGGTTATCAAGCCATCTTGTTTAATCCAACCGATGCCGATGGTTCCGTCGCCAACGTGCGCAAAGCAAAAAAATCCAATATTCCGGTTTTTTGTATGGACCGTGAAATCAATGTGGCCGATGTCGCCACCACACAAATTTTGTCCGACAACTACGCTGGCGCCGTGCAACTTGGGCAGTATTTTGTAAAACAACTCAATAAAAAAGGTAAATACATAGAACTGCTGGGCTTAGTGGGCGACAACAATACCTGGAATCGCTCCAAGGGTTTCCACAGTGTGGTAGATCGATTTTCCGGTATCGAAATGGTTGCCCAGCAAAGTGCAGACTTTGACCGCGCTAAAGCACTGGAAGTCACTGAATCTCTATTGCAGGCGCACCCGGATATAGATGCGGTATTTGCCGGTAACGACGCCATGGCTATGGGGGCTTATCAGGCCGTTATCGCGGCAAATAAAGCGGAGCAAATTAAAATTTTTGGCTTTGATGGTGCGGATGATTTAGTGGCATTAATCGCCGCCGGAAAAATTACTGCAACCGCTATGCAATTTCCAAAAGTAATGGCGCGAACCGCCGCCGAAAGTGCCGATGACTACATAAAAGGAAAGCGGGAGTTCCCCCAAAAAACGCCCGTTGCTGTCGAATTAGTTAACCAAGAAAACGTTAAGAAGTATGGCAACTATGGCAGACATTAATGACACCTCTGTAGGCCGCCTCACGATGAATTCCGCCAAACGCCATAATCAACTGCAGGCTGAAAAATCGCCGCTGCAGGTTGCACTTAAATCGCGCCGGTGGCGCGCAGTGTTCGGCTTGGTTGCTGCGCTTATATTTTTTATAAACGTGCCCCTGTTTCATCTGGTGCCGCTCAAGGCCAAGCAACAGCAAACTGCCGAGAGTGTGTTTAATGCCCAGCGCTATGTAGATGTGTTGTGGCAAAAACTCTTGGGTGAAGCCAGCAATAGAGCGATTGATGTCACTGAGTTGATGGCTGCGCTGCAAAAAAATCCTGAAAGTGCTGCGCAACAATTCGGTTATAGATTGGGTATTGGTAGCAATACCGCATTTTTTGCCAGAGGTAGTGGCGAGGTCAGCGCCATCAACGATGAGAGCATTACGATTCGCGTCAGTGCTGAAACTCCGTTTGATCTTGTCATAGAACTGGGGCCGGTATTTAGCAATAGCATTCGCGACGGTTCAGGTTTGCTCAACATCAGTGACTTTACCAATACCCAACATTTTAATGCAATTTCCTCCGACATTAATCGCCGTGTTGAAGAGCAAGTGTTGCCTACATTACAGCAGACCGCGCAGGTAGGCATGCAGGTACATTTTACCGGGGGAATTGAAGTCGCCACGGAAGATGGACCTTTAACATCACTGACACTTGTTCCTGTATTGATTGAATGGTTGTGAACTGCCTATGACGAGTGCAACCGATGTAGTACTAGCAGCGCGCGGTATTTCCAAAATATTTCCCGGTGTGCGCGCGCTGGATAATGTCAGTATTCGTTTGCGTCGCGGCCGCTTAACGGCATTGCTCGGCGAGAACGGTGCGGGCAAATCAACCCTGATGAATATTATCGCCGGTGTATTTCCACCCGACGGCGGTGAAATTCAACTGGACGGCGAGCCGGTGACATTTAGCTGCCCACGGGCCGCGCTGGATGCGGGTATAGCCATGATTTATCAGGAATTAAATTTAGTTGCTGATATGACCATCGCCGAGAATATTTTTCTCGGCCGCGAACCGCTGAATGCCTGGGGGTTAATTGATGCTCAGGCAATGAATACTGCGGCGCAAAAAATTTTGCAGCAACTGCAGCTTAACCTGGCACCCACCACACCGCTCAATCAATTGCGCGTGGGTCAACAGCAGTTAGTTGAAATTGCCAAAGCTATTTCGTGCAACGCGCGGGTCATCATTATGGATGAACCCACCTCGGCAATTACCGAGCAAGAAATAGAAGCGCTGTTCAGTATTATTGAAAATCTAAAACAGCAGGGCGTGGCGATTGCCTACATCACCCATAAATTTGAAGAACTGACACGCATTGGCGACGACGCCATTGTCATGCGCGATGGCAAGTTGATTACCACTGCTGCCATTGGTGAATTAAGCCGCGATGAAATGGTGCGTCTGATGGTGGGGCGCGATCTGGAAACCGCTGTGACGCGGGTGCCGATAAACGCGACCCAGGAAATATTGCGGGTTGAAAATCTATCGCTCAAACACCCTTCGCGCGCGCAGGATTTTATCTTGAAAAATATCAGCTTTAGCGCGCATCGCGGCGAAGTATTGGGTATTTTTGGTTTGATGGGCGCAGGGCGAACCGAGTTACTGGAAACTATTTTTGGTTTGCATCCGCGCACTTCATCCGGTGCAATTTTTATCAA
Source organism: Cellvibrio sp. ATLC23 (assembly GCF_057196725.1). Classification (NCBI taxonomy): domain Bacteria; kingdom Pseudomonadati; phylum Pseudomonadota; class Gammaproteobacteria; order Cellvibrionales; family Cellvibrionaceae; genus Cellvibrio; species Cellvibrio sp. ATLC23. The sequence goes on along the minus strand of NZ_JBXUOS010000003.1, from coordinate 412,339 downwards.
TAATAAGGCGGTGAGTATTAAATCGCCGGACGATGCAATTGCCCAAGGCATTGCGCTGGCGCCGGAAGATCGAAAACACGAAGGCATTATTCTGGGTATGACCATAGCGGAGAACGCCAGTCTCGCCTGTTTAAAAAAAATGGAGCGCTGGGGCATTATCGATCAATCCGCCGAACAGCAATTAGCAAATAATACTATCGCTCGCTTTAACGTAAAAACACCTTCTTGCAAACAACTTATTCGCAATCTCAGTGGCGGCAACCAACAAAAAGTGATTCTTGGCAAATGGTTGGCGATTCAGCCCGATATTTTGTTATTGGATGAGCCTACCCGCGGCATTGATATCAATGCAAAAACTGAAATTTATAAAATCATCCATGAGCTCAGTGACAGTGGTATTTGCGTCATTCTGGTGTCCTCGGAAATACCGGAAATACTCGCGTTATCAGATCGCATCATGGTGTTAAGCGAAGGTAAAAAAACTGCCGAATTCTACCCAAGCCAAACAACGGCTGAATCTATTATCAGCGCCGCCTTACCTCTAGGAGCATCTAACACGTGAGTACACAATTACCCACTAATTTGCCGAAAAATAATTTATCCCAGACGCTTGCCAATAAAGAGCTGCTAGCAAAATCACAATCGCTGATTGCGCTATTAATCATGGTTATTGCCATGTCATTTTTATCGGATTCATTTTTGACTGCCGATAATGGCTGGAATATTTTGCGTCAGATTTCGGTGAATTTATGTCTGTCCATCGGCATGACTTTAATTATTCTCTCCGGCGGAATTGATTTATCGGTGGGTGCGATTTTGGCACTAGCCGGAGCAGTCGCGGCGGGCGCACTTAAAAATGGTATAGCGCTGCCCATGTTTGATCTGCTTATTCAATTTACCCTCGCTGGCGCGCTCGTCAGCGGTTTGCTAGTTGGCCTGATGTTGGGTTGGTTTAATGGTTTTATGATCACCCAATTTCGCATTCCACCATTTGTTGCCACACTCGGTATGTTCAGTATTGCGCGGGGTTTGACTATGTTGTGGACGGGCGGATTTCCAGTGACTGGCTTGGGCGACGGTTTTACTTTTTTAGGAACGGGCAATTTTTTAGCCATACCTATGCCGGTTTGGATCACCGCGATCTTGGTTGCCATTTTTGTAGTGATTACCCGCAAAACCCGTTTTGGTCGTTATCTCTATGCGATTGGTGGCAATGAGCGCGCTGCACTGCTGACGGGTTTGCGCGTAAACAATATCAAAATTTGGGTGTATACCCTGGGTGGCGGGCTCGCCGGTATTGCGGGTTTGTTGGTTACCGCTCGGCTGGATTCGGCGCAACCTAATGCCGGGTTGGGATACGAACTGGATGCTATTGCCGCGGTGGTGATTGGCGGAACTTCCTTGTCGGGTGGCAAGGGCAGTGTTATGGGCACCGTTTTGGGCTGCCTGATTATTGGGGTGTTAAACAATGCACTCTTCCTGCTGAATGTGTCGCCATTTTGGCAGCAGGTAATCAAGGGTGTAATTATTTTGGTGGCGGTTGCTATTGATCGCGCCAATGCTAAAAATCAAGCGGGTTAAAAACGATCGAGTTAAAAACGACCGAGCTAAAAACCAATCAGACTAAATTCAACACGCTGTTAACAATTACAAAACAATTAAAAAATAAATCAACCTGAGAGAAACCTAATGAATCGCTTGTTATTAATAGCGCTCAGTTTTTTTTTGGCGCTGCCGCTGGCAGCCGCTGAACAATCGCGCCCCAGAGTAATTATTTCCACTGACATAGGCGGCACCGACCCGGATGATTTTCAATCTATGGTGCATTTGCTGTTGTATGCCGATGTGCTCGATATAGAGGGATTGATATCTTCCCCGTTTGGGCCTGGCCGCAAGCAACATATTTTAGAGGTGATCGATCAATACGAAAAAGATTACCCCATGCTGGCAACCCACTCAGCTCAATATCCGACTGCTGCCGCACTGCGTGCGATCACTAAACAAGGTCAAAAAGAGATTGCACCCTATCAGGGTTTTAGCAAGCCCACTGAGGGTTCACGTTGGATAATTGCCCGCGCGCGCGCTAAAGATCCGCGCCCACTGCATCTGTTAGTCTGGGGTGGAATAGAAGACCTTGCCCAAGCGCTGCACGATGCGCCCGACATTTTGCCCAAGCTGAGGGTCTATTACATTGGCGGCCCCAATAAAAAATGGACTCCCAGTGCGTATCATTACATTGCCAGCCAACACCCTAATTTGTGGATCATCGAAAATAACGCGACCTACCGCGGTTGGTTTGTTGGCGGCGAACAATCAGGCGATTGGGGCAATCAAGCGTTTGTAAAAACATTTCTTGCACCTCATGGCGCACTCGGAAAATATTTTGCTACCACGCTGGAAGGCACTATTAAAATGGGTGATTCCCCCTCGGTCACCTGGCTGTTAAATAACAACACCCTCGATCCATCAGAACCCGGTTGGGGCGGACAATTTGTGCGCGCTTGGACTCGCGCCAATACAATATTTAATCGTTTCACCACAGCAGATGATCAAATCGAAGAATTTGGTCTTGCCGAATTTGTATTTCCACTGCCTGCAAATTTGCCGAAAAATCCTGTAGTCACCCTGCATATTGAAAATCAACAATTGACGGGATTTATCGATCGCCAAAAGCAAGTGCATTTTCGTTTTTCACCCAAGGCCGCCGCTGTGTTTACGTATCGCTTGCACAGCAATATTCCTGAGCTAGAGGGTAAAACCGGAGCCATCACTGCCATACCTACACCCGCTTCTGCTGCCAATCATCCTGACCCACACTGGCCAAATTGGTGGGTGGATAACCCAGCTCCCGAATTCGCCGAGGGGCCACATATTGGCGCTAAAACGGTCAATCGCTGGCGCAAGGATTTTTTAAGTGATTTTGCTCATCGAATTAATCGCGCAAGCGTCAAGGCTCCATCAAATGAAGAATCTGAACGCTAATTATCATCGCAATTAAAACTACAACAATATTTATAGAGTGGAGAGACAGAGAATGAAACTTAGGTTCCCCGTATTTTTATTATGCGCGCTCTTGGTAAATAGCTATCCAGTATTGGCCGACATACAAGCTGCTAAACAACTGAAAGTATCTGCCAATGGCCGTCATTTACAGCAGCAGGATAAAACCCCTTTTTTTTATTTGGGGGATACCGCCTGGAGCCTTATGCATCGGCTCAATCGGGAAGAGGTTGATACCTACCTTAAGGATCGCGCGCGCAAAGGTTTTAATGTGATTCAAACTTCCGCGCTGGCTGAATTGGACGGACTTACCGTTGCAAATGCCTATGGCGATTTGCCCTTAATCGATAAAGACCCGTTGAAGCCGAATGAAAAATATTTCGCTCACGTTGACTATATTGTCAATCGCGCTGAGTCGCTGGGCATGTACATTGGCTTTTTGCCAAGTTGGGGGCGCTATTGGAAATCCGGTGACGACAAAAAAATATTTACCGAAAAAAACGCGCGGGTCTATGGCCGTTTTTTGGGGCAGCGCTACAAAGATAAACCGATTATCTGGATTTTGGGTGGCGATCAAAATGTTGTCACCCAAGAGGAGCGCCGAGTGATTGATGCCATGGCTGCCGGGCTACGCGAAGGCGATCAAGGCAAACATCTTATTACCTTCCACCCGCGTGGCCCAGGCCAATCGTCCGCGCAGTTGCAAAATGCGCGCTGGTTAGATTTTCATATGTCGCAGTCATCGCACGCTGGTCGCGACCTCGATACCGGCTTATTTGTCGAGCGCGATCTCGCCTTAAAACCCCTGCGCCCGACACTCGATGGTGAACCGCGTTACGAGGGAATTCAAATTGGTTTTTATTTAAAAGATCACAATCGTTTATTGCGTTTTGAAGATAGTGATGTGCGCCAAGCGGCTTGGTGGTCGGTAATGGCGGGCGCCTGTGGCCACACCTATGGCAACAATAATATTTGGCAAATGTGGCAGCCCGGGCGCGAGCCTATGATTGGTGCCAATATTCCCTGGCAAGAGGCGTTGGATCACCCAGGCGCACGGCAAATGGGTTTGTTGCGCCGTTTTATGGAGGCCAACGAATTTCAAAACCTGTTGCCCGACCAGAGCTTAATTATTGATGGCCCACTCAACGGTCCGGCAAAAATTCGCGCTATGCGCGCGCAGGATGGCTCGCGCATTGTTGTGTACTCGCCGTTTGGCAAAGCCTTTACGCTGGATCAAAGCAAACTCACTGCGGTGCGCAGCAAATTATCCTGGTTTGATCCACGTTACGGTGTGAGTTATGAATTTCGTGTGTCGCCGCGCGATGGCGACAATCAAACCTTTCAGATTTTTACCCCGCCGTCTTCCGGAAGAGGGCAGGATTGGGTGTTGGTGTTCGAAAGAGTTGCCGAAACCACTCGTCGCAACTCTCAAGAACAATCAGTTCTTTAATCAAACCCAACATGAGCAAACTTGACGATGAAAAAATTAACTTATCCCAAAACCTTTTCTCAGTTGCTTATAAATATTCTTGTTATTTTTTTCTGCAGCAGTGTTTTTGCTGAGCAGAAGCCCCGCGTGATAGTCACCTCGGATGGTGAAATAGATGATGAATGTTCGCTAGTGCGATTTTTGCTTTACACCAATGAGTGGGATGTTGAAGGCATTATTACCACCAGCTCGCAATATCACTGGCAAGGGCACAAATGGGCGGGCGATGATTGGGCGCAACCTTTTTTAACTGCTTATGAAAAAGTGTTGCCCAATTTGAGGTTGCATGATCCCGCTTACCCGAGTGTAGAGCATCTGCGGGCACGCACCTTGCTCGGCAATGTAAAAGCCGAGGGGGAGATGGAAGAAGTGACACCCGGCTCGCAATTAATTGTAAACGTATTGCTTGATGAAACCGACAATCGCCCCGTTTGGTTACAGGCTTGGGGTGGGGTTAATACCATCGCGCGGGCGCTAAAAACCATCGAAGAAAAACACCCGGAAAAAATGGCCTATGTCGCCAATAAAATTCGTTTATTTTTAATTTGGGAGCAAGACGCTACTTATCAAACTTACATCAAACCCCACTGGGGCAAATACCAAATCTTAACGATTATTTCAGATCAATTTTGGGCGCTCGCTTATCAGTGGAACAAAATACAACCCGCCGAGATGCGTCCCTACTTTCAAGCTTCATGGATGAATAAAAATATTTTGCAAAACCATGGCCCACTCTGCGCTGCTTATAAATCCCACGTAGAAGGTAGTTATGGGTTGCAAGGTGATTACGATTTTACGCCGGGCGATTTTCGCTCTGAAGGTGACTCGCCCGCTTTTCTACACATGATCAACACCGGTCTGCGCAATATGGAATCTCCCGATTGGGGTGGTTGGGGCGGGCGCTATGTGCGAGTGCGGGATAACACCTGGTTAGACCCGGTTCCGGTTGCAGATTATCGCTACCCCGAAGGGCGATGGGATACAACAACCGGTTGGGGGCGCGTCAGTATGCGCGATGGCAGTAACACTACCGAAGCGCAGCGTCTCGCTTATTTCAAACCCATGTGGCGTTGGAGTAAGGCACTGCAAAATGATTTTGCCGCACGCGCTGATTGGAATGTTAAATCCTATAAAGAAGCCAATCATCCACCACAGGTAAAACTGGCGCACGCACTTAATCTTAAAGCCCGCCCTGGCGACAAGGTGAAATTAAGTGCGCGCGGCACTAAGGATCCAGATGGTGACAAACTTTACTATCACTGGTGGCAATACCAAGAGGCGGGAACTCTTGCCGAGCCACTGACGATAAAAAATGCCAAGCGACAAAACGCGCTAATTACTATTCCCAAAACCGCAGCATCGGGAAAGACACTTCATCTAATTGTTGAGGTGAGCGATAGCGGAGAGCCACAACTGACTCGCTATCAGCGCGTGATTATCGAAATCCAATAATATTTTCTGCCTGCATTATAAATTGTTGCAAGCCATGCTTCAGTTTTAGCTGAAGCATGTTTAATAACGAGAGAGCCACCATTATGAAAAAGCGCAACAACCCATCCCTATCGCTTTATTCGTCTATTTTGATATTTGCCACGCTGTTGGTTTGTGCACCGGCCAGTTTTGCTAATGCAAAAAATATATTACTCGGGAGCGATTCAAAAAAACCGCGACTTTTTGTTTTGACCGATATAGGTGGCGACCCAGATGACCAGATGTCCATGGTGCGCTTAATGACTTACGCCAACCAACTGGATATCGAAGGTTTGGTTGCCACGCCGCAAGGGCCAAATAAAGACAAAGTTGAACCACAAAGAATTGCAAAAATTGTAAACGCCTACGGCAAAGTGCGCGACAACTTAGCGCGCCATGAAACTGGATACCCGAGTGAAAAAGCTTTACTTAAGGTTATTTCAATAAGCCTGCCCATTCATGATATGGAAGGCGTAGGCAAGGGCAAGGATTCACCTGGCTCCGAGCTACTGATTAAGGTTGTAGATCGCGATGATAGCCGGCCACTCTGGGTTAACGTATGGGGTGGCCCCAACGTATTGGCACAGGCACTGTGGAAAGTTCGCGCAACACGCAGCGCGGCAGATCTCGCCAAGTTTGTGGCAAAACTTCGCGTTTACGCCATCTCCGATCAAGACAACAGCGGCCCTTGGATACGCAAAGAATTCCCCGAACTTTTTTATATAGTGACTCCCGGTATCAATGCCGGTGGAGGCTTTCATCATGCCACCTGGATTGCGATTGGCGGCGATAAATTTCACGGCCGATTTGGCGGCGCCGATTTTTCTCTGGTAACAAATGAATGGCTCGATCGCAATATCCGCGAGAAAGGCCCGCTGGGCGCCGAATATCCGCGCTGGAAATTTATGATGGAAGGCGATACCCCGGCTTTTTTGTACTTGCTTAATAATGGTTTGCGCAGCACTGAAAATCCCAACTGGGGCAGCTGGGGCGGTCGCTATGAATTTTATACACCCAAAAAAGAGAAATGGTTTTTAGCCGAAGAAACTCGCCCTATCTGGACTAACGCACAAGATGAAGTTTTAGGCAATGATGGCGAGTGGCACACCACTAACCACGCGACTATATGGCGCTGGCGCGAAGCCTATCAAAATGATTTTGCCGCGCGGATGGATTGGACAATTAAATCCTACGAGGAAGCTAATCATCCCCCTGAGCCTAAACTCAATCACCCTGAATACATTATTGCAAAACCCGGCGAGCGAATTGAGCTGGATGCATCACCCACTACAGATCCTGACGGCGACGCAGTTTCCTACGAGTGGTTTGTCTATGCGGAAGCGGGCACTCTCGGTTTATCAAATTCGGCCACCGGTGTAATGCTGGATATCAAAAACTTCGATCAACCAAAAGCCTGGTTTAATGTAAAAACAAGTAGGGTGATGCCACCCGGTACAGGAACCATGCATATTATTCTCGCCGTTACCGATCACGGCACCCCTCGGCTTACTCGCTATAAGCGCGTAATTGTTGATGTGCAGCCTTAAGTGGAAAAATAATTGCAGAGTGGAAGAATAAGATGAATAAAATATTATTTTTACTGACTAATAAAATAGCGAAAATAGTTTTGTTTCAATGTTGTTTGTTTGTTTTTGCAGTTAGCGCCGCGCATGCACAAGAAAATAATGTGTCATTGCCCGCAGCTGTGGAGCAATGGGGAACGTTTGAAATTACCTTGAACGGTACTGACAAAGGCAATCCATTTCTCGATACGCAACTATCGGCCAGTTTCAGCAATGGCCATAAAACCGTTTCTGTTGCCGGTTTTTACGATGGCAAGGGGCAATATAAAGTCCGTTTTATGCCGGACACAGTTGGCAATTGGACTTACATTACCAAAAGTAATCGCTGGGAGTTGACCGAAAAGCGCGGTAAATTTTTGGTGACCCAGGCTACTGGAAATAATCATGGTCCGATCAGCGTTGCGCACACTTATCATTTCGCTTATGCCGACGGTTCGCCTTACAAACCTATTGGCACTACATCCTATTCCTGGACGCATCGCCCCGATAATATTGAACAGCAAACCTTGCAGACTTTGGCTAACTCACCTTTTAATAAAATACGCATGTGTGTATTTCCGCAAAGTCACGGCATAAAAACCATGCCGCCTAAACGTTTTCCATTTGCGGGAAAACCAACTGCACCTGACTACACTCGGTTTAACCCTGAATTTTTTCAGCATCTTGAAAAACGCGTGAGTCAATTACGCGATCTCAACATAGAGGCAGATTTAATTTTGTTTCACCCCTATGACGATCAGCATATTTGGGGCTTGGATAATATGCCCGCAGATGTCGATGAACGCTATTTGCGCTACATAGTGGCGCGCCTGGGGGCCTATCGCAATGTGTGGTGGTCTATGGCCAATGAGTATGATTTTATTCGCACTAAAACTGAGGCTGATTGGGATCGGCTTTTTCAAATAGTCGCTGCCGCCGACCCCTACAATCATTTGCGTTCTATTCACAATGGCAAAATTATTTATAACAACTCACAGCCTTGGGTGACACACGCCAGTATCCAAAATGGTTCCGCGGTTACCAGCCCTACCAGTGCTGAACTCTATCGCGATGTCTATCGCAAACCCATTGTTTACGATGAAGTTGAATACGAAGGTAACTCCAATTCGCGCTGGGGGCAGCTGAGCGGAAAAGAATTGGTGCATCGTTTTTGGTCGGGTACTGTTGCAGGAACCTATGTTGGCCATAGTGAGTTTCTTGCCGAGCCGAACGATCCAGGTGTATTTATTTGGTTGGGGCAAGGCGGAAAACTGAAAGGTGAAAGCCCAGCGCGTATTGCATTTTTGCGCAGTATTATTGAGACCGGGCCAACACAGGGTATAGAGCCTATAGATAAATGGTGGACACCCAATGTGGGTGGAGAAGCGGGCCAATATTATTTGATGTATTTTGGCCGTGAATCACTCACACAATGGCCATTTGAATTGAATGTAACGGGCTTGGAGGATGGTATGAAATTTCAGGTTGATGTGATCGACACCTGGGCGATGACCATCACCCCCGCTGAGGGGATTTTTGAAATAAAACGCCGGGACAGGTATAAGTTTATTGATATCAATAAGCGCTCTGTTGCGCTGCCGGGCAAAGAGGGCATTGCGGTGCGAATTAAACGGCTATGAAAATCCTGCTATCTGCGTCCCCGCTTTGCTAAGTTTTGTTTAATGGTTAAAACCCACTGCGGGGTTCAAATAGGAATGGATGCTAGAAAAACTAGACTCCTTCCAGTTTTACCCATGCAATTGCCTGTATCCTAACCTAAAATATCATTGCCAGTTCTACCCCCGTAATGAAGGTTAAGGTATAGCAAGATGCCAGATACAACCGAGCCACAATCATTTGATCCAGCGCGACGGGATTTTTCGCCCTACGGATTAAGCTGCGTTTATTGGCAGCCATCGTTAATGGCGCGACCAGATCATCACAATGAAATCGAATTGAACTTCCTCCCGGAAGGGTCGGTGACCTATTTATTGGGTGGCAGAAAAGTGACCCTAACTGCAGGTGCGCTGTGTTTATTCTGGGCGGCAATTCCCCATCAAATAATTCACTTTAGTGGGGAGCAACCTTATTTTGTAACCACAGTTCCGTTACATACATTTTTGCATTGGCAATTGCCTGAACATTTTGTGCAATCCCTAATGCAAGGCAATGTGTTGATGAGCATAGATAAATCGCGCAAAGCATCAGATCTTGATTTATTTAAACAGTGGGCTTTAGATCTGGCCGATCAAAAAACAGGAATAGATCGTGCCGTCAGTTTGGAATTGCAAGCGCGAATTACGCGTATGGCATTGAATTATGCAGGGGATAAAACCCTTGGCAATACGCGCAATTATTTGTCAGGTTTAGCCGATACCGGCTTGAGTAAAGTGGAACAAATGGCCTGCTATATTGCGCAAAATTATGTGCATAAATTAACAGTGGAGCAGATCGCACAGAAAGTAAATTTTCATCCAAGTTATGCCATGAATCTATTTCAAAAAACATTCGGCACAACCTTGGTGAACTTTCTAACCCAACACCGCATTGCGCATGCACAGCGATTGCTGACCACAACCGACAGCCAAATCACCGATATAGCCCTGCAATCCGGCTTTAGCTCTATCAGCCGCTTTAATGAAGCCTTTCATCGCCAATGCGGATGTTCCCCTAGGGAATATCGCAAAGCCCACGGCTGGCGCGAAGCTGTTTCTTGAGTGGTGTTTCAGTAATGGCTTGAGGCATTATTCAATATTCTGAATCTGCTCCCGCATCTGCTCAATCAACACCTTCAATTCCACCGCTGCTTGCGTCGTTTCACTCACAATCGATTTCGATGAGAGGGTATTGGCTTCGCGATTTAATTCCTGCATTAAAAAATCTAACCGGCGGCCAAGGGAATCGGTTTGTTTTAGGCTGCGTTTGACTTCGATCACGTGCGTGTCCAAACGATCTAATTCTTCATCGACATCGGCTTTGTGTGCGAGCAAAACAATTTCTTGTTCGAGGCGTTCCGGGTCAAGATCGATTTGTAATGCGGCGAGTTTGACGTGCAGTTTTTCGCGTTGTGCAGCGAGGATTTCCGGCATGCGGGCGCGTACATCGGCGACTTGAACTGAGACGTTATCTAAACGATTAATGATCAGTTGTTCTAACTCTGCTCCTTCGCGCGAGCGGTGCTCGATTAATCCTTCAATGGCGAGATCAAATAATTCCAGCGCTGCTTTGTGCAGAGCTTCGCGATCTAGTTCTTGTTTTTGCAACACCCCCGGCCAGCGCAAAATATCCAAGGCATCTACTGGCGCAGCGGCGTTGCCGAGCAGGTTGTTAATTTGTTGGGTGGCTTTAGTGAGTTGAGCAACCTTGGCAAGGTTAACGCCCATTTCAGATTCGCCTTCTTGCTCCCATTGTACGCTCAGGCTGGCTTCTACTTTGCCGCGCTGCAGGGCTTTGCGCATGGCGTCGCGCAGGTGGGGTTCAATTTCGCGGAAGTCTTCCGGCAGGCGGAAACTGGGTTCGAGGTAGCGATGGTTCACACTGCGAATTTCCCACACCAGTGTACCCCAGGGGAGTTTGGCTTCACGGCGGGCAAATCCAGTCATACTACGTGGCATAAATACTCCTCAATATTGGCGGTTACGTCTACGCGCTAGAGCTGGTAGAGTTCCCTCGCAAATTTACATTCATTAACAGATGCGGGATGGTATCACACCTTCCCGCAGATCCATTTCCAGCAGTAAGGAATCCTTTTATGCAACGTCCCAGCGGTCGCAATCCCGATCAATTACGCCCTATTCGTATCACCCGTCGCTATACCAAACACGCCGAAGGTTCGGTGTTGATAGAGTTTGGCGATACCAAAGTTATCTGCACCGCGAGTGTGGTTAATTCCGTTCCGCCTTTTTTACGTGGCCAAGGGCAGGGTTGGCTCACTGCTGAATACGGCATGTTGCCGCGCTCCACTGGCACCCGTATGGATCGCGAGGCCGCGCGCGGTAAACAGCAGGGGCGCACGGTAGAAATCCAACGTTTGATTGGCCGCTCACTACGCGCTGCGGTGGATTTAACCGCTTTAGGCGAAAACACCATACATATTGATTGTGACGTTATTCAGGCCGATGGCGGCACCCGCACTGCATCTATCACCGGCGCATGGGTCGCGCTGGCTGATGCGATTAGTTTTTTGAAAGCACAAGGCAAGGTGACGGGCGAGCCACTCAAACGCGCGATTGCGTCTATCTCGGTGGGCATTTATCAAGGTGTTCCGGTATTGGATTTGGATTATCCCGAGGACTCTTCTGCCGATACCGATATGAATGTGGTGATGGGCAATGACGGCGGCATTATCGAAATTCAAGGCACTGCCGAAGCTGAGCCATTTACCGAAGCTGAGTTTGCCGCGATGCTGAGTTTGGCTAAGAAGGGAATTGCCCAGTTGAATGAATTGCAGCAGCAGGCGTTAAACGATAATTAATTAAATTTTCACCGTAGGGGCGCTGCTTGCTGCGCCCATTCTTTTATTTTTAATAAGAGCAGGGCGCGGCAAGCAGCGCCCCCTACGGTGAGAAAATTATTCGTTCGGAATCAACCCCAAATTTTTCACAATCTGCGCGGTCGGTTCGGTTTGGTTCATGGTGTAAAAATGCAAGCCGGGCGCTTCATTTTCCAGCATGACTTCACACAACTCTGTCACCAACTCTACGCCGAAGGCTTTTAAGCTGGCTTCATCGTCGCCGTAATTTTCCAACGCTTTGCGCAACCAGCGCGGAATTTCAGCGCCGCAGGCATCGGAAAAGCGCGTTAAATTTTTGTAGTTAATGATGGGCATAATGCCGGGGTAAATCGGTTGGGTGATGCCCGCTTTTTGGCATTGATCTACAAAATAAAAATACGAATCCGGATTGAAAAAGTACTGCGTGATTGCGCTGTTGGCGCCCGCATCAAATTTACCTTTCAAATAGCGAATGTCATCGCTGTAGCTTTTGGCTTGCGGATGAATTTCCGGATAGGCCGCTACTTCCAAATGAAAATGCTCGCCAAAATGTTTGCGGATAAACGCCACCAATTCATTGGCGTACACCAATTGATACGAGCCGCCTACACCGGAAGGCATATCGCCGCGCAGGGCGACTATGCGATCTACACCCGCGTCTTTATATTCCTGAATTAAGGTTTTGATGGTGCCTTCATCGTCACCGCCAAAAGACAGATGCGGCGCAATGCTGATGCCATCGGCTTTAAATTGGGTGACTATGCCTTTGGTATTGTCGCGAGTTGAACCGCCAGCACCATAGGTGACGGAAAAAAAGTCCGGCGCAAACTGATTTAATTCGTTGCGTACTTTGATTAGCTTTTCTTTTCCTTCCGGCGTTTTAGGCGGAAAGAATTCAAAACTTAAACGCGGTTGTGAGTCGTTCATAATCTATCTCGTTGTTCGCGTAGGGTGGGCGAAGTGAAACTATACCCGCCGTACATAAGATGGATATCGCTTGCGCTCCACCCATCCTACGATTCAAAAATTAATATTTATAAGATTCCGGTTTAAATGGGCCTTCTGCTTCCACACCAATATATTCAGCTTGTTGCGCAGTGAGTTTGGTGATTACACCACCAAAACCTTCCACCATATCTTTAGCGACTTCTTCGTCGAGTTTTTTCGGCAGTACACGCACATACAAATGCTCGGCTTTTTGTTCCGCAGGCAAATCGGCAAATTTGCGTTCGTACAAATACATTTGTGCCAATACTTGGTTTGCGAAGGAGCCATCCATAATGCGCGATGGGTGACCGGTAGCGTTGCCCAAATTCACCAAACGGCCTTCCGACAACAAAATCAAATGATCGTTGGTCGCCTTGTCGCGATAAATTTTATGTACTTGGGGTTTAACTTCTTCCCACTCCCAGTTTTTGCGCATAAACGCGGTGTCGATTTCGCTATCAAAGTGGCCGATATTGCACACCACGGCGCTTTTCTTTAACGCGCGTAACATGGCGGAATCACACACGTTTACGTTGCCGGTGGTGGTGACTAACAAATCAGTTGTGCTGAGTACGGCGTGATTAATGTCTTCATATTTACCGGTATTAATCCCGTCGTTGTAAGGCGACACTACTTCAAAACCATCCATACAGGCTTGCATGGCGCAGATTGGATCTATCTCGGTAATTTTTACAATCATACCCTCTTGGCGCAATGATGCTGCAGAGCCTTTACCTACATCGCCGTAGCCGACAACCAAGGCTTTTTTGCCCATTAACAAATGGTCAGTACCGCGCTTGATGGCATCGCTCAGGCTGTGACGGCAACCGTATTTGTTATCATTTTTGCTTTTGGTTACTGCATCGTTCACGTTGATGGCAGGCACTTTTAATTGGCCTTTTTTCAACATGTCGAGCAAGCGGTGGACACCGGTGGTGGTCTCTTCAGAGATGCCGTGAATTTTGTCGAGCATCTGTGGATATTTTTCGTGCACGATTTGGGTTACATCGCCGCCGTCATCGAGAATCATGTTGGCATCCCAAGGCTTGCCATCTTTATTGATGGTTTGCTCAATACACCACCAGAATTCTTCTTCGGTCTCACCTTTCCAGGCAAACACTGGAATGCCCGCAGCGGCGATAGCGGCAGCAGCGTGATCTTGCGTTGAGAAAATATTGCACGATGACCAACGCACTTCTGCACCCAAGTCGATCAGTGTTTCAATCAACACTGCAGTTTGAATGGTCATGTGAATGCAGCCGATAATTTTTGCATCAGCCAATGGTTTGCTCGCGGCATATTTGCGGCGCAGTGCCATGAGTGCCGGCATTTCACCTTCGGCGATTTCAATTTCTTTACGGCCCCAGTTGGCATCTTTAGCAAAGGCTTCGGGGGTTTGTGCGGCAACTTTGTAATCGGTGAAGCTCATAATCGGAAACCTGTTTTTAGTTACAAAAAATGTAAATTGCGTAGGGGCGCTGCTTGCTGCGCCCATTTTTCTCTTTTTCATAAGAGCAGGGCGCGGCAAGCAGCGCCCCTACGATTAATTGTTTTAAAGCGCTTTCTTCAACGCATCGGCCTTATCAGTTTTTTCCCAAGTGAAATCGGGAAGCTCGCGACCAAAGTGACCGTAGGCCGCAGTTTGGCGATAGATCGGGCGTTTCAAATCCAGCATTTGAATCAGGCCGCGCGGGCGTAAATCAAAATTCTCGCGGATCAAATTAATGATGGCATCGTCAGAAATTTTTCCGGTGCCAAACGTGTTGATCGAAATCGAGGTCGGCTCAGCGACACCAATCGCATAACTTACTTGGATTTCACACTTGTCTGCCAAACCTGCAGCCACAATATTTTTTGCTACATAGCGACCAGCGTAAGCAGCCGAGCGATCTACTTTTGATGGATCTTTACCCGAGAACGCACCGCCGCCGTGACGCGCCATGCCGCCGTAGGTGTCTACAATAATTTTACGGCCGGTTAAACCACAATCGCCAACCGGGCCGCCGATAATAAATTGGCCGGTGGGGTTAATATGGTATTGCGTATCTTTGTGCAGCCATTCAGCGGGCAGAACATTTTTGATAATCAATTCGCGCACGGCTTCGCGAATTTCACTTTGATGAACGTTGGGGCTGTGTTGGGTAGAAAGCACCACAGCATCGATTGCCACCGGTTTGCCATTTTCATAACGCAAAGTGACCTGACTTTTTGCGTCGGGGCGCAACCAAGGCAGCGCACCGTTTTTGCGCAGTTCAGCTTGTTTTTCTACCAAGCGATGCGCATAAAAAATCGGTGCGGGCATCAATACAGCAGTTTCATTGGTGGCATAACCAAACATCAAACCTTGGTCGCCTGCGCCTAAATCTTTTTCATCGCCTTCATCTACACCCATGGCAATATCGGAGGATTGTTTGCCAATAGCATTTAATACCGCACAGCTGGCGCCATCAAAACCGACATCGCTGGAGTCGTAACCAATATCCAAAATCACCTGACGAATTAAATCTTCCAGATCGACATAGGTAGAGGTGCGCACTTCACCGGCCACAATCGCCATGCCGGTTTTCACCAGCGTTTCTACCGCAACGCGCGCGTTGGGGTCATCTTTTAAAATCGCATCGAGTACGGCATCGGAAATTTGATCCGCAAGTTTATCGGGATGGCCTTCAGAAACGGATTCAGACGTAAAAACGGAATATTCAGACATGGTTTTTTCCTTTGTAAAAATTAAAAAATTTACCCCCTCCCAACCTCCCCCTTAAAAAAGGGGAGGGGCTTTACTCCCTACTTAATTCGGAGTGGTGTTTATTCCCTCCCTCTTTTTAAGGGGGAGGGTTAGGGTGGGGCTATTTGTGTTTTAAAAATTCGTTGGTTTAAAAAATTGTCGCAATTGAATTTGAAAACCGTTGCGCAAGGCGAAATACACACTCTGACCTTCATCCAGTTTTGCTGCTTGCGCCCAGCGGGAAAAATCCTGCGGTTCAAAGCCCTGCCATAAATCGCCGCAAGCTTCGCGTGCCCAAGCTTGTTCGTGGCGGCAGAGATCGCAGATCAGTAAAGCGCCGCCCGGCGCTAAGGCATTACTTAAATCCTGAAAAATATCGGCGGGTGAGGGGGTGTGGTGCAAAACCATATTCACCACAATACAGTCGGCCAATACTTTATGTTCGGGCAGGCTTTGGGTATCGCTTAAAATAAATTCGATATTGCGCAGACTTTTTTCGCTGGCAAAGGCGCGCGCTTTGTCGAGCATATTGGCGGCGTTATCGAGTGCGATCACATGATTAAATTGCTGCGCCAGTACTGCTAAAAATTCGCCTTCACCCGGGCCGATTTCCAGTGCAAGATTTTTATCGCGCAGTGCTGTGTTGTTGAGCAGTTGTGTCATCTGCTCGGCGTACACCGGATAACTCGCAATCAAGTCTTGCTGCGCGCGAAATTTATCCGCGTTCTCGCTAAAAAATGCTTGTGCGGCTTGGCTGCGCTCCAATTGCAATTCGCGGATCGGCTCGCGCAAGTGCTCGGCAATCGGCAATGTATCCACCGTCGCAAATAGTTGTTGCTGTAGTGCGGCGAGTGCATGATCGGGCGCTAAATAGGCGCGGCGATAAAAAATCGAATTCGCTTCGCGGCGTGAACTCAACAAGCCAGCACTGGTTAACACTTTCAGGTGATGGCTCATGCCCGATTGTTTGGCATTGAAGATGCGGCACAGCTCCAGCACACCAAACGAATCCTGGCTGAGCACCCGCAATATCTCCAAGCGCAGCGGGTCACCAGCCGCTTTTAGCAGGTTGGCCAGTGGGCTGAGCGGAGTCTCCAGTTCGACCATATCGGCCAGGACTGGCAGTGCATCGGAGTGGTCTTGCAGGGATTGGTTCATTGTTTAGTCAATTGGCTATGAGTGGTGTGCAGTCTAGCAGCCAAAAAAACCTATATCAAAATATTTTGATATAGGTTTTAGGCTTTTTTGTTAGGATTTGTTCTGAATGGGTGTTTTTTCGCTCTGTAACCCACCTTTATTGATCAATTCTCGCTAAATCTGGCGATTCAGACGGTTATTTCTTTACGGCCAGCGCCTGCTGGGCGAAAATGCCTGCCCATTTTGTCAGTGGATGCATTTGATTGTGATCGTGAATGTATTCACTCCCAGCGACGGCGGCTGGAACCCAACGACACAAAAGCCCATCAGAGGCCGGTAAATAAGTGGCAATTGCCCATTAGTGCTTTGCAACCCCAGGGCGCCCTGACTTTAATCGGTTCAGGTGCGAAAGCGCCCACCTACAACAGCAATCAACTTATACGTAAGGAGCCTTGAGTTTCATGCCAACTCGTCAACATCTTGCCAATGCAATCCGTGTCCTCTCGATGGACGCCGTTCAAAAAGCTAACTCAGGCCACCCGGGCGCCCCTATGGGCATGGCGGATATCGCCGAAGTTCTGTGGAATGACTTTTTAAAACACAGCCCACAAAATCCCAACTGGGCCGATCGCGACCGTTTTGTATTGTCTAACGGCCACGGCTCCATGCTGATTTACTCCTTGCTGCACCTGAGCGGCTATGCGGTTTCAATGGAAGACCTGCAGCAATTCCGTCAATTGCATTCCAACACCCCCGGCCACCCGGAGCGCGGTTACACCCCAGGTGTTGAAACCACCACTGGCCCATTAGGCCAGGGTATCGCTAACGCCGTCGGTATGGCGCTGGCAGAAAAAGTTCTTGCGGCGCAATTCAACCGCGACGGCCATGATTTGGTTGACCACTTCACTTACTGCTTCCTCGGCGATGGCTGCATGATGGAAGGTGTTTCGCACGAAGCTTGTTCATTGGCCGGTACCTTGGGCTTGGGCAAACTGATTGCTTTCTACGATGACAACGGCATTTCAATCGACGGCCATGTTGAAGGCTGGTTTACCGATGACACCGCCAAGCGCTTTGAAGCTTACGGCTGGCAGGTGATTCGTTCAGTTGATGGTCACGATGCAGTAGAGATCAAAACTGCCATCGAAACCGCACGCGCTGAAACCAGCAGACCGACGCTGATCATCACCAAAACCATTATCGGTTTCGGTTCACCAAACAAGCAGGCATCACACGATTGCCACGGCTCACCACTCGGTCTGGAAGAAGTGGCATTGGTGCGTAAAACCCTTAACTGGGAATACGAGCCATTTGTGGTTCCAGCCGATGTTTACGAAGGTTGGGATGCTAAAGCCAAAGGCGCTGCGGCAGAAAAATCCTGGGGTGAAAAATTTGCCGCTTATCAAGCTGCGTATCCAGAACTCGCCGCTGAATTTGATCGCCGCGTAGTGAAAGGCGATTTGCCTGCAGACTTCGCTGCAAAAGCAGAAGCCTTGATCGCTGAGACTCAAGCTAAAGGCGAAAAAATTGCGAGCCGCAAAGCATCGCAAAACACCATCGCATCGTTTGTTGAGTGGTTGCCAGAAATTCTCGGCGGCTCCGCTGACCTCGCTGGTTCCAACCTGACGCTGGTGAAAAAATCCAAAGGCGTTGAAGCGGGCGATGCAAGCGGTAACTATGTGTACTACGGCGTACGCGAATTTGGTATGAGCGCGATCATGAACGGTGTATCGGCGCACGGCGGTTTCATTCCTTACGGCGCAACCTTCCTGATGTTCCAACAATACGCGGCGAACGCGGTGCGTATGTCGGCGCTGATGAAATTGCGCAACGTGTTTGTTTACACCCATGACTCAATCGGCCAAGGCGAAGACGGCCCGACTCACCAACCAATCGAAGTGCTCGGCACTCTGCGTTTGACTCCAAACTTGGAAACCTGGCGCCCGGCGGACAGCACCGAATCTGTTGTTGCGTGGAAGTCTGCGGTTGAGCGTAAAGATGGCCCTGCGGCCTTGGTATTCAGCCGTCAAAATCTGGATTTCTTCGTGCGTAGCGAAGCACAAGTCGCTGACATCGCCAAAGGTGGTTATGTATTGGTTGATTCAGTGGGCGAGCCAGACGCAATTTTGATCGCCACAGGTTCAGAAGTTGGTGTGACTGTGAAAGCCGCTGAAGCGCTGAAAGCAAAAGGCAAAAATGTGCGCGTTGTATCTATGCCTTCTACTTCTGTGTTTGATCAGCAAGACGCAGCCTACAAAGAATCCGTATTGCCAAGCAATGTTACCGCGCGCGTTGCAGTAGAAACTGCACACGCCGATTACTGGTACAAATACGTAGGCTTCGACGGCCGCATCATCGGCATGACCACCTTCGGTGAGTCAGCACCCGGCGGCGCACTGCTCGAACACTTCGGCTTCACTGTTGATAACATCGTCAACACAGTTGAAGAGTTGTTGGAAGACTAAGTCTCTCTACAAGACATAAAAACACCCGGCGCGAGTCGGGTGTTTTGTTTTATCGGTGTCTCTGTGCACGATAAACATCAGCAGAACTATTTTTAAAAAGCATATAGTTTTAGAAAAGCATTTGGTTTTGAACCAGTATTTAGTTTTAAAAAGGCATTTGGTTTTTATTCGGAACCCTTTCAGAAAAGGTAAAAAGCATGACTGTAAAATTAATGAAAGATCAAGATCTCGCTGGCAAACGTGTATTGATTCGTCAAGATCTGAACGTGCCGTTGGAAGATGGCCGTATCACCTCAGCTGTGCGTATCGACGCATCTATTCCTACCATTCAGGCGGCGCTGGCTGCCGGTGCAAAAGTAATGGTGATGTCTCATCTCGGTCGTCCGGACGAGGGTGTTTATGACGAGGCGGCTTCTCTTGCGCCGGTTGCAAAATACCTGAGCGAGAAATTGGGTCGCAATGTACCGCTGGTGAAAGATTGGGTAGATGGCTTCTCTGATCAAGGCGATTTGGTGTTGCTGGAAAACGTACGCTTTAATGTTGGCGAAGGCAAAAACTCTGATGAGCTGAGTAAAAAAATGGCAGCGCTGTGTGATGTGTTTGTAATGGACGCATTCGGCACCGCGCACCGCGCGCAGGCATCGACTCACGGTGTTGCGAAATTTGCTCCTATCGCTTGCGCTGGTCCATTGCTGGCAGGTGAGTTGGATGCCTTGGCAAAAGTGTTGGATAACCCGGCGCGCCCATTAGTGGCAATCGTTGGTGGTTCAAAAGTATCGACCAAGTTGAGCGTGTTAGATGCATTGTCAAAAATCGCTGACATTCTGGTTGTTGGTGGTGGTATCTCCAACACTTTCGTAGCGGCTGCCGGTTTTGAAGTAGGCAACTCGCTGTACGAAAAAGATTTGATCCCCGAAGCGCAGCGCCTGTGCAAAACCACTGAAGTGGTTTACGCAACCGATGTGCGCGTGACCAAAGAAGGTTTCAAAGAGTGGAGTCACAATTCCGTTGCGACGGTGAAAAAGCCAAGTGAAATTGCGGCTGACGAAGAAATTATCGACTACGGCCCGGAAACGGCTGCGCGTGTTGCAGAGATCATCAAAAACGCAAAAACCGTGTTGTGGAACGGCCCATGTGGCGTGTTTGAATTTGATGCGTTTGCACAGGGCACTGAAGTGATTTCCCGCGCAATCGCTGCGAGCGAAGCTTTCTCGGTTGCCGGTGGTGGCGATACATTGGCCGCAATCGACAAGTGGAATTTGGCCGATCAAATTTCTTACGTATCTACCGGCGGTGGTGCCTTCCTTGAATTCGTAGAAGGCAAAGTATTGCCTGCAGTTGCGATTTTGGAAGAGCGCGCAAAAGGCTAATTCGTTAGTTTTTTGCCGCATAAAAAAATGCCGGTGCTGAAAAGTACCGGCATTTTTTTATCGATAAGAAAGGCGAAGTATTAATCGCGCTTGCTTGCGGTTTGAAACAGGCGTTGTTTGTCCCGCGCCCAGTCGCGTTCTTTTTCGGTTTCGCGTTTGTCGTGCAGTTGTTTACCCTTGGCGATGGCGATCTCTAATTTGATCAAATGATCTTTCCAATAGAGCGCGGTGGGCACCACTGTGTAACCTTTTTGATTGACTGCTTCTTGCAGGCGATTAATTTCGCGGCGGTTGAGCAGCAATTTGCGGTTGCGGAAGGGGTCGGTGACAAAGTGCGTTGAGGCGCTTACCAGTGGCTGAATCTGTGCGGCTTGCAGCCAGGCTTCATTGTTTTTGAATACCACATAACAATCGGTGATATTGGCTTTGCCCGCGCGCATGCTTTTGATTTCCCAACCGAGGAAAGCAACGCCGGCTTCAAAACGATCGTGTAATTCGTAATCGAATTTGGCTTTTTTATTGAGGGCAATGGTATTGCCTTGGTTTTTTTGCGCTTTTTTGGCCATGAACTGGTAACTACTCAGGGTGTGTCATCAAACGGGCGGGCATTATATCGGCAAAGTCCGCGCCCTGTCTTGATGTAGGATGGTGTATGGGCTTATACCCTTGGGGCAATCTAGGTACAATTCAATCTCGAACGTCATTTTGTCAATCATGTACGCCATTTTGTAAGTCATTGTTGCGCGCTATTTTTGGTGCGATCTGTGCTTAGCTAAGAATAATTACGTCTCTATTGAGACTCAAAAGAGGAGCAGCGCGTGAAGCCACTGAAGCAACATACTATTTGGGGATTGCGCGGCAGTTTTATTCTGGCCGCGACCGGTTCTGCTGTGGGTTTGGGCAATATTTGGAAGTTTCCCTACATTACCGGCGAGAACGGCGGTGGTGCGTTTGTGTTGATGTATTTGCTGTGGATCGCGGTGATTGGGATTCCGATCATGATGGCGGAAATTTTAATGGGTCGCCGCGCGCGCGCCAATCCGATTATGGCAACCGCCGAGTTGTGCCAAACCTCGGGTGCGAGCAAAGGCTGGACGGTAATTGGCTGGATGGGCGCGCTCGCCGGGCTGGTGATTTTATCGTTCTACACCGTTATCGCCGGTTGGACGCTGGAGTATGTGCAATCGGCATTGAGCGGCAAGTTTGCCGGGCTGACGGGTGAAACATCGCAAGCGCTGTTTAATAGCCTGTTGGCCGATAACAGCAAGATGCTGCAATGGCACACCATTTTTACCCTGATGACAGTGATTATTCTGGCCTTGGGCGTGACCCGTGGGCTGGAGGCCTCGGTGCGCTGGATGATGCCGTTGTTGTTTTTACTGTTGTTGATATTGCTCGGCTACGCGATGGTTGAGGGCGAGTTTGTGACCTCACTGCGCTTTATGTTCAGTTTCAACATTGAGGATATCTCTTGGGAATCGGCGCTGACCGCTATGGGGCACTCGTTTTTTACCCTGAGTTTGGGCATGGGCGCGATCATGGCTTACGGCGCCTATATGCCGAGCAACCAGTCTGTGGGGAAGACGGTGATGTTGGTGGCGCTGCTCGATACGTTGGTCGCGCTAGTGGCGGGAGTGGCAATTTTTGCACTGGTATTTACCACGCCGGGCCTTTCGGTGGGCAGTGGCCCGGGGTTAATGTTTGTGACCCTGCCGGTGGCGTTTGGCAATATGACTGCAGGCATGGTGATCGGCGCGGTATTTTTTGTGATGATGATGCTCGCCGCCTGGACCTCAACGATCTCACTGTTGGAGCCGGGTGTGGCCTATCTCAACGAACGCTTTCGCCTGACGCGCATAGGTGCCAGCCTGCTGCTGGGGGTTATTGCCTGGTTGTTGGGCCTGGGCTCGGTCTGGTCGTTTAATGACTGGTCAGATAAACAATTCCTGTGGGGCAAATCCTATTTTGACAGTATGGATTTTATCGCCACCAATATTATGTTGCCGCTCGGAGGGGTGTTAATTGCTCTCTTTGTGGGCTGGAAATTGCGCGATGAGCACTTGCTGCATGAATTTAAATTTGAGTCGCCACTGCTGTTAAAAATTTGGCGGCCCATTTTGCGTTATATCTCCCCCATTGCGGTACTGGTGATTTTGATCAACGGAATTTTTCCGGTATTGCGTAGCGTATTTGTGGAGTAAAACGTGGCTCATCGAGTAGAGAGATCGGCGCTGGTGAATTATTCGGCGGCGCAAATGTTTAATTTGATCAACGATATTGAAGCCTATCCGCAGTTTATGGATGGCTGCAGCGGGGCGAAAATTCTCGCCCGTGGTGATGACTGGTTGGAGGCGCGGCTGGAGTTGAGTAAAGCGGGTGTAAACCAGAGTTTTGTAACACGAAACCAATTGCAGCCACCGCACAGCATGAGTATGAATTTGGTCGATGGTCCGTTTAAATACCTGCGCGGCGTGTGGCGCTTTACGGCGTTGAGCGAACAGGCATGCAAGGTCAGTTTCGAGCTGGAGTTTGAGTTGCAAAACCGTCTGCTGGGCATGGCGGTGGGCAAATTATTTGAAACGGTGAGCAACAAACAGGTCGATGCTCTCTGTGCGCGTGCCAAACAGATTTATCAGTAATTTCTATTTTATTTTTTGATCTCTTTTTGATGGACAGACAGCATGGCCGATTTTGATCTCATCCGGGTGGAAGTAGCTTACGCACTGCCACACAAACAAAAAATTATCGCCCTCTTGGTTGAGCCGGGCACTACCGCTCTCGCAGCCGTGCAGCGCTCGAAAATTACCGATCACTTTCCCGATCTGGATATCGCCAGCGCCAAAATGGGGATTTTTGGCCAATCACTCGGTACCAAAGGTATGGACAGTGCCGATAAACATATCCTGCACGCCGGTGATCGCGTTGAAATTTATCGCCCTCTCGCGGCAGATCCCAAAGATGCGCGGCGCAAACGGGCAGAAAAAACCGAGAGCGCCAAACCTGATATCGCGAGTCAGGCATCGAGTGGCACCTCAACCGACGTTCAGCAATAGTTTAATCCTCTTTCTCGTCTCTCTTGGTAGTGTTTGGCGTTGCGGTTCAATGATGATGAGCCGCAATGTGAGCCTGCCCCGGTAAAAATTTGCACTACACTGGGGTAATAGTGCGTTTTTGCTGGTTGCTGGCAAGCGCTAAACAACACGCCCGAGAGACCGCATGTCGCTGAAATACAAACACCTTTACCGCTGGCTGCCTTGGTTTTCCGCCTTGGCGTTGACGGGTGTATTTGTGTTGTTTATGTGCGCTGATTTAAAAGTGCACCAGCAGGTGTGGCATGAGCGCCTGAGCTGGAATACCCAGACCCAAAAAAGCGAGCTTGATACTACCGCGCGCGACCTGACGCAGCAGGCTATGTTGTTGGCGCAATTGATCGGTCGCGATCAAGCGGTGCTAGATAAAGTGCGCGCGGCACATAAGGTCTTTAGTGCAGAGAATGGCGCGGGTGGCGCTGAACAACTGCGAGTGCAGCGACAGGCGTTGCAGGCGCAATTACAAGACTATTGGGGCGGAATGGAAGTGCTGGGGGGGCGCTATTTAAGCGTGTATTTTTCCCCCGGCGTGGTTAATTTTTTGCGTATGCACCGCCCGGATCGCTATGGCGATAGCCTTAGTGGTTTGCGCCCGCTGCTCGCCAATGCTTTTAGTTCCGGTGTTCCGACTTGGGGAATCGATGTCGCCCGTCAGGGGAGCGGCTATCGCGCTCTGTTGCCTATCACCGCCAACGCCGACCAGACTGGTGGAGTCATTGCGGTGCTAGAGGTGGGTATGTCAACGCTGCCACAAAAAGCGGATGAGCATGCTGCGCCTATACAGATGGCGGTGTTTTTACGCAAAACGGCAGTCGAACAAATACTTTGGGAGCAGACTCGCCAACAGCTCAATCAGCAAAATCCAACTACCGTGGATGACTGGCGGCTGGAGAATACAACTGATCCACAGCTGCATGCCTGGTGGAAACAGGGGTTGGTGCCAATCAACCAACAGGGGCAATTGCTGCATACCGAAGGTAAGACCTACATAGCCTCATGGTGGCCGTTGCAACAGTGGGATTTGCCTCTGCCGGAGTCAAGCTTGGCGATGCTGGTATGGACCGATATAACCTCGGTCTATAAAGATTATGTATCGATTCGCCAACGGGTAATTGCCAAGTGGCTGACTGCTCTGGTGTGTGCGCAGTTGTTATTACTGGTATTTATTCGCTTGTACCGCTCCTATTTGCGCAGCCTGATCGAACAGCATAGCGAGCAAATGCGTGAAGAGCATGCGGTGAGTGAGCAGGCTCTGCAGCGGTTAGCGCTGGCACTGCGCTCCAGTGATTCCGGTTTTTGGGAATGGGATATAGCCCACGATAAAGCCAGTTTTTCCCCTGAATGGCGTCAACTCTGCGGCATAGGCCCAGAGTCACCCAACTCACTCGACCTGGATGAGTGGATGAGCCGTGTCCACCCCGCCGATAAGCGCACCAGCTACAGCGATATTATTCGCCATATCAAAGGCGAAACCCTCATGTACGAAAACGAATACCGGCTCAAAATTCACGATGGTAGCTACAAGTGGATTCTTACTCGCGGCAAGGTGGTGGAGTGGACTGCAGAGGGTAAGGCTGCGTTGATGGTGGGGGTGTATACCGATATCACCGAGCGCAAAAATACTGAGCTAATCAGTATTCGCCAACAGGCAGCACTGCACTCGCTCAATGAAATCGCCTCGCTCTCGGCGGTCGATCCAGATGATCAATTGCACCGTGCGCTCTCTTTGGGCGCGCGCTATCTCGGCTTGAGCAACGGCATCATCAGTCAGATCAACGATGAAGAATACAAAGTTCACGTGCAGTTTTCCGCTCAGGGCCAGCATGCTGCGCCCAGCGCCAGTCCGCTGGGCAAAACCTATTGCAGCCTCACACTAAAGCGCCTAGAGGTAGTGGCGGAAGATAATATTCCCGCCAGTCAATATCGCCAGCACCCCGCGTATTTACTTAGCCAGATAGAAAGCTACATTGGCGTTCCGCTGTGGATAGGGGGAGAAATTTACGGCACGCTGAGTTTTAATTCGCGGAAAAGCCGACATCACCAATACGATTCGCTCGACCGGGATTTTGTCCGCCTCTTGGCGCGCTGGATCAGCTCCGTAGTGGAGCGCTGGCAGCAAGATGCCGAGAAAAAAATTATTCTGCAGCGCTTCCAAAAACTCAGCGAGCGTCTGCCGGGGTTTTTGTATCAGTTTCAACTGCGTCCAAATGGTAGTTCGTTTTTTCCCTACGCCAGCCCGGGCATTAAAAATATCTACGATGTTAGCCAGGAAGATGCTGCGCGCAGTGCCGATAAAATATTTGCGGTTATTCATCCAGACGATGCCGGTTGGGTGGGTGAAAGTGTTTCCTACTCGGCCGCCCACCTCACACCCTGGGTGGCGACGGTGCGCGTCAATAATCCCCAGCGCGGCATGATCTGGACTCATATAGAGTCCATGCCGGAAAAATTGGATGACGGCAGCGTGTTGTGGAATGGCTATGTATCGGATATCACCGCGCTGAAACAAACTGAGCAGCAACTTAAAGAAACTAATGCACTGCGCAAAGCCATTCTTGATGCGGCCAGCGTGTCGATTATTTCAACCGACAAAGATGGCATGATCAAAACCTTCAACCACGGCGCAGAGGTGATGTTAGGGTACAGCGCCGAAGAGCTGATCGATAAACAAACGCCCGCGCTGATCCATTTGCCAGAAGAAGTTACCACTCGTGCGCAACAGCTAACGCGTGAACTGGGTTATGAGGTAAAACCCGGGTTTGAGGCATTTATTGCCAAGGCTCGCGAAGGTGGTATTGATGAAAATGAATGGCACTATGTGCGCAAGGATGGCAGTCAGTTTCCAGCACTGCTCACCGTGTCAGCACTACGCGATGCTGAAGGCGAGCTCACCGGTTATTTGGGGATAGCGCGTGATATCAGTGAAATAAAACGTATCGACCAAATGAAATCGGAATTTATTTCCACTGTCAGTCATGAGCTGCGCACACCGCTTACCGCAATCAGTGGTGCGTTAGGGATTTTAGTCGGCGGGTTTGCCGGTAGTCTGCCTGAATCATCGGTACGCATGATTCAGATTGCACACAACAATGCCCAGCGGCTGATTTATTTAGTTAACGATTTACTCGACATGGAAAAGTTAGTTGCTGGAAAAATGCATTTTGAGCTGCAGCCCCAAAAGCTATTGCCTTTGCTGCAGCAAGCGCTCGAAGCCAATGCCGCCTTCGCGCAGCAATATGGTGTGACCTACGAACTAATCGCACCTGCTGATGACGTGGAAGTGTCAGTGGATGATCAGCGATTATTGCAAGTGCTGGCGAATTATTTGTCTAACGCGGCGAAGTTTTCGCCGTTGAATGAGGTGGTAACAATTCATATTGAATCGCATTTTGGTTATGTACGAGTGCTGGTAACTGATAAAGGCCCGGGCGTGCCGGACGACTTCCGCGCGCGGTTGTTTCAGAAATTTTCTCAAGCTGATTCATCGGACTCGCGTCAAAAAGGCGGTACGGGTTTGGGGCTGGCTATCTGTAAAGAAATTATTGAGCGTATGGGCGGCAATGTCGGGGTGAATTCAGTGCCGGGTGAGGGGGCAAGCTTCTATTTTGATTTGCCCTGTGAAGATTCCACACCCAAAGTTCCAGCCTCTCGCGTCGAACCACAAAAACTAAAACCACATGTGTTGCTTATTGCCGATGCAACTGAAAAGGAAAACGCAATGCTTAGCGCTTTGCCCGCACAAGAATACGAGGTGGATTGCGTAACGACTGAGCAGTCGGCTTTGGAGCATTTGCAATTGCGTGACTATGATTTAATTACGCTCGACCCGCAATTGCAGAGCATGGATGGCCTTTCTATAGTGAAGCATATTCGCGAGCGGGAATCCCATCAGCTCAAGGGCAAGAAAAAAATACCGATTATTATGGTGGTGGATGCTATCGAACAGAGTAAAACAAATTTGTCCTCGCTGACCGAATGCGATGATGTTTTCTGGTTACAGAAGCCAATAATAAGCAGTCAATTAAATACTATGGTTAGGCAGGTATTGGCAGAGGTGCCGGGTGTGTCGCGAGGGCCGGTGCAATGAAAGCAGCTAATCCAATTGATGAAGATGAACGGCTCGCACACTTATATCGTTTGGGAATTTTAGATACTCAACGCGAACAAAGTTTTGATGATATAGCCCATTTGGCCATGACCTTGTGCGAAGTTCCGATTGCGGTTGTCTCGCTGGTTGATCGTGAGCGTCAGTGGTTTAAAAGTTGTCTTGGTTTGGACGGAACAGAAACCGCGCGCGACCTCGCTTTTTGTGCACACGCCATACTCACACCAGATGACGTATTGGTGGTTGAAGATGCTTTGCTCGACTCCCGTTTTAACGATAACCCATTAGTTACGGGGGAACCTTACATTCGTTTTTATGCGGGCGCACCCTTGATTACCGATGCAGGTTATGCGCTGGGTACACTCTGTGTGGTTGATCGTATCCCTCGTCAGCTAAGCGCTATGCAATTATCGACGCTGAAAATATTAGCGCGGCAAATTATTCAGTTGCTAGAACTGCGCGAGGCGAATAGTGCCCTCGCACAGGAACGTGAATTGCTCGACGACGTACTCAAGGGCGCTAACTTGGGCACCTGGCGTTGGAACGTGCAGACCGGTGAAACTATTTTTAATGAACGCTGGGCGGAAATACTCGGCTATAGCCTCGCTGAACTTGCACCAGTCTCTATCGATACCTGGCTGTCGCTCACTCATCCAGAGGATGCAAAAGTATCCTGGGCACTATTGGAGCAACACTTTAGCGGTGAATTGGAATTTTACGAAAACCAATTCCGCATGCGGCACAAGCTCGGGCATTGGGTAACGGTGTTTGCGCGCGGCCGGGTGATTAGCTTTACCTCGGCAGGTGCCCCCTTGTGGATGGCGGGTACTCATGGCGACATCACTGAGCTGCACAATTCGCGCATTCAACTGCAGGAAAGTGAACTTCGTTTGCAGACCATGATCAGCAATTTCCCCGGTGCGGTATATCGCTGCGAAAACGATCCGCGCTGGACGATGCTGTATTTGAGCCCCGCCGTGATGCACTTGACGGGCTACCCTGCTGACGAATTCCTGCGCCCGGATTCGCCGCGTAGTTTTACCGATTTGACTCATCCTGATGATGTGCCTTGGATCGCTGAAAAAGTTCATGCAGCGCTTCGCGAGAACGAAACATTTGAACTCTTATTTCGTTTGTCCCATACCGATGGCCATTGGCGTTGGGTGCGGGAGTTTGGGCGAGGAATCTATGCGGAAAACGGTGACTTAAAATACATTGATGGTTTTTTGTGGGATGTGACCGAAACAGAGTTAGCCAATAAAGCGATTCAGCTTAATGAGCAAAAACTATCTTCACTCTATGCACAGGCGCCTCTGGGTATTGCATTGAATGCCCTGAGTGATGGCCGCTTTCTGGAATGTAACCCGGAGTTGTGCAGATTGGTTGGCTACAGCCAGGCTGAATTAATTGCTCTAAATTATTGGGATTTAACCCCTGCAGAATATCAAGCTCAGGAACTTGAACAGATTGAAAGCCTTCATCAAAGTGGCCGATATGGTCCCTATGAGAAACAATATCGGCACCGCGATGGTCGCATGATCCCAGTGTTGTTGAACGGAGTATTGATCGACAGTCCGGATGGGGAGCAGAAAATTTGGTCCTTCATTCAAGATATTACCGAGCGCAAACGGATCGAGCAGATGAAAAATGAATTTGTATCGGTCGTTAGCCATGAACTGCGTACCCCGCTCACCTCCATTTCCGGCTCGCTGGGATTGATGAACAGCGGCAGACTTGGCGATTTACCGGCCAAAATGAAAAGTATGTTAGATATTGCCTACAAAAACGCTCAGCGCCTGACACTATTAATTAACGACTTGCTGGATATGGAGAAAATTCTCGCGGGGGAAATGGTGTTTGATATGCAGGAGCAGGCGCTCCTGCCGATTTTGGAGGCATCGCTGGAGAGTAACAAAGCCTATGCCGCTACTTTTGATGTCGCGCTGGTGTTGCAAAATGAGGGTGGCAATCTGTGGGTGTGTGTCGATGCGCAGCGCTTGCAGCAGGTGCTGGCCAATTTTATTTCCAATGCGGTTAAATTTTCGTCGGCTGGAGGGCGAGTTGAAGTGCAATTATCGCGGCAAGGTGAGCAGGTGATGATTGCCGTAGTCGATTATGGTCCAGGTATTAGCGACGCATTTCGCGCGCATATTTTCCAGAAGTTCGCCCAAGCGGACGCGTCTGATTCACGTCAGCGCGGCGGTACCGGTTTGGGGTTGGCCATCAGTAAAGCGTTTGTCGAGCGCATGCACGGCAGTATTGGTTTTGAGTCAGAACCGGGGCGGGGCGCGACGTTTTTTGCCTGCTTTCCGGTGATTGATCAACCGATTTTTTTACAGTAATCCCTGCGCAGTTGCGCATCATTCGTTCCTTTATAGGTGATTAATAATGGCACACGAGTTGAACCGTATTTTATACGTTGAGGACGATCCGGATATTCAGGCTATCGCGGTGATGGTATTGGATAGTATTCACGGATTCACTTTGGAGTCGTGTAGTTGCGGCAGTGAAGCGCTGCAAAAAGCCGTGCCGTTTAAGCCGGATTTGATATTACTCGATGTGATGATGCCGGGCATGGATGGTCCGGAAACGCTCAAAGGCTTGCGTGCTTTTCCTGAGCTGGCAGACACGCCAGTCGTATTTATGACTGCCAAGGTGCAGCCGCAAGAGGTGGAGGGCTATCTCAATTTAGGCGCCGTCGGTGTCATCGCCAAACCATTTGATCCTATGACGCTGGCGCAGGAGTTGCTGGATATTTGGGCAAAGCAATAAATCGGGCTAGCCAATACCTGACCAGAGCATATCGAGATTTTTAAAACCCCAGTCATCGGGCGATTCGCGCCCGATAATTTTCTCTTTTCCTACTAGCGTCGCCAAATCCAACGTTTCTTGAATAATTGGCATTTTGGTTTTGGCTGAAAAAAACACCTTCACTCTGGGGCTGAGCAAAGAGCTTTCGTGCTGCTCCACTACCACAGCCAACCGTCCACTCTCCAGCCGCACCAGTGAACCCGTTGGGTAGATGCCTACGGTTTTAACAAATGCCTGAAATACTGCCTCATCAAAATGGCCTTTACTCCACTCGGCCATTTTGCGAATCGAATCCGCTGGCGCCCAGCCTTTCTTGTAGGGGCGGTTGGAGGT
The DNA here is from genome assembly GCF_057196725.1 of Cellvibrio sp. ATLC23. NCBI lineage: Bacteria > Pseudomonadati > Pseudomonadota > Gammaproteobacteria > Cellvibrionales > Cellvibrionaceae > Cellvibrio > Cellvibrio sp. ATLC23. Next base: position 381,304 of record NZ_JBXUOS010000003.1, on the reverse strand, counting down.
GATCGCGTCATAGACATCACAAACTGCTCCCATTTTGGCAAACAGGCTAATAGTGTCGCCCTTGAGCCCGTGGGGATAACCGGTGCCATCGACTTTTTCGTGGTGATGCAGGCAGACATCGAGCACCAAAGGACTGACTTTATAGCTTTCAATTAAAATTTTGGCGCCCACATCGGGGTGGGATTTGACGATGGCAAATTCACTATCGGTCAGTTTGCCGGGTTTATTGAGTACCTTGAGGGGGATGCCGACCTTGCCGATATCGTGTAATAAGCCGGCAAATCCGGCTTCGTGCACCATGTCTTCGGTAAGGTTCAATTGGCGCGCAAGGGCAATCATTAGCGCGCAGACCGCCACCGAGTGCATGTAGGTATATTCATCAGCAGTTTTCAGCCGCGCTAAACTGATCAATGCATGGGGCTGGCGCAAGACAGAACTAGAAATGTCTTCCACCAACTCCCGCGCCTGCTCGATTTGAATCGCCTTGCCCATACGTGCATCGCTGAACATGGCAATAACGGCCTCTTTGGCTTTGGCACAGAGCTTGGCAGCTGTCGCTATTTCATCTTCAAGTGCAGTTCTTTCTTTACTCGGCGCACTTTCCGCCTCCATTAACACAGCTTCAGTTTCCCGCGCGACTTCCTCTTCAGTTTTCCCCTTAATCGCAGCGGTCAAATCAGCGCCTTTCTCTACATCGATCCACAGTTCTTTAATTCCGCTGGCTTGTATATCGCGCAGGTCTTTTTCATCGGTTAACAGAAATTTGGTTTTCCAAAACGGGTGCTCCATCCATGAACCGCAAAATTCACAAATGAACATGCCGAGCTGAATGTCTTTAACTGCAATTCGTTTGAGCATGTCGATCCAATAGATGAAGACAAAAGGGGGAATATTGATGTGCTCTGATGAGTATAGTCAGGGTTTTTTTAGCCAGCGGAATGAAAGCGGAATAAATTGTTCGGTGCGCTGATGGGGCTATGTTGTTATGCCGTAAGATTGGCTAAACCCTCAATTCATTCCTATTATTCAGGTTAAACCCCTTGCCGAGAATAATGGCGGTGCAGGTGTCAGTAATGCGTGCGCGCACTATAATAAGAATTTCCTTCTGCCCCCAACACCGGTTGCCCATGGATAAAAATGCTGAAATTACGCGAAAACTGCAGGCTCTGCGTGACGACTATGCGGCGCGTTTGCCTGCAGAGATTGAGTCGCTACGCGATTTAGTCAATAAATTGAGCGATCCTGAATTACAGCGTGGTGCACTGGATCAACTAAGCCAGAAACTGCATAAGTTAGCAGGCTCTGCGGGCAGTTTTGGTTTTGCAGACTTGGGTAAGCAAGCGAAAAAACTGGAGTTGCAAGCACAGACATGGCTCTCGGCCAAGCAGTTGGATATGGGCATGTTGCGTGTTTTTGCGGTTGCGGTTGCGGCGCTGGATGGGCAGGCGCAAAGCGATAGCGCAAAAAAAATTCCCTTGGTATCGCAAAGTGCGCCACTCAAAACCAACACCCTGATCTATGTATTGGAAGACGACCCGGATGTAGCGGCGGAGGTCTGCATGACGCTGCGACACTTCGGTCATCAAGTTGTGCATTTCTCCACTGTCGCGGCGGCGGAAGTAGAGGTATTGCGACAGCCGCCTGATTTCATGATTTGCGATATTATGTTTACCGAAGAGGGGCGTGAAACCCCCGCTGCAGTTGCTAATTTACAGTCCCATTTACCAGCCCCCATTCCGGTTATTTTTGTATCTACACGCACGGATTTTGATGCCTATCATGCCGCTGTGCGCGCAGGGGCAGTGGGTTATTTTGTGAAACCGTTGGATATCATTCGCTTAGTCGAGTGTTTTGAATACTATCTTGATCGGCATCGCAGTACACCGCATCGGGTGCTTATTATCGATGATGATTTGGCGCTGGCGGAGCATTATAAGTTGGTGCTGAGTTCAGCCGATATTCGCGCCGAAGTCAGTAATAACCCGCGCGATATTTTTGAAGTGCTACAGGATTTTCACCCCGAGTTAATTTTGCTCGACATCAATATGCCCGGTTGCAACGGCATCGAATTGGCACAGGTTATTCGCCTTAATCAGGACTGGCTGCGCGTTCCTATTACCTATCTTTCATCGGAGCAAGATGAAGAAAAACGCGCGATGGCAATGGGCCGGGCGGGCGATGACTTTTTAAGTAAGCCCCTGGGGGATCGCGAACTGATTACCGCCGTGTCAGTGCGCGCAGCGCGCAGTCGTCAATTAAGCGATGCGCTGGATCGAGATAGTCTGACAGGGTTGCTCAAACATTCGCGTATTAAGGATCAAGTGGATGCAGAATTGAATCGGGCGGCACGTGGGGGCGAAAGCCTAAGTGTAGTCATGCTTGATCTCGACCATTTCAAACGGGTTAATGATACTTACGGCCACCCGGCTGGCGACAAAGTGATTAAGGCAGTTGCCCATCTGCTGCGTCAACGGCTGCGCAAAACCGATGCCGTGGGACGCTATGGGGGCGAAGAGTTTGTCGCTGTGCTGCCGCGTTGCAGTCGCGAAGAGGCGCAAGCGTTGATGGATGATGTGCGTCAGCGCATGCGAGATATTACTTTCACGGTGGATCAGCGCAGTTTTAATGTGACACTCAGCGCAGGTATTGCCGCTTATCGGCCTGGTGTGGAGCGTGCTGAGCAGTTGTTACAAGAAGCTGATGCTGCTTTATACCGCGCTAAAGCTGAAGGGCGTGATCGTATTTGCTTTGCCAATTAAATGATTTCTGTTACCCCATAAACAAAACGCCCGGAAAGCCGGGCGTTTTGTTTAATCGGATTGGGGCTGCTTTTTTTACTCAATTTCTTCTGGATCTGGCACTTTTGGCGGGGTGCTGTCTTCAGTGGGAACTGGCACATCGCGGTTCATGTCATCCAGGTATTTTTCAGATTTATCGCCTGACAAGGGCGCCTTACCAGGCAGATAGTTACCTTCCGTCTTTACCAACTTGTCATTTTCAAAATACACGGTGTAAAGGTATTGGGTAATGTCACCCTGCGACCCGCGACGCACACTATAAGGGTAATCCCAGCGATCATCATTGAAGCTGTCGGGGAGTAATGTATTGCCGAGCACAAAGCGTACTTGCCGCTTGGACATGCCCAGTTTCAGTTGCTCCACCATCTCTTGGGTGATGATGTGCCCCTGCTGGATACCGACTTTATAAACACCGGGAAAGCGGAAGCTTGAGCAAGCGGTGAGGCTGGAGATTAATATCGTGGCCAGAAAAACACGGCTGGCTAATTTCATACAAGGGCTTCCACTAACGAAAATGAACGGGGATAATACCCGAACCACAGGAAGACTGAGAAGGGTTTGGGGGAAATAATGGCAGACGGTAACCACGAACTGCGCAAAGCGGGTCTTAAAGTGACCTTGCCACGTGTGAAAATTTTGCAAATGCTCGAATCCTCTGAACAGCATCACATGAGCGCGGAAGATGTTTATAAAGCGCTGATGGAGCAGGGTGATGATGTAGGTTTGGCGACTGTGTATCGGGTTTTAACCCAATTTGAAAGCGCTGGCTTGGTAGTGAGGCACAATTTTGACGGCGGCCATTCAGTTTTTGAAGTGGCGCGCGGTGAACATCATGATCACATGGTTGATATAGATTCCGGCAACATCATTGAGTTCCATAATGATGAAATTGAAGCCTTGCAAAAGCGTATTGTAGCGGAGTATGGTTTCGAACTGACCGATCACAGTTTAGTGTTGTATGTGAGAAAGAAGCGTTAGTGCAAGAAAAGTTGATGTTTTAAGTAGCTTTTGTATTTTTAAGTAGCAAAGCAAGTGTTAGATGCGGTAAACGTTAGTGCTTTATGAAAGAAAACGTTGATTTGTGTTACCCGCTTGAGGGCGCGATTTATCGCGCCCTTTTTATTTTCCGGGTATTCGACATGCTTAGCGAGAATACCAGCTCACTACAGCTCCAGCATTTCGCGCGCGTGCGCCAGTGATTGATCGGTAATCTTTAGGCCGCCGAGCATGCGGGCAATCTCCTCTACTTTGCCCTCCCCTTCCAGTTCCACCAAGGTGGATTCTGCGCTTTTTTTGCTGGCGGTTTTTACCACTTGCAAATGCTGATGCCCCTTGCTGGCCACCTGCGCCAAGTGGGTAACACAAATCACCTGCCCGCGCTCACCTAACTGCCGCAGTAACTGCCCGACCACATCGCCCGTTGCACCGCCAATGCCTACATCGACTTCATCAAATACCAGTGTAGGTGTGGCGGAAGTTTTCGCGGTGATCACCTGAATTGCCAGGCTGATACGCGACAGCTCTCCACCCGAAGCGATTTTGGCCAGTGGGCGCGGCGCCTGGCCGGGGTTAGTGCTGATGAGAAATTCCACATCTTCCAAACCATTAGGCCCGGGTTTTTCGGTGAGTGGAATTAGGCTGACACTGAGATTAGCGTTAGTCATCGCCAGCAACTTGAGTTGCTCATTAACTTGTTTGGCGAGACTGGTGCCCGCTTTGCTGCGCTTGGCGGAGAGTTGTTCCGCCAGTTGGCGATAGGCTTTTTCAGCCTGTTCGACTTGTTTTGCGAGCTGGTCGAGTTTGCCATCGCCGCCTTGCAACTGTTCCAGTTCAGCGCTGAGTTTGTCGATAAATGCGGGCAGTTCTTCCGGTTGAATACGGTGCTTGCGCGCCAAGTCATAAATCGCCGAGAGGCGATCTTCCACCAACTTCAGGCGCTCCGGATCGAGATTAAAACTATCAATATGGCGATCAATTTCGTGCTGCGCTTCTTCGACTTGAATCTGGGCGCTGGTCAGCAGCTCTTCTGCGGTCTGCAGCGCCTGCGACTTCTCTGGCAAATTGCGTAGTATGTGTAAGGCGCGATGCAGGTTGACGCTCAAGCCCTGCTCGTCGTCGCTGCAAAAAGCAACTAGCTGTTGGCTGCCGTGCAATATTTCTTCGGCATTGGCAAGGCTGCGCTGCTCCGTTTCCAGTTTTGCCAGCTCACCTGGCTGCAAACCTAGCTGCTCCAGTTCATTAAATTGATAGCTAAGCAACTGGAAGCGCGCGCTCACATCGGCGGCGTTATCGCGCAGGTGGATAAAATGTTCGAGACGGCTCTGCCATTCGCGGAATGCAAGACGTACCTGCTTGGCCAGGTCGGTTTGGCCGGCAAATTCGTCGATCAGGCGGCGATGGGTATCTTTAATCAGCAGCGATTGGTGTTCGTGCTGGCTGTGAATATCAATTAGCATTTCACCCAACAGGCGTAATTGCTGCAAAGTAACGGGTTGGCCATTGATATAGGATTTGGATTTGCCCTCGTTATTGATCAGGCGGCGTAACAAGCATTCTTGTGGGTTGTCAGGTTGCTGCAAATCCATATTGAACAGCCATTCTTGAGCACTGGGGATCGCACTGGTGTCAAAGGTGGCGGTAATGTCGGCGCGGCTGGCCCCGGCACGTACCCGGTCAGCCTCAGCCCGGTCACCCAATGTCAGCGCGAGCGCATCCAACACAATCGATTTTCCCGCGCCCGTCTCACCGGTAATCACTGTCATACCGGGCTTTATATCCAGATCGAGTTGGTCAACCAGCGTAAAATTTTGGATATTCAGGTGAGTGAGCATAGGCGCCTCGCAAGCGTTGCAGCAATAAAATAGCCAGACACTTAGGGTGACTAAATGTCTGGCTATTTATACAGTAATTGCCGTAAGGGAGGCAAGTAACTCGCCGCATTAAAGCGATGTTATTACAAGCGAAAGCCTTCCAGGCGGCGGCTGAGCTCATCGGATGCTTCGCGAATCTGTTGCGATGCCATCAAGGTGCCGCGCGCAGCATCTTTGGTGCCCAGGGATGACTGCTCCACCTGGCTGACGTATTCCAGAATTAAGCTGCTCGCCTGCACGTGTTCGATGAGTGAACTGCCGATATGAGCCACCATTTTGGCGACTTCATCGGTCTCGTGGCGCACGCTTTCCACAATTTCACCGCCTTGCCGGGTTTGATCAATTCCCTCTTTGAGTTGGATCACCATGTCATCCATGTTTTGTTTGGCGACACGGCTGGAGTTCTGTACTGAGGTAATAGTCTCACTTATCTCGCTGGTTGCTTGGGTAGTGCGTTGAGCCAGTTGGCGAACTTCATCGGCTACCACTGCAAAACCGCGCCCTTGTTCCCCAGCGCGAGCAGCTTCAATTGCGGCGTTGAGTGCCAACAGGTTGGTTTGGTTAGCGACTTCGCTGATGACCGAAATAACGGCTGAAATACTATTGATCCGGTTGGCCAAGTCATCAATGCTGCCTTGGGTTTGAATCACACTGTTGTCGATTTCAACAAAACTATTTACCGCATTGGAGATGAGTTGCTGGCCTTGAGTTGCCGTTTTGGATGCATGATCGGTCTGGTTGGTGGCGACTTTGGCCTGTTGCATTGCATCCTTAGTCTGCATATTAAATTCTTCAGCAGAGGAGGCAATCTTAATGGTATTGATGCTTTGATCTTCTGCCATTGCGGTGCTGGTTTCGGCTTTATGGACTATATCGTCACTAATGGAATGCAGGCGCGCTACCATTTGCGATATGCCGCCAATCACTTCGCGCAAGGCGTGGCGCATCCGGACCACGGAGCCGTAAATACTATCTTCCGGTGCTTGATGGGCATTGCGTTCGGTCAGGTCACCACTCGCCACGGCGCGTACCAGAATTAACACCTCTTTCAGCTCGGCGCCCAAACCGCGATCTAGCTTGCGTGCGAACAGCACCACTGGTATTACAATTGCCAGCATCACCAGCAAGCACACAGTGAGTTGCCACTTGGCGGTCTCCCAAAAGCGAGCGTTCACTTCATTAAAACCAATCCCGGTGCCTACCACCCATCTCCAGCGTGGTGAGAGCTTGGCGATGGAAAGTTTGTCTTCAATCGTCCCATCGGCTTGTTTTTGGGTCCAGTTGTAACGTGCGAGCTGGCCATTGGCTTTTCCGACTGCTTTCAGCAGAATTTCGCCCACGCTGCGGCCATTGCCATCTTTGAATTCATGAAAGCTGGTGCCGTGGATTTGCGGGTCGAGTGGCGCGGCGACAAAATTAAGCTTCTCATCGGCGACGTATACGTATTCCGATTTGTGATAAATATTGTTGCGCAGCAGCGTGGTGGCGATTTTTTTAGCGGTTTCATCATCCATTTCACCGCGTGCCGCCATCTGTTCCATCTGAATCACGGTGGAATAGGTGCTATTCAGCAGTTGTTCTACGCGCGCCTCATTGTCCTGACCACTGGAATAGCGCACGGTATACAGGCCAATCAGCATAATTCCCAGTAGGCCAATTAGAATTTGAGCAGAGACGATCCAAATTTTGATGCGAAGTGACATTGTGCCCCCTGGGAGTGGCTAAGTAATAAACAAGTAACAATCGACATTATGCGCACAAGACAACGTTGTCAACTGGTTTTTGGCGGCATAAGTGCGGTTTTCGGTTTTCAGTAATTGAAGCGCTACGGGCTCGTCTTTTTTGGTGCATAACCCTTTGTTTTTGCTTCTGCTTTGTGCGTTTTGCCTATTTTATTCTGGTCTCAACCGGGTGGGGTGCCCCGCTGAATCCCAGATTTGAGTATAGGCATTAATTCGCTGCTGCTACTGATTAAACTTACATATTTACTATTGCGGCAGCATTGAGAAAAACTTTGACATTAAAACTTGAATCCCCTCGTGCCAACCCCATATAGCCCACACAGTAATTCAAGCGGAGCAGTGTTTTTCCTGTTATCTGCCCAACCTGCGAGTGGAGAAAAGAGTGTCAACCCAAGACTACAACGATATTCAAAATACGGCCGAGCCGCACAATGCCGCCGAAGGCGAAGCGGAGCAGGCACCATCATCCAATGAGCCGAGCATGGAGGCTTTGCAGGCGCAGCTGGCGAGCTTGGCGGCAGCTTACGAGTCTGCCAAAGAGCAAACCCTGCGCGCGCAAGCGGATGCGCAAAATGCCCGCCGTCGCGCAGAGCAAGATGTAGAAAAAGCTCATAAATTCGGCTTGGAGAAGATGGTCAATGACCTGCTTCCTGTGGTGGATAATTTGGAGCGCGCACTAGCGGCTATAGATACCAGCAATGAGGCGTTTGCTGCTGTGGTTGAAGGTATCCAGTTAACTCACAAATCCTTTGTTGATGCGTTGGCGCGTCATCAAGTGCTTGCTGTTAGCCCGGAAGGTGAGCCGTTTGACCCCAACTTACATCAAGCGGTTTCTGCCGTGCCCAACCCAGATGTTGAGCCCAATACCGTGCTCAATTGTTTCCAAAAAGGTTACACCCTGCACGGTCGTCTGGTTCGCCCGGCGATGGTGGTTGTTTCCAAAGCGCCCTAAGTCTTCGCGCGCGGGGCAACAAAAGGGCGTGCTGGAAACCACAAAGAAAGTAAGGATTTTTTGTGCGCAGGGCTTGAATTAATTTCCTGCGCGCCAATATAGAAAACAACTGCCAACTAAGCGCAAATCGTCACAGATCTGCGCTAACTAGGGCAAGAAACTAACAATTCAGTACAAGTTCTCGCGTAATTGTACTCAGCAACACATAGCATTTTTAGGAGCAGCACCATGGGCAAAATTATCGGCATTGACTTGGGTACCACCAACTCTTGCGTATCTGTATTGGAAGGCGGCAAGCCAAAAGTGATCGAAAACGCCGAAGGCGATCGCACTACGCCGTCCATTATTGCATTCACCAACGACGATGAGATTCTGGTTGGACAATCCGCCAAGCGTCAGGCAGTGACTAATCCGCACAATACATTGTTTGCGGTAAAGCGTTTGATCGGCCGTAAATTCAAAGACGATGTAGTGCAAAAAGACATCAAAATGGTGCCCTATAAAATCGTTGCGGCCGATAACGGCGATGCATGGGTAGAAGTGAAAGGCGATAAAAAAGCACCGCCACAGATTTCTGCTGAAGTGCTCAAGAAAATGAAAAAAACCGCTGAAGATTATCTCGGTGAGACAGTTACCGAAGCGGTAATTACTGTGCCGGCCTACTTCAACGATTCACAGCGTCAAGCAACTAAAGATGCTGGCCGTATCGCGGGCTTGGATGTAAAACGCATCATCAACGAACCAACCGCTGCAGCACTCGCGTACGGTTTGGATAAAGGTGTAGGCGATCGCACTATCGCGGTTTACGACTTGGGTGGTGGTACTTTCGATATTTCAATTATCGAAATTGCTGACGTTGATGGCGAACATCAATTCGAAGTGCTTTCAACCAACGGCGATACTTTCCTCGGTGGTGAAGACTTTGATATGCGCTTGATCGAATTCCTGGCTGATACCTTCAAGAAAGATACCGGTATCGATCTGCACAACGATCCTTTGGCGCTGCAACGTTTGAAAGAAGCGGCAGAAAAAGCCAAGATCGAATTGTCATCCAGCCAGCAAACCGAAGTGAACCTGCCGTACATCACTGCTGATGCAACGGGTCCAAAGCACTTGGTTGTTAAATTGACTCGCGCGAAACTCGAATCGCTGGTTGAAGATTTGGTAACTCGCTCAATGGAGCCAGTAAAACAAGCGATTAAAGATTCAGGTAAATCCCTGAGTGAAATCGACGACGTTATTTTGGTCGGCGGTCAAACCCGTATGCCAATGGTGCAAAAAGCCGTTGCTGATTTCTTCGGTAAAGAAGCGCGTAAAGATGTAAACCCTGATGAAGCTGTGGCAATCGGTGCGGCAATTCAAGGTTCAGTATTGTCGGGTGATACCACCAACGTATTGTTGTTGGATGTAACTCCATTGACGCTTGGTATTGAAACCATGGGTGGCGTTGCAACTCCGTTGATCGATAAAAACACCACGATTCCTACCAAGAAATCGCAAATTTTCTCGACTGCGGATGACAACCAAACTGCAGTAACCATTCACGTAGTGCAAGGTGAGCGTAAACAGGCGTCGCAAAACAAATCACTCGGCCGTTTTGACCTGAGCGATATTCCACCGGCGCAACGCGGTATGCCACAAATCGAAGTGACCTTTGACATCGACGCCAACGGTATTTTGAACGTAAGTGCAAAAGACAAAGCAACTGGCAAAGAGCAGTCCATCGTAATTAAAGCGTCTTCTGGTTTGAGCGACGACGAAATTCAGCAAATGATTAAAGATGCAGAAGCTAACGCCGATGCTGACCGCAAGTTTGCTGAGGTTGTCACCGCGCGCAACACCTTGGAAGGTTTGATTCACGCAACTGAAAAAACCTTGAAAGATGCGGGCGATAAAGCCACTGCCGATGAGAAATCAGCCATCGAAGCAGCGCTGACTGAAGGTCGCGAAGCGGCTAAATCAGAAGACTTGGCAAAAATCGAAGCGGCGACCACCAAGTTAACTGAAGCGTCTGGTTCACTCGCGCAAAAACTCTATGCCGAACAACAAGCAGCCGGTGCTGGTGCTGGCGCACAACAAGCGGGTGGCAACAGCAAAGCAGCAGATGACGGCGTAGTCGATGCTGAATTTGAAGAAGTGAAAGAAGACAAGTAAGTCCTACTCTCCCTCCCCTTAACAAGGGGAGGGTCGGGGTGGGTTTTTTTTTGAGCTAACCCCCTCCTGGCCTCCCCCTTGTTAAAGGGGAGGAACAAAAACGAAAAGCGAAAAACAAATGCGGGCTTGCCCGCATTTGTCTTGTAAGAATCTGGCAAATGTAGCCCGTATGGAATTTAACGAAATGCGGGGCATGTTTTAAATGATCAACCCCGTATTCCGCTAGGTTCCATACGGGCTACGATGAAATTTTATTTGAAATGTAAAACACATTTCTACTATCGGTGTAACCATGGCTAAACGCGATTACTACGAAGTCCTCGGCGTCAAAAAAAATGTAGACGCAGCAGAATTGAAAAAAGCTTACCGCCGTGTGGCGATGAAATTCCATCCGGACAGAAATCCGGATGATCCTTCTGCGGAAGAAAAATTCAAAGAAGCTAACGAAGCCTACGAAGTATTGTCCGACGACAATAAACGCGCTGCTTATGATCGTCACGGTCACGCGGGTGTAGATGGTCAAGCGGGCATGGGCGGCGGCGCTGGCTTTAATAATTTCAGCGATATTTTTGGCGATGTGTTCGGCGATATTTTTGGCGGCGGCGGACGTGGTGGTCGCGGAGGCCCAGCGCGCGGTTCCGATCTGCGCTACAACCTTGAGCTGAGTTTGGAAGAAGCCGTTAAAGGCACCAGCGTACAAATTAAAATTCCCACCCTGGTAAGCTGTAAACCTTGTGATGGTTCCGGTGCAAAACCGGGCAGTAAACCCGTAACCTGTACCACTTGCGGCGGTCACGGCCAAGTGCGTATGCAGCAGGGCTTTTTCTCGGTACAACAAACCTGCCCAACCTGTCGCGGGCGCGGCACTATTATTTCTGATCCGTGTAAATCGTGTCACGGCCAAGGTCGCGTAGAAGAAACCAAAACGCTTTCCGTTAAAGTGCCAGCAGGTGTGGATACTGGCGACCGTATTCGTTTATCCGGCGAAGGTGAAGCGGGTGCAGACGGCGGCCCAAGTGGCGACTTGTATGTACAAGTGCATGTGCGTGAGCACAATATTTTTAAACGCGACGGCGCCGATTTATATTGCGAAGTCCCGATTGATTTTGTCGATGCAGCACTCGGCGGTGAATTGGAAGTTCCCACGCTCGATGGCCGCGTAAAATTAAAAGTTCCGGCAGAAACCCAAACCGGCAAACTGTTTAAACTGCGCGGCAAAGGTGTAACGCCAGTGCGCGGTGGCGGTGTAGGTGATTTGCTCTGCCGTGTAGTAGTTGAAACCCCGGTTGGTCTCACCAACAAGCAAAAAGAATTGCTTAAAGAATTCCAGTCCACGATGAAAGGTGGAAAGTATTCACCAAAGCAGTCAAGTTGGTTTGATGGGGTTAAGAAATTTTTTAATGAGTAAGTAATATTTAAATCTAAAAAGCCGATTCGAGAGAATCGGCTTTTTTATTGATATTCATGTTGGGCATCGCTGCGCTCAGCGCCAACCTACAAAAATAACAGGCAAACTGCCATGACCAAAAAACGCAAAGCGTTAAAAATCTTTCTCGCAATTTTCGTAATCATTTTATTCCTGCCTGAATTACCCAAAATCCCTGTACAAGACGCAACTGCAAAAGATTGGAATGCAAAATCATTTTGGTTTGAGCCTTGGGGAAAATCCGGGGTGCACAAGGGAATTGATATTTTTGGCAAGATGAATACGCCCGTTTTATCGACTACCTATGGTGTGGTGATTTTTGCAGGCGAATTGCCGCGTGGTGGCAAAGTGGTGGCGGTATTGGGGCCAAAATGGCGAGTTTGCTAAGCCCATCGCAATACCCATTCAGTTTGAAATTTCCTGTGCCTTCTCAACCTTGCTGATTCTCGCTATAGTTCTGAGTGCTAACTAAAAGCACATATTGCATTAATAAAATAGAAACAGGAGCTTTTATGACTGACAATAATGTTTACAGCACCCCGCAATCACAATTAGTCGATCAAGTAGATGACAGTGAAAAGCCGTTGGCGTCGCGCTGGGCGCGCTTGGGGGCATCGTTGATTGACTCGATAATCATGATGATTATTGTGCTTCCTGTGATGTATTTGACTGGTGGTTTTGATGGTGTAATGGATGGGCGTCAGCCTGGATTTGTTTATTCCTTGGCTATGGGTGTGTTGGGCGTTGTTATATTCTTCATTATTAACTATCGCTCTTTAGTTACTAATGGTCAGACTGTGGGCAAAAAGGTTCTGGAAATAAAAATTGTTGATCTAAACGGCAACGTTCCTGCTTTTCAGTCGCACTTACTCGTTCGCTACGCAGTCTATTTTTTACCTGGGCAAGTTCCCTTTGTTGGCCAGCTTTTTAATCTAATTAACATTCTCTTTATCTTTACTAAAGAAAAACGCTGCATTCATGACTTGGTTGCTAAAACCAAAGTGGTTCAGTGCTAAGTCATATGCGCTGTTAAATAACGCCACTTATCACTCGGTGGCGTTTGTTCACTTTAAAAAACGGCTTTTGTGATTCCAGTTCATCGTTTGTTCAGCTTTAGTGGTTAGTCTTGCAATCTTTCTGTTGCCGTTCTCGCGTTTGTCCCTCACTGCAAATGAATCAAGGAGTTGTTATGCTGCTTCGCACCTTATCGTTTTTGTCGTTTTCTTTGGCCTTATTCAGTCAGCCGTTATATGCGGGTTATGACAAGGATCACCCGCTATTTTCCGCGTATCCTCAAGCCAGTATTAATTATGGGCAAATGATCGATTATGAAAAATTCACTTTGCCGGTGTCTGCAGTAAATGGTGAGTCTGACCCCGAAACATTCACACCACTGGCGCTGATAGGGGATCTCTATCGCCACACTTATGAGATAAGAAATGTTTCATCATTGAAGGTATATGAGAATTATTTGGCCGCAGCTAAGCAATTAGGCTTCAAGGAAATTTTTGTTTGTGCGTTAGATGCCTGCGGGGCAGAGCGGGATGCCAAAGCTCTTGGTGGAAAGCTGGCAATCAGTGGAAGTGTGTATAACAACTACCGCAATCCTTATTATTGGGTCGGTGAAAAAGACTCGCCTAAAGGGAAGGTGGTGGCGGCTTGGTTTGTGGGCGCCTATGAAGATACAGTCAATGTGCAGCAGGTGATTGTCGAAACTGAATCGCTTGAAACGGGTTTGATTAAAGTGGATGCTGCTTACGCGGGGCAAGCAGTAGCGCATGTTGAGCCGCTGTCAGAAAAAGAGAAAGCAGAAGATAACTCTATGCTACCGCGCTACCCTGGGGCAAAAATTTACGGTCATAAAAAAGTAGATACTGAGACGGTAAAAATTCCGTTTGCAGCTAATGCAACGGAAAAAGCACCACTGCAGCTAACCGGCGATTTAACCAGGCACACCTATACAGTTGAAAATGTTTCAACTTTAAAAGTATATGAAAACTACAAAACCGCATTAACCAATGCTGGCTTTAATTTTATTTCCCAGTGTGAGCTGGAGGCTTGTGGGACTGAAAAGCAAGTGAATGACCTGGGTGATCAAGTGGCCTTATCCGGCGATGTGTATAATTGGTATCGAAAACCCTATTATCTGTTAGCTAAAAAAACTCTACCCACTGGTAATGTTTATATCGCCCTATTCATTGGTGCGTATGAATCACAGGTCGCTGTACAGCAGGTTGTAGTGCAAGAGAAAGCGGTGCAAACCGGTTTGGTAAATGTAAATGCTGATGGTTTAAAACAGCAAATCGATGCGGAAGGCAAAGCGCTGATTTACGGTATCTATTTTGATACCGGCAAGGCAGAGATAAAAACCGAGTCAAAACCTACGCTGGATGCCATCGCCGAATTATTAAAACGCAATCCGGATTTGTTGCTCTATGTGGTTGGTCATACCGATGACACGGGCGACGGCGCAGCTAACGTAACTTTATCCAAACAGCGCGCCGATTCAGTCGTTGCGGCATTGGTAAAAGATTACCAAGTTGCAAGCAGCCGTTTGCAAGCACAGGGTGTTGGCCCTTACGCGCCAGCATCCAATAACACCAGCGATGCAGGCAAACAAAAAAATCGCCGCGTGGAATTGGTGAAGCGTTTGCGTTAGTTATTAAATTTCATCTAAGCTTGATCTTGCAATCCCTCTAAATAAAGCCAGAGGGATTGTATAGCCCTCAAATCATCATGGAAGATAAATTAAAGACAACGGAAACCATTATGACTACACCTGTAACACTGTTAAATAATACGTTTAAATTACCCGCATTTCGCGCGGGCCAGGAGGCGGTAATCACCGCGCTTTTGCATGGGCAGTCGGCGCTTGCCGTATTCCCCACGGGCGGCGGCAAAAGTCTCTGTTATCAATTGCCCGCATTACTGCTTGAAGGTTTAACGCTGGTGGTATCGCCGCTGATTGCGTTGATGAAGGATCAAGTCGATGCATTACAGGCGTTGGGTATTAACGCCGCGCGGTTGGATTCATCGCTCGGTAAAGATGAAACCCAAGCGATTTATGCAGCGCTGCAAGATGGCAGTTTGAAGTTGTTATACGTGTCGCCCGAGCGTTTAAAGAACGAGCGTTTTGTGCAGCGGCTCAGCCATTTAAATATTAGTTTATTAGCGATTGATGAGGCCCACTGTATTTCCGAGTGGGGCCACAATTTTCGCCCGGATTATTTGCTGCTCGCCGATCTCGCCAAAAAATTGCGCGTCGGTCGCGTGCTTGCCTTAACCGCTACTGCAACCCCGAGTGTCGCGGCTGATATTTGCAAACAGTTTGCGATACAACCTGAGCACCATATTCAAACCAGCTTCGCGCGCCCGAATCTGCAATTGCGCGTTACGCCTTGCACGGCCGAATCGCGCATGGATTTATTGCTCGCCCGTTTGCATAAACACCCGCGTGATGCCGCCACCATTATTTACGTCACCCTGCAAAAAACTGCAGAAGAAGTTGCTGCAGCAATTAACGTAGCGGGCTTGAATGCTGCGCATTACCACGCTGGTTTAAAAGACGATGAGCGCGAGCAAGTGCAAAGCCAATTTATGAGCGGTGAAGTACCGATTGTGGTGGCGACCATCGCCTTTGGTATGGGGATAGATAAAAGCAATATCCGCGCGGTGTACCATTTCAATTTGCCTAAATCGATTGAAAACTATGTGCAAGAAATTGGCCGCGCCGGCCGCGATGGCAATCCGTCGCTGTGTGAAATGTTGGCAGTGGGTGATGATATTCGTGTATTGGAAAACTTCACCTACGGCGATACACCTACGGCGGAGGGTTTGCGCGCGCTGGTTCAGCACTTGCTCGCGTTTGATGATGTGTTTGATATTTCCACTTACGAATTATCCAACCAATTTGATTTGCGTCCGCTGGTATTAAATACCGCGCTCACCTATCTTGAGCTGCAACATGTGATTAGCGCGCAGAGTCCGTTTTACACTGAATACAAAGTCAATTTCATTCAGGATAAACAATTTATCCTCTCCCAATTTGATGCAGATCGCGCCGCGTTTTTACAGCAGTTGTTTGCCGCTGGACGCATGGGCAGAAAATGGCTATCGCTAGATATGCTCACCATCCCACTGCAATTAAATGAATCCAAAGAACGTATCACCAGAGCACTGGATTACATTGCCGAGAAAGGTTGGATCGAATTAACTGTCGCCAATTTGCGCCAGGGCTACAAGAATAATCAGACGGTCAAATCGCCCGAACAAATTGCTGCGCTGTGCGAACATTTAAATACCTTATTTGCTGAACGCGAAGCGCGCGATATCAAACGCATTCACAGCGTGCTTGCGTTTGCCAATAATCCCGCCTGTTTAAGCCAGCAGTTGATGCAATATTTTGGCGAGGCCAGCGCGCAGCCCTGCGGCATTTGTAATCACTGCCGCAGCACTGCACCGGCACCGGTTAATTTATCTGCTGCAGCACCGCTTACCACGGTACAGCAAAGCTTGATCGCTAATCTTAACAGCGAAGGTCTCGCGGTATTGCGCCAACCGCGCCAATTGGCGCGGTTCCTGTGCGGTTTACCCAGCCCAGCGACTAGCCGCTCCACGCTGAAATCACATCACGCGTTTGGTGCGCTGGCGGAGGTGTCATTTCCAGTGATACTGGCTGCCTTGCAATAAATTGTTCTATTCTCAAGCCATTGGCGGCGGCCTGCGCAGCCAATGGTTATAAGAAGTGTAAATAACTGTTTCTAGTATCGCGCCCTAGGGCGACATGGCATAAAGTCTTGCGCCTGAAATAATAAATCTGATAATTGTCGCCTTGCGCCCTGCATGTAGGTTGCAAAGCCAATAATTAAAAATCCCAAGTTCTGCCACTGCTCGGAGAAACGCTATGAAAACCCTCAAAGGTCCCGCCATCTTTCTCGCCCAATTTTTAGGTGATGAAGCACCCTTTAACAGCCTTGACGCCATTGCCGGATGGGTGGCGAGTTTGGGCTTTAAAGGCGTGCAGATTCCCACTTGGGACGCGCGCGTATTTGACTTGGAGCAGGCGGCGAAAAGCCCTGAATACTGTGCTCAGTTTCAGGCGACGCTAGCGAAACACGGCTTGGTAGCGACGGAGTTATCAACGCACCTGCAAGGCCAATTGGTGGCGGTTCACCCTGCCTATGACGATATGTTTGATGGCTTTGCGCCCGAATCGGTTCGTGGTAATCCCAAAGCGCGTCAAGCTTGGGCGGTGGAGCAATTAATGTTTGCAGCTCAGGCGAGTAAAAATCTTGGCCTCACTGCGCACGCCACTTTTTCTGGCGCGTTGCTCTGGCCCTATTTGTACCCCTGGCCACAGCGCCCTGCTGGTTTGGTAGAGAAAGGTTTTGAAGAGTTGGCGAATCGCTGGCTGCCGATTTTGGATGCGTTTGATAAAGCCGGTGTGGATGTCTGCTACGAAATTCACCCGGGTGAAGACCTGCATGACGGCGCAACGTTCGAGCGCTTCCTCGCGGCGGTAGATAATCATCCACGCGCGAATATTTTGTTTGATCCATCCCATTTTGTGTTGCAGCAGCTCGATTACTTGGCGTTTATCGACCGCTATCACGCGCGCATTAAAATGTTCCATGTAAAAGATGCGGAATTTAATCCCACTGCACAGCAGGGCGTGTACGGCGGTTATGAAAGCTGGGTAGATCGCGCTGGCCGCTTCCGTTCACTCGGCGATGGCCAAGTGGATTTCAAACAAATTTTCTCCAAGTTCGCCGCTTACGATTACGACGGTTGGGCGGTGTTGGAATGGGAATGTTGTTTGAAACACCCAGAGGTAGGTGCAGCAGAAGGTGCGCCGTTTATTCAGCAACATATTATTAAAGTGACTGAGCGCGCATTTGATGATTTTGCTAAAAGCGGTGTTGATGAAGTCAAGAATCGCCGAATCCTCGGTTTATAAAAATAAGGAGCAACTCTATGACAACTCCACGAATTCGTTATGCCATGGTTGGTGGTGGTCGCGGTGCATTTATTGGTGCAGTGCATCGTATCGCCGCGCGTATGGATGATCGTTTTGAATTGGTTGCCGGTGCGCTTTCAGCTAATCCGGAAAATGCCAAAGCTTCAGCGGCCGATTTACATATCGCTGCGGATCGCGCTTACACCTCTTATGAAGAAATGCTGCGCGTAGAAAAAACACGTGCCGATGGCATTCAAGCTGTTGTAATCGTTACACCTAATCACATGCACTTTCCCGTTGCTAAAGCTTGTTTGGAAGCGGGCGTGGATGTGATTTGCGATAAGCCAGTGACACGCACTTTGGAAGAAGCGTTGGAGTTGGAGCAGATAGTAAAAAAGAGCGGCTGCTTTTTTGCGCTCACGCATAACTACAGCGCTTATCCATTAGTGCGATACGCTCGTGAATTAGTGGAGCAGGGCAAACTCGGCAAAATCCGCGTAGTGCAAGTGGAATATCCGCAAGAGTGGTTAACGGAAGCGGCGGCGGACGATAACAAACAAGCCTCATGGCGCACTGATCCCGCACGTTCCGGTGCTGCAGGTTGTTTGGGTGATATAGGCACGCACGCATTTCAACTTGCGCGTTTTATTACGCAACAAAAACTCAGTGCAGTGAGCGCGGACCTGACCAGTTTTGTTGAAGGCCGCCCGGTGGATGACAACGTGCATGCGCTGCTGCGTTTTGATGGTGGCGCCAAAGGTATGTTGTGGACAAGTCAGGTTGCGCCGGGTTGTGAAAATGGTTTGCGCATTCGCGTTTACGGTGAAAAAGCCGGGATCGAATGGGCGCAGGAAAATCCTAATGAATTGTGGTTTGGCGAATTAAATAAACCGCGTCAGCGCTTCACCCGTCGTGGTGATATAGGTAGCGATATTGCCGCGCGCGGGATGCGTACACCGGGCGGTCATCCAGAAGGTTATCTCGAAGGCTTTGCGAATTTGTATAAAGACATCGCCGATATTTTGGTCGCGCGTCAGCAAGGTGAAACCCATTTTCTACAACACTGGGTGCCGGATATAGACACAGGTGTGGAAGGTATGCGCTTTATCCAAGCCGTGCTAACCTCATCCCAGCGCGATGGTGTTTGGACGCCGCTGGCGTAATATTTTTTTCTGTGTGATTAACAATAACAAAAGGTATAACAATGATGACCACTTCCACTGTAACCATTAATCCACAGCGGCTATTTACCGCCTGTTGTGTTGCGCTGATTGTGACGGCGATGACCTTCGCGATTCGCGCCGGTATTTTGAGTGAGCTCAGCGTTAAATTTAACTTTAACAATACTGAGTTGGGCTGGATCAACGGCATGGCGTTTTTTGGTTTTCCCATTGCGATGTTGTTTGGTGGATTTATTTATAACTATGTGGGCGCTCGCACCCTGATGTATCTGGCATTTTTCTGCCATCTGCTGGGGCTGGTTTTGACCATTACTGCTGGCGGTTTCTGGACACTGTTGCTGTCGAGTTTTTTTATCGGCTTTGCTAACGGCTCCGTTGAGGCTGCTTGTAATCCATTGATTGCCGATATTTATCACACGCGCAAAACCGCCATGCTCAATAAATTCCATGTCTGGTTTCCCGGCGGTATTGTGATTGGCTCTTTGGTGTCAGCGCTCATGACCAAGCTTGGCTTGGGCTGGCAGATGCAAATTGCCATTATGATTATCCCAACCTTTATTTATGGGGCGATGATTTTTGGTCAGACTTTCCCGAAAATGGAGAACTCTGAGACTTCAACTGCGGCCAATGTCAAAGCGCTTATCTCGCCTTTGTTCCTGTTTATGATGTTGTGTATGACCATGACCGCCATTTCGGAATTTGGAGCACAGCAGTGGGTGGGGCGCATTTTTGAGTCGTCTGATGTCCATCCTATGATGGTGTTAGCGCTCACTGCAGGTTTGATGGCACTTGGGCGTTTTTTTGCAGGTCCACTCGTGCATGCGTTTAATCCTGCTGGTGTATTGGTGATTTCTGCGATTGTGACTACCATCGGCTTGGTGTTATTGAGTCAGGCATCGGGCTACATGATTTATGTCTCAGCGGCGGTATTTGCGTTGGGCGTCACCTATTTCTGGCCAACTATGATCGGTTTTACTAGTGAATACACGGCAAAAACCGGCGCTTTGGGAATGTCGCTGATGGGCGGTGCGGGTATGTTCTCTGTGTTTTTATGGAATCCGGTAATTGGCAGTTGGTTGGATGCTGCTAAGAAGGAGGCAATTGAAAGTGGCGTTACCGGCGATGCAGTCGAGCTGGTTGCGGGGCAAGCGACACTGCAGAGTCTTGCTATGATTCCTGGTGTATTGATCGTTGCCTTTGGTGTGTTGTTTGTCTTGCGTAAACGTTTTGCGCACAGCAATTAACTGATTCCACTTATTACAAAAAAAGCGCCCATTGGCGCTTTTTTTGTAGGTGTTATTTGACGCCAATCACAAAAACACTGTAATGCTTTGTAATATCTAGATGTATTTGGCGACAAATACAGGACGTACGTCACATTTGTGTTGCGGTACATTGGGTTTTTTTAAAAACCCAATGTATAAATAACTGGCATGACCATGATATGAGTGAGTGGTTTAGTGAGCTCAAAAGGATTTGAGTTTCCACCCTTCCCCCAGTAGCCAGTAGCACCTTCCTTGAATATCCCTCTTTTGTGTTTCTCTGATACTCCCACTGGTTGTCTTAACTGCGGAACAAATGCGTTGCGTGATAGCGCAAATGCTCCTCAATAAAACTCGCGATAAAAAAGTAGCTGTGGTCGTAACCGGCGTGGCTGCGATAAATCAGCGGATGCTCTACTTCTTTACAAACTGCCAGCAGCTGTTCGGGCTTGAGTTGCTCCGCGATAAAGCTATCAGCCTCGCCCTGATCGACAAATAATTCCTGCCGCGATTGGCGAGTGGAAATCAGCTTACAGGCATCGTATTGCGCCCAGGTGCCGCGCTGAGTGCCCAAATAGCCGCTAAAAGCTTTTTCGCCCCAAGGGCAATTGCTTGGGTTGGTAATGGGGGCAAATGCCGATACTGAGGCATAGCGATCCGGTTGGCGCAGTGCTAATACCAGTGCGCCATGGCCACCCATGGAATGGCCGCTAATGGATTCGCACCCATTGAGCGGTAAGTTAGTCATCACTAATGCGGGCAATTCCTGCGTCACGTAATCGTACATTTGATAGTTGGTTTTCCAGGGCGCCTGGGTTGCATTCAGATAAAAACCGGCGCCGGAACCGAAATCGTAGCTGTCGTGTTCACCGGGCAAATCGAGTCCGCGTGGGCTGGTATCCGGGCAGATAATGGCGATACCCAGTTCCGCCGCGATGCGCTGGGCGCCCGCCTTCTGCATAAAGTTTTCGTCGGTGCAGGTCAGGCCGGACAACCACCAAAGCACCGGCACTTTTTGTGTCTCTGCTTGTGGTGGTAGATAGACCGCAAAAATCATCTCGCAGCTGAGTGTCTTGGAGTAATGCTTGAAGCGTTTGTGCCAGCCGCCAAAGCTTTTGTTAGCGGCGATCTCGGTTATTTGGCTCATGGTCGCTCCCTCGATCAGTAATGCAATACGGTGCGGATGCTTTTGCCTTGGTGCAGCAACTCAAAGGCTTTGTTGATCTTGTCGAACGGCATATCGTGGGTGATAAATTCATCGATCTTGATCTCGCCTTTCATGTAACGATCCACATAACCGGGCAATTGGCTGCGGCCTTTAACACCGCCAAACGCCGAGCCTTTCCATACGCGGCCAGTCACCAGCTGGAATGGGCGAGTAGAAATCTCTTGGCCTGCACCCGCCACGCCGATAATGATCGATTCACCCCAGCCCTTGTGGCAGCACTCCAGCGCCGAGCGCATCACGTTCACATTGCCGATACATTCAAACGAGTAGTCCACGCCGCCGTCGGTCATATCCACAATCACCTGCTGGATGGGCGCGCTATGGTCTTTGGGGTTCACAAAATCGGTCGCACCGAACTGGCGGGCGAGTTCAAACTTGTCGGGATTTACATCGATAGCGATGATGCGGCTGGCGTTCATCATCTGCGCACCTTGGATCACCGCTAGGCCGATAGCGCCCAAGCCGAATACGGCAATGGTCGAGCCGGGGGTGACTTTAGCGGTGTTGATTACTGCGCCGATACCGGTAGTAACGCCGCAGCCGAGCAGGCAGATTTTATCCAGCGGCGCTTCTTTGGATACTTTCGCGAGCGAGACTTCCGGCAGTACCGTGTACTCCGAGAAAGTCGAGGTGCCCATATAGTGGAACAGCGGCTTGCCTTCAAATGAGAAGCGGGTGGTGCCATCGGGCATCAAGCCCTTGCCTTGGGTTGCGCGCACTGAGCCACACAGGTTGGTTTTGCCCGACAGGCAGAATTTGCATTTGCCGCATTCGGCGGTGTAGAGCGGAATTACATGGTCGCCCACTTTCAAGCTGGTCACTCCTTCGCCCACAGCTTCTACAATTCCTGCGCCCTCATGGCCAAGTACCGCCGGAAATACGCCTTCAGGATCAGCGCCCGAGAGGGTGTAAGCATCGGTATGGCACACGCTGGTCGCCACTATGCGCACCAGCACTTCACCGGCCTTTGGGCCATCAACATCAATCTCAACAAGTTCCAAGGGTTTGCCAGCGGCAAGGGCAATGGCGGCGCGTGATTTCATAATGACTCCTGATTCCGGTTTGAGAGGATTTTCTGGGGGCAAAGTGTAGACTAGTGACTCATTGGCAATAAGCTACCTAACAATCACTTAATTATTGCACTGGAGCAACAATGCAACATTGGGAGCGGGTAGAAGCGTTTATCGCTGTGGTCCGGTTTGGGAGTTTTGTTGCGGCGGCGCGGGAGCTACAAGTATCCAACTCCCACGTTAGCCGCTTGGTCAGCCAGTTGGAGCTGCAGCTCGGCACCCAATTACTCTACCGCACTACACGCCAGATCAGTCTTACCGATGGCGGTCAGCTATATTACGAGAGCTGCCGTCATCTGTTTGATGGGCTGCGTGAGGCCGAATCCCTACTACAGCACCATCAGGGGCAGCCGACCGGACTGCTCAAAATCACCGCCGCCACCACTTTTGGCGACCGCTATATCGCCCCATTAGTGAACGATTTCCAACTGCTCCACCCGCAGTTGAAGGTGAATATGTATTTCAGCAACCGACAAGTGGAGCTGATTGATGAGGGATTTGATCTGGCGATCCGCATGGGGGTGATGCGCGAATCCACCCTGGTCGCCAAGCGCCTGTGCGACCGGCAGGAATATATCGTCGGCTCGCCTGATTACTTCGCGCGCGTCTCCGCCCCGCAAACCCTCACCGAGCTGGAGCGCCACAACTGCTTAGTCGGCACCCGCGGCTACTGGCTGCTGCAAGATCAGGGGCAGCGCAAGGATTTAGTCGTGCACGGCAACTGGCAAGCCAACTCCGGCCCCGCACTGGTCGACGCCGCCCTCAAAGGCTTGGGTTTAGCGCAACTGCCAGATTATTACGTCAATGAGTTTCTGGCCGATGGCCGTTTGGTCGCGGTGCTGGATGAGTATCGCTTCAAAGATGCAGGCGTTTGGGTGGTTTACCCACAACAGCGCCATCTGGCGCCCAAGGTGAGGTTGTTTGTTGATTTTCTAGCGGAAAGGTTTGCGGGTGGGGTGTTGCAATCTGTTTGATTTTTGTACTTTGGTGTGTAGACTACTGTGTGAAATGATGGTTTTTTGTGTGTAAGCGAGAGGTCTCAAGATGGCAACAAATCTTTCAATCGATATGGGATTGCTCAATGAGGCGCTGTTGATTGGTGGTCTTCCAAGTAAAAAAGATACGGTAAATCAAGCGCTTGCAGAATTTGTGCAAAGGCGTAAACAGCGTGAAATCACGGCTTTATTTGGGCAGTTACCGCAGGATGTAGATTACAACTACAAACAGGGGCGTAAATGAGTGGTGTGTTAGTTGATACCTGCGTTTGGTCTATCGCCTTGCGTGGCGCAGTAGCTGCCGATGCTGGTCTAGTCACCGAACTGACCCAATTAATAGACGACAATCAAGTCAGAATTATTGGTGCCATCCGGCAGGAGTTGCTGTCAGGTTACAGCGATAAACAAAGTTACGAAAATCTACGCGCCAAACTTCAATACTTTCCCAATGAGCCAACGCTGGATGTCGATTATGAAGCTGCAGCTGAGTATTCAAACTTCTGCCGCGCCAGAGGCGTTCAGGGGTCGCATACCGATTATCTGATTTGCGCGGTAGCGATACGCGCCAAGTTGAAGATATTTACGACAGATAAAGACTTCGACAATTATTCGAAACACTTGCCGCTCGCGCTCTACCGATAATTAATAGTTACCTCTCGGTGCGGTGGAGGTGCCTATCTCACCTTCTTCCCCGCCCCCCGCAGCATCGCATCGATTAATTCGCGTGCATCAAACTTGGTGAGCGCCTCGTCGGCGCCGACTTGGCGAGCCTGGCTTACGCTGATGCTGCTGGATAGAGATGTGTGCAAAATAATGTAGGCGCCAGCCAATTTTTTATCGTCGCGCACGGCAAAGGCGAGTTCGTAGCCGTCGAGGCCGGGCATTTCGATATCGCTGACCAGTAGGTCGATAGGCTGACCCTGATTGGCTGCGTTGCGCATGATTTCCAAGGCTTTTTGGCCGTCATCGGTCACTTGGTAGTGCACATTGATGGCGTCGAGCGAGTCGCTCAGTTGTTTGCGTGCGGTGCGCGAGTCATCCACCAACAGAATGCGCATAGGGCGCAGTTGTTCGCGTTCTACATCGTTAATGGTCGCGGTGGCCTTGGACGGATCGAGTGGGAACAGGCGCGCCATGATCACTTCTACATCCAGCAGTTGTACCAGTTGATCGTCCACCCGGGTGACACCGGTGATGTAGATATCTTTACCTAACACCTTATCTGGCGCGCTGATATCGCGCCAATTAGTGTCGGTGATGCGTTCTATTTGGCGCACGAGAAAGCCTACTTTGAGGCGCTGCACATCAGTGACGATAATAAAACTGCTCGCCAACACGTCTTTGGGGGTGGCGCCTTTGCCAACGGCTGCCGCCAGATCAACTATAGGCATGGTGTGCCCGCGAATATTCAGTGCGCCCAAAATGCTGCGGTGCTGGTTGACCATGGCGGTTACGGGCTGATAAGGCACTAACTCTTGAATTTTGAGGGTGCCCAAACCGAACACCTGTTGGTTGTGCAGCCTGAATAACAGTAGCCCTTGGGAGTGATCGGCTTTAGAGGATGACAAGGTAAAACGCTCCTCGCAGATTGGATCGATGGAAAGTGGTGGTGTTAATCAATACTAGCACCACTTGGCGCTTGCACCGCCAAGATCGAGCTTAGCGTGCGGCTAAGCGGGTGTTGGCGGCGGTACTCAAGCGCTGGCTGATGCGTTCGGCGATAGATTTTGCATCCAGCCCCTGACTGGCCAGTTGCTGTTTTTGGCTGGCGTGTTCGACGAATTCATCGCCAAAACCCAGCTGCAAAACCGGTACGGTCAGGGCGCGGCTGTTGAGGTATTCGCACACGCCGCTGCCAGCGCCACCGGCGATGGCATTTTCTTCCAGCGTGACCAGCAATTGGTGGCTGGCGGCCATCTGTTCAACTAGTTCGGTATCCAGCGGTTTTACAAAGCGCATATCGCACAGGCTGTAGCCGAATTGCTCGGCCACTTGCTGCGCCACTGGCAGCAGGGTGCCAAAGCAGAGCAGAGCGACTTGTTTGCCATCATGTTTCAGTAGGCCTTTGCCAAGCGGCAGGCGGGCCATGGTTTGTTCAATCGCTACGCCCGTGCCGGTGCCGCGCGGATAGCGTACCGCCGCGGGGCCTTGGTGCTGGTAGGCGGTGTAGAGCAGTTGGCGACATTCGTTTTCGTCGCTCGGAGCGGCAATCACCATATTGGGAATGCAGCGCAAGTAGCTAATATCAAAACTGCCTGCGTGAGTGGGGCCGTCTTCGCCGACAAGGCCAGCGCGATCGATGGCGAAGGTGACATCAAGGTTTTGCAGTGCAACATCGTGTACTAGTTGATCGTATCCGCGCTGGAGAAAGGTCGAATAAATCGCCACTACGGGCTTTTGCCCTTCGCAAGCCATACCGGCGGCAAGGGTCACTGCATGCTGTTCAGCGATGGCGACATCGTAAAACCGCTCGGGATAGGTTTGCGCAAAGTTGACCATGCCCGAGCCTTCGCACATAGCGGGGGTAATGCCGACCAACTTGTCATCCTGCGCGGCCATATCGCACAGCCATTGGCCAAAAACATCCTGATATTTTGGTTTTTTCGGCGCATCAACTGCACCAATCGCCGCTTTTTTCGGTTCGATTTTATTCAGCGCGTGGTAGCCCACCGGATCCAGCTCGGCGGGTTCAAAACCTTTACCTTTCTGGGTGATGATGTGCAGCAACTTGGGGCCTTTGATGTCGCGCAAATTGCGCAGACAGAGCACCAGATCGCCTAAATCATGGCCATTGATGGGGCCGACGTAGTTGAAGCCCATCTCTTCAAATAAAGTGCCGGGCGACATAAATCCTTTAATGTGCTCTTCGGTGCGGCGCGCAAAGTCCCACACAGGCGGAATTTTGCCCAGCACCTGTTTGCTGCCTGCGCGTAAGGAGTTGTAGAACTTGCTTGCCCAGATTTTGGATAAGTAAGTTGAAAAGCCGCCGACATTGGGCGAGATGGACATGTTGTTGTCATTGAGTACTACTAACATGTCGGTTTCGGTGTGCGCGGCGTGATTCAAGGCTTCAAACGCCATGCCAGCAGTCATGGCGCCATCGCCGATGATCGCCGCGACTTTACGCTCAATTCCTGCCATTTTGGCGCCAATCGCCATACCTTGTGCGGCGCTGATGGAAGTGCTGGAGTGGCCGACGCCAAAGGTGTCGTAAGCGCTCTCTTCGCGTTTCGGAAAGCCGGACAAACCATCACCCTGACGAATACTGTGCATCCGCTCGCGGCGCGAGGTGAGAATTTTATGGGGATAGGTTTGATGACCCACATCCCACACCAAGCGGTCATCGGGGGTTTGATAAACATAGTGCAGCGCGATGGTCAGTTCGACCACGCCTAGACCTGCGCCAAAATGCCCGCCAGTCTGGCCGACCGAATAGAGCAAAAACGCACGCAGCTCGTCGGCGAGTTGGGGTAATTGCTTTTCATCCAGCGCACGCAGATCGGCGGGTGAGTCGATGCTGTCCAGCAGTGGTGTCTGCGGGCGGCTGGTGGGGATTTCGTTATGCATGCAAGTCATCATTTATAGTTGTACGGTTTGCCGCTTGTGGTCGGTCATTGTAGGCGGCTTGCCTAAGCCTTGGCTAGTTCGAGCGTTCGACGATATAGCTGGCCAATTGGCGCAGCTGTGTTGCGCTCGCGCCAAAACCACTCAGTGCGTCAAGTGCCTGACGGTGTAGTTCGCTTGCTTTGGCTTTGGCTGCATCCAGCCCCAGCAGCGATACATAGGTCGGTTTATTGCGGGCGATATCGGCGCCCTGTTGTTTGCCGATGGTCGCGGTATCGCCGGTGACATCGAGAATATCATCCTGCACCTGAAAGGCGAGGCCGATGGCGGCCGCGTAGTTATCCAGCGCCGCCAGTTGGGTTTTAGTCGCACCGGAACAAATGGCGCCCATGGCAACACTGGCGCGAATCAGGGCACCGGTTTTGTGGCGGTGCATCTGCTCTAATTGTGCCAAATCCAATTGATGAGCAACTGCGGCTAAATCGATTGCTTGCCCCAGCACCATACCCTCTAGGCCTGAGCCCAGTGCAAGTTGGCGCACCAGTTGGATTTGTGTGCTGCTCGGCAAATTGGTTTGGGTCAATAAATCAAACGCAAGTGTCTGCAAGCCATCGCCCGCGAGTATGGCGGTGGCTTCATTAAAGGCGATATGGCAGGTAGGCTTGCCACGGCGCAGCTTGTCATCGTCCATGGCGGGCAAGTCGTCGTGCACCAAGCTGTAGGAGTGCAGGCACTCAAGTGCAGCGGCGATGGGGTCGATCAGGCTGAGATCGGCTTCCGGTTTGATCGCCAGTGCGGCGGCATAGGTGAGAATCGGGCGCACGCGCTTGCCGCCGTTGAACAAGCTGTAGCGCATGGCGGCGCGCAATTGGGTAGGATCTTCTCCGAGAGGGAAATAAAGATCGAGGGCGCTATCAACGCGGGTGCGGCAAAGCTGGGTAAATTGCTTAAAGTCGCTGAGCATTAGGCGTCGCCTTCATCGGCGTGAAATGGTTCCAAGCTTATATTGCCCTGTTGCTCGATTAATTTGTTCACTTGCTGTTCGGCGGCGGCGAGGCGTGTTTGGCATTCGCGGGTGAGCGCAATGCCCGCCTCAAATGCTTGCAGCGATTCTTCCAGCGTCATATCGCCTTGCTCCATACGGTTCACCAGACTTTCGAGGGTGCTGAGCGATTGCTCAAAATCGACGCCTTTCTTTTTGGCGGGAGAGGTCTTGGGCGGCATGGTGTTTTCTCGCTGAATTTGAGTGAAGGCGGCGGATTATAAACCTGCACGCGCAAAACTGCAGTCGTTTTGATTGGTGTCTTTGTGAGACATCTCTTACAAAACTTGCCGAGATTAGCCACTATTGTGTGACGCTTAATTCATCAATAATGGCGTCATTGGAGATTGTCGCAGGAAGCGACTCTGGCAAGGAGTAAAATGGAATCGAGCACATCTATCGCCAAGGTATGGCCTGTCATCCTGTAAAAACCCTGATTGCCCCCTCCTGCAATCAGGGTTTTTTGTTTTTTTACCTGCCTATTTTGCGGCCTCTGTCGCATATTTCATTGATTGTGCAACTTCCCCGCTGTTCTGCCGTCCAAAATGCGCTGAAACTCGCGTTCCTAGCGACTTGGCGCCACATTGTTAGTACTTCGCTTTTGTAATATGGATGGAGTAGAATCTCATCGCTTTGATAAACATAACGCACTAAGCTTTTGATACGACTACTATTTGCCATCACACTGATTCTTGTCGTACAGCCCAGGTGGGGATTCAATCAGACCTATGCAAGATAGATCACTTAACCATCGAGCCGCCTTCGAGCAGCGTACTGCCCAGTTGGAAATCCAGCTCAGGCGCTTCTTTGCGCTTTTGAATCGTGTGTCGCTACAGCGCTGGCAGTGGCTGGTCATGCTATTGCTGGTGATTTGGCTTAGTCACAGTCTGGCGCGCCTGTTTTGGCTCATCATTCCCAATCCGGTGATTCCTCCGGCAACCTTGTCGCTTGTCGCTGCTGATGTACAAACGTCAGGGGCTGCTGCTGAGTCCGTGAACATAAGTCAGATTACGTCATTGGCTCCCTTCGGTGACGTCGCTCAAGAAGCGGCGCCGTCCGTTGATGTTCAGCCGATTGCTCAGGGCATCGAAAATGATGCGGCTGATACCCAACTCAACTTGGTGTTGCGTGGGGTGCTTGGCAGTAATGAAGAAAAAGCGGGTCGCGCCATTATCGCCTCGGGCGAGCGTGCCGATGTGTATGCAGTGGGCGATACCCTGCCCGTAGGCAATAATGTGACTCTCGCCAAGGTGTTGGATGGGCGGGTTATTATCAATAACAATGGCTCCTTTGAATCGCTCTGGTTGTTTAAAGAAGATCCAAACGCTCCCAAACTCACCAGTTCTGTCGCGTTCCCTCAAGCAGGTGATGTACAAGTCTCGCCGAGTGGTTATGCCAACCCGCCCTATCAACAACAGCCACCGCTTTATGTCGATAAAAGCCCCGCAGTGGATTCGCCGCGTTTCGGCGCTGATCCCTCTGCCGCTGCCGCCAGTAAAACCCTTGCCGATGTAGTGGCAATGAGTATTTATCGCGAAGGCGGCAAAGTGGTGGGATACAAAATTCGCCCTGGGCGCAATGCGGAGATGTTTAATTCACTGGGGCTGCAAACTGATGACATAGTGACCTCAGTTAACGGCGTGCCATTGAGCAGCCCGGGAAAGATTATGGAAATTTACAAAAGTATGGGTAGTGCCACATCGGCGAATCTGGAAATCAGACGCGGTGGCAGTACAGTTAACCTAGACGTAATGCTCAAGTGAGGTTTTTGTGATCCTGTTTCATGGTCGTAACAATAACAACATCATCGGCGGCCTGTTGCTAGCAGTGCTTGTGGGCATGAGTGGTGCAGCCCTTGGCCAAGTCGAAGCGCAACCGGTTGATGCATCAGGCGAAACTCGCTGGGCAGTCAATTTCAACGATACCGATATTCAGGATGTGATTAAGTCCATCGCGGGGCTGACGGGTAAAACGTTCATTATCGACCCCAAAGTACGCGGCCCGATTAAGGTGATCAACTCCAAGCCGCTCAATGCGAAAGAGTTGTACGAGCTATTTCTCGCGTCCCTTGATGTGCATGGCTTTACCGCCGTGGAGAGCGGCAATATTGTGCGGATCGTGATGAACCGCGACGCGCGCAATCTGCCCATCCCGACCGAAAATAATGTCACCAACAAAGATGACCTTTATATCACCCAGGTAATTCCGCTTAAAAATACCAGCGCTGCCAAAATCCTCGCTGCCTTGCGCCCGCTGGTGCCGCAATATGGCCATCTCACCACTTATGAACCTAGCAACGCCCTGATCATTACCGACACCCGCGCCAACGTTGCGCGGATGAATGAACTCGTGGTGCAACTGGATAAAATAGGCATCACTCATACCGATGTGATCCCACTGCGCTACGCCAACTCTGCTGACGTAGTCGCTATGCTGTCGCAGTTGGAAAAACCCGACCCTAACCGTGGCATGACCACATCACCGCCGGTCATTGTGGCGGATAAGCGCACGAACGCGGTGGTGATCAGTGGCGATGATTTGACTCGCCAGCGCCTTAAGTTATTGATTGATGATCTGGATCGCCCGCAATCGAAAAACAATAACGTGCGAGTTGAATACCTCAAATACGCCAAGGCAGAAGACGTTGCGAAAGTCCTGTCGGGCATGCTCCAGAGCTTGGGGCAAGGTAAAACTGCGGAGGGCGCGCCCGCCAATGCCACACCGCCTGCGGTTCAAGCTGATGAAGCAACAAACTCAGTGCTCATCACCGCAGACGTAGACACAATGGACACTATGTTGTCGATTATTGATAGTTTGGATATTCGTCGGGCGCAGGTATTGATTGAAGCAATTATTGTAGAAATCAAAGGTAATAACGCTAAAGAGATTGGTATTGAGTGGATGTACCAAGGTGGTGATCAGGGCTTTGGTGGCTTCACTTCGGGAGGGACGCTTTCGAATGTTGGAGGCGCAGCGCTGAATGTTTTAGACAACCCTGGCGACACGACTGCGTTGGGTACTTTGGCAGGGGGTATTAGTGCTGTTAAGTCGCCTGTATTTGGAGTTGGACGCTTAGGTAGAAGTATTGACTTTTTGGCGGTATTGAAACTGCTGCAAACGACAGAGTCATCCAACATACTATCCACTCCGAGTCTCTTAACGACTGACAATAGCGAAGCATCAATTTTAGTGGGGGAGCAGGTTCCGTTTGTGACGGGCTCATACTCCGGTGCTAATACAGGTACCACCGGTGGAGCTACCTCGTTTGCCAGTCCATTCAATACAGTTAACCGGGAAGATGTGGGTATCAAGCTGCAAGTGACGCCACATGTCAATGGAGGCGACAGCTTGGTCTTGGATATCGAGCAGGAAATTTCCTCTGTAATCGGTAGTACTCAGAGTTCCCCTAACGGTCCAACTACCAGTAAACGTGAAATTAAAACTCAAATTCTAGCGGGCGATGGTCAAACAGTGGTGTTGGGTGGCTTAATTCAGGATGAGATTAATAAAGGTGATTCGCGTGTACCGGTGTTGGGTAGTATCCCCGTACTTGGTCACCTTTTCCGTAGCCAAAGCGCCTCTAAACGCAAAACTAACTTATTGATTTTCCTTAAATCGACGATTATCCGAACTGATGAAGTGTTAACGGGTGCAACGGCAGAAAAATATCGAACCATTCGCGAGCAGCAGGTGGATTTCCAGCGTTCCCGTGGGATTCTCATTCCCAAACGCGATGTTCCCGTGTTACCCGAATGGGATGCAGAAATTCAGAAGTATCTCGAAGAGACCAAGCAAGCCGAAGCAGCAAATGCTGCGAACGCAACCGGGGAGTAAGCCGTGAGCGAGCTAGAGTTGGAGCCGCTGGTGCTGACCGATGAGGTCCTTGACGAAGTCGTAGCCGAACCCCCGGTCTATGAGCGTTTGCCGTTCAGTTTTGCTTCCGCACATGGCGTGATGTTGGAAGAGCTGGCGCCCGGTTTAATGCCGCGGGTGTTGCATCGCCCTGGGCTGACACTGGATGTATTGTTGGAACTGCAGCGTATTTTGGGTGCCGATTTGGTGCTGGAAGAGCTGCCCGCCGAAGACTTCCAGAAGCGCCTCACACGTGAATATCAAAGTGGCGATGGCGCAGCGCAGCGTGCAGCGGAAGACTTGGGCAACGAATTTGATTTGTCGTCTATGGCCGATGATTTGGCCGACCGTACCGACTTGCTCGCCGGTGATGATGACGCTCCTATTATTCGCTTGATCAATGCGATCCTCTCCCAGGCGGTGCGCGAAGGTGCATCGGATATCCACCTTGAACCCTTTGAAGATCGCGTCTCGGTACGCTTTCGTATCGACGGTGTATTAACCGAAGTGCTCTCGCCCAAGGCGGAATTAGCGCCGGTATTGGTATCGCGCTTGAAAGTAATGGCGCGTTTGGATATCGCTGAAAAACGCCTGCCGCAAGATGGCCGTATTACCGTACGCCTTGCAGGCCATGCGGTGGATATCCGTGTATCGACCATTCCGTCTGCGTTTGGCGAGCGGATTGTATTGCGTATTCTCGATCAAGCCGCAGGCCAACTTAAGCTTGAGCAATTGCAGATGCCGCAGCTGGTCTATGATCGCTTGACCAAAAACTTGCTTAAACCCCACGGCATTATTTTGGTGACCGGGCCGACTGGCTCGGGTAAAACCACCACGCTCTATGCGGGCTTGAGCCATATCAATACCCGCAGCCGCAATATCCTCACCATTGAAGACCCGGTTGAATACCTGTTGCCCGGTATTGGCCAGACGCAGGTGAATACCAAGGTTGATATGACCTTTGCGCGCGGTCTACGCGCCATTCTCCGGCAAGACCCGGATGTGGTGATGATCGGTGAAATCCGCGACGGCGAAACCGCTGAAATTGCGATTCAGGCGTCGCTGACCGGTCACTTGGTGCTATCAACACTCCACACCAATACCGCAATTGGCGCGGTGTTGCGCTTGAAAGATATGGGCGTAGAACCCTTCTTGCTGGCGTCCAGTATTGAAGTGGTCATGGCGCAGCGCTTGGTGCGCGTACTCTGCAGCCATTGCAAAGAGCAATATATGCCCAGCGATGCCGAGCGCGAGATGCTCAAACTACCCGAAGAAACACCCATCTGGCGTCCGGCGCCCAGCGGTTGTAAGCACTGCAATCAGCAGGGCTATCGCGGCCGTAAGGGGATCTACGAATTAATCGAGATCACCGAGCGTTTACGCCATCTCATCCACGAGCAAGCGGGCGAGCAGGAATTGCTGGCCGAAGCGCGCAAACACAGCCCATCCATGAGCGACGATGGCCGTCAGTGTGTGCTCAACGGCGTCACCAGCATTGAAGAAGTGCTGCGCGTCACCACCCAGCTGTAGCGGACGTAGATTATGGGTGCATACAGTTACAAAGCGCTGACCGATGAAGGTAAAACCGTAAAAGGGATTCTGGAAGGGGATTCCGAGCGGCATATTCGCACGCAATTGCGGGCGAAAAAATTAAAGCCGCTGGAGGTGGTGAGCGCCACGGGTGATAGCACCGCAGCAGCCAATAGCGAGAGCGGTAATATCGCTGCCAGTTTCCGCCGTCGTGCATCCAAGTTAAGTACGCGCGACCTCAGCTTGATTACCCGCCAGTTGGCCTCGCTGGTCAAATCTGGTCTGCCGCTCGACGAAGCCCTGCATGCAACCGCTAAGCAATCGCAAAAAGCCAACGTTAAACGTGTCGTGCTCCAGGTGCGCACCAAAGTATTGGAAGGTTTTAGTTTGGCGCAGGCACTGGGCGACAATCCGGTCGCCTTTAACGATATGTATCGCGCACTGGTACGCGCCGGTGAGGGATCTGGCTATTTGAGCCCGGTACTGGAGCGCTTGGCGGATTACACCCAAACCAGCCAGCAGCTGCAACAGCGCATCAAAATGGCGATGATCTACCCAGTGGTGATGCTGGTGGTGAGCCTCGCTGTAATTGTTGCGTTGATGGTGCTGGTAGTGCCCAAACTGGTCAAAATTTTTGAGCAGGGCAAGCGTGAATTGCCCGCGCTGACCGAGGGTCTTATCGCCACCAGTAGTTTTTTAATGAATTACGGCGTCTATTTGTTATTTGCCTTGATCGGGGTGTATTTTTTCATCAAGCGCTTGATGCGCGACCCCAAACGCCTGCGTGCCTGGCATGTGGTGCAGCTGAAGCTGCCAGTGATTGGCGAGTTGGTGAAACAGATTAACTCGGCGCGTTTTGCTGCCACCTTGAGTTTATTGTCTGCCAGTGGTGTGCCGCTGCTTCAGGCACTGAATATTTCCGGTCAGGTGATGACCAATAAAATCCTGCAAGAGGCTTGCGATACCGTCGCCGCCTCGGTGCGTGAGGGTATGAGCCTGAGCCGGGCGATGGAAAATACAGGTCATTTTCCGCCGCTGTTGGTGCAGCTGGTCGCCAGTGGTGAAACCAATGGCACTCTGCCGCAACAGTTAGATAACGCCTCTAAAGATCAGGAGCGCGAATTGGAAATGATGTTGGGTGTGGCCATGGGCTTGTTGGAGCCGGCCACCATTATTTTTATGGGGGGAGCGGTATGCGTGATTGTATTGGCGATTCTCACCCCGATTTTCGAAATGACCAAGCTCGGTTAACGCGACTGAGTTGATGTTGATAGCCGTTTATAGTGATATTTCAGGAGACAGTCATGAGCACAACAATGAACATAAAATCGATGAAAACAAGAGCGCAGCAGGCGGGTTTTACGCTGGTCGAAATCATGGTGGTAGTAATTATCATCGGCCTGTTGGCCGGTATTGTAGTGCCCAACGTGATGGACAACCTGGATAAAGCCAATGTGCAAAAAGCGCGCGCGGATTTTAGCTCCCTGCAAACCGCGCTCAAGTTATACCGCATCGATAACTTCAATTACCCCACTACCGAGCAAGGTTTGGAAGCGCTGGTGACTAAAAGCTCTATCGCACCGGTACCGCGCAATTTTAAGTCGAGTGGTTATATCGACAACCTGAACAAAGACCCATGGGGCAATGACTATCAATACATGAGCCCCGCCGATGACGGTAAGGAATACGATATTTACAGCCTAGGCGCCGACGGCGTGAGTGGCGGTGAAGGCCAAAACGCCGACATCAGCGTCTGGGACGAGCAATAAGTTTTAACCACCAAAGGCAGCGCCAGTGAAATCCAGCCAGCAAGGCTTTACCCTGATCGAGATCATTTTTGTGGTCTTTATTATTGGTATGGCAGTGGGTGTGATTTCGATCGCAGTCGGCGGTAATGCGGCGGCGGATATGACCCGCAAAGAAGCCGAAGAGTTTATGCTTCAAGCCAGTTATATCGCCGAGCAATCGGTGCTTAAGGGCGAAACCCACGGCCTGTTTGTTGAGCCTCGGCCAGCGCAAGATATAGATGGGCAGGAGCAATGGTGTTATCAGTGGCGCCGGGTGCGCGACCGCCAATGGCAGGATTTGCCCGAGCTGAGCCAACACTGCTTAGCGGAAGGGCAGAAGATCGATTTTGTGGTGGAAGATGAACTCTGGGAATTTGATCCGGAGCTGGAGTATCAAGACCCGGTAATGGGTTTTTTCCCCAGTGGTGATGGCTCAGGCAAGGTTGAAATCAGTATTTATGCCGATCAACTAGCCAGTGGTGCAATAGTTCAAACCGAGCAATTTGAATTGGATTTGGCCGGTGAGCTGCATTGGCTCAGTGAAGAAAAGCGGGTTGAAGAGGAGCAGCGCGGGCGATGAAATTCTCTCTTTTGCGCCGCTCGGGTGCTGGCACTAGGCAGCGCGGTTTTACCCTGCTGGAAGCCATGATTGCATTGATGATTGTAGCAATGGCGCTGCCGGCGCTGATCACTTTGGTGTTGACCCAATTGGATGGTTCAGCGGCAATCCGCGATAAAACCTACGCCTATTGGGTGGCGGAAAACCAGCTGACACGAGTGCGCTTGTTGCAGCAACAAAAAGCCAAGAAAGCGTTAGTCGATTACAAAGTGCCAGAAAAAGACGCTGGCACCGTGGATATGATGGGGTTGCGCTGGCAGTGGCAGCTAAAAACTATCGCCATGGATACCTTGCCAGTGCCCGGTTTTAAACGAGTTGAAATCGCCGTGCGCTTGTTAGGCACCGCCGATGGCATGAGTTTGGGGCGCTCGGCGGTTGATGAAAGCAAACCAGTGCTGGCGCGGTTGACTGGTTATATTAGCGACCCTGAGTTAGTTCAGGTGATCCAATGAATCGGTCGCGGGGTTTCACTTTATTAGAGGTACTGATTGCGCTGGTGATATCGGCGCTAATCGCGGTGATGGCATTTGAATCGCTCAACGCTGCGGATAGCGGCGCCACACGCACCAACGAAGTTCTCGCGGAAATCAATCGCCTCGACCGCGCTTGGCAGATCATGGCAGCGGATTTACGTCATGTAATACCTCCGGCTGCGGCAGATAAAAACACCGTATTTCAGGCGGAAAGCCTGCGCTCCTCGGGCGAAAATGCCGATCAACTGGTGCTGTTGTTTAAACGTCGCGGTTGGGTCAATTTTTCCAACTTGCCTCGTAGCGATTTACAAATGGTGGGGTACCGGGTGGTTGATGGTCAGCTCTGGCGCGATTTCGCCCCCGAGCGCAATCTCGAACTGTCCGATGTGGATTTGGAAGAGGATGACGGTTTTCATCAGTTATTGCTGGACGATGTTGAGGATTTTCAGCTGCGTTTATTGTTTCAGGGGGCAATCACTTCCAGAGGTAAGTCGGCGCTCCAAGGGCGCGAATTCTCGGAGGATTGGCTACAAAAATGGCCAGATAATAATCAGCAGGGCGCAAGTGCGCAGGATCTGCCGCTGGCCGTAGAGATCACCATCGAACTGAAAGGAGTTGGCAGCAGTGTGCGTCTCTTTGCCATGCCTGAACAGCAGTAATCCGGCTGGTAAGCCGAATGCCGAGCAGGGTACTGTGCTGGTGCTGGTATTGCTGATTGTGGCGCTGGTGGCTGGGCTCAGTGTCAAATTTGCCGCCCAATATCAGTTGGGTTTGGCGCGCGCAGAAACCCGCTGGCACGGTGCTCAGGCGCGGGCGTTTTTAGAGGGCACTGAAGAGGTGGCCAAGTTGATGTTCCGCGAAGCGGATCTTGACCCAACTATCGATTATTTAGGTGAGCCTTGGGGCAGTGAAGTACCGATTGAGGATGAAGGCGTCAGCGGCTTTGCCAGAATGACCGATGCCACTACCCAGTTAAATTTGAATGATCTGGCGCGTCCTATCGATCTGACCAAACCGGAGGGCACACCTGAGCGCTACAGCGAGCCGCAGCGGCGGTTTATCCGCTTATTGCAGACTTTTCCGGATTTACCGCTCGACCAGAATCAAGCGGAAATGTTACTCGCCGGTGTAGTAGATTGGGTTGATGCGGATGATGCCGAATCAGGCTCTGGCGGTGCGGAATCCAACTTTTATCAGGGTTTAAAAGAGCGGTATCGCGCGGCCAATGCGATGTTTAAATCGGTGGATGAGCTGCGTCTGGTGCGTGGTTTTAACGAAAGCCCGATGCTGATAACGCTATTGCAGCCGTTTGTTACTGCCTTACCCGTGGCAGATGCCGGACTGAATATTAATACCATGGATCTGATTAGCCCCTATGGGAAGGGCATGAATAACCTGTTGTTGTGTCTTAACGGTCAGGCTGATTTGGTGCCGATGAACCCTGCTGATATGGAGCGGTTTATCG
Source organism: Cellvibrio sp. ATLC23 (assembly GCF_057196725.1). NCBI lineage: Bacteria > Pseudomonadati > Pseudomonadota > Gammaproteobacteria > Cellvibrionales > Cellvibrionaceae > Cellvibrio > Cellvibrio sp. ATLC23. The sequence goes on along the minus strand of NZ_JBXUOS010000003.1, from coordinate 343,338 downwards.
CCAACCGCCCACAGACAGGGTTTGCGGATAAGGCCGCGATATCGGCCGCCTGGGATAGTATGTTTGCCGGTAAACCGCTGGATATAGATGGACTGAATACTGCTACCAAATATTTTTGGCTGAATTCCACGGTGCAGTTGGTTGATCAGCGCCGCAGCATGCGTAGTTTGCTGATGCGCGGCGCCGAGCCGGGCACACTTAAAGTGATCCGCCGCGATGATGTGTTTGAATTGCCCACCGTAGATCGCGGCGAAAAAGATGACGATGGTGATACTGAATTGGTTGAATAGCCTTAACCCCGATCAGACTCATAACAAGCTGATTTTAATAACGAGCTAGAGCAAATTATGTCCATGCAATTGGTGCTCTCTGTAACAACCTCCGATGACGGCAAAACGCTGGCGGATCAGTTTCGCTGGTGCTGGCTGGGTATCGACGGTACGCCCGCCAGCGAAGGCGAGACTGGCAACCGCGAAGCCCTGCGCGCCGCGCTGAGTGACAAACCGATCAACCCGCAATCAGCCTGGCTTATTTTGCCCGGTAGCCGTGTGAATACACGCCAGTTGGAATACAGCGAAAAAGAGAAAAAACACCTGCGCAATCTCTTGCCCTTCCAGTTGGAAGAGTCGGTAGTAGGTGATGTGGAAGATCTTCACTTTGCGTTGGGTACCCCGGCTGATGGCAAAGTTGTTGTCGCTTTTGCCGACAAAATCTGGCTGCAAGCCGCTTTTGCTGAGCTTGCCGCCTTGGGTATCGAAGTGACCCGCTGCTGGACCGCGCCGCTGACACTGCCGCTCGCCGCTGAAGCGGTGACTGACACAGACAATCACTGGTCGCTAGGTTTGTATCAAGATCAGGTTTACTTGCGCTATTCCGCTACGCTGGGTTTCAGTGTGGCGCAGCAACATGCGCGCATGGCACTACAAATGTTACTGCGTGATCAGGAGCGAGTAGATCGCCTGCCCAACCTGCACCTGCGCGCGGCCACTGAGGGTGATCTCGCCAGCTTGGGCGAACTGATTCCTGCCGAGCTGCAAAACTCTATCGCCAGTCAAACCCTTGCCGATGAGTGGGCGCTGGACTTCAGTAATAGCTCGATTGATTTGTGCCAAGGCGATTTTTCCCAGCGTTTGCCAATTGAGCGCTGGTGGAAACTCTGGCAATCCGTGGCGATTTTTGCCGGTGTGTGTGTCGCGGTTTATCTCGGCACCCTCATGTTTGAAATTCATAAACTCGGTGGCGAAAACCTGAAAATTCGCCAGCAAATTGAAGCGACTGCGCGCGGTGTTATCACCCAAGGGCGTATTGTTGATCCGGAAAAACAACTCAACAACCTGCTGCGCCAATCCAAACCGGTTGGGCAGTCGGCCAGCGTGGTCGCGTTGATGGCACAGGTGCTGCCGCTAATTGCGCAGGAGCCGAATGTCATCATCAAAGGGATTTCCTATGCGGGTGAGTCGGGCGAGTTGAATATCAATATTCAGGCCGACAGCTTTAGCGCGTTTGAATCGCTTAGCCAAAAAATTCGCGATCAAGGCCTGAACGCAGAGACATCAAGTTTTAATGCCCAAGGCAATGTGCAGACTGCGCGCCTCAAAGTGACCAAGAATCCTTAATCGGTAGGCCTTTATGAATCAGATTAATCAGTTATTGGCTCTGCTCAACAAGTACAGTCGTCGCGATCAGATGCTCATTTTGGGCTGTAGTGTGGCGGTGGCGGTGTACTTGATTTGGCTGGTAGTGCTCACGCCCATTCAGAACAAACGCGACCGGTTGCTGGCTGCCAATGTCGCCTCTACCCAAACGCTTGGGCGAGTACAAATTGCAGCGGCGCAAATCCAGCAGGCGCGCAATGCCGGGGCGAGTGTCAGTAACGAGAATATCAACGGTTTGATCGATAGCACTTTGCGCGCGAATGGATTGTCGATGAGTAGTTTTCAGCCGGGCGCTAATGGTGAAGTGCGGGTGCGTTTGGATCGCGCTGGTTACGCTCCGTTAATGCAATGGCTGTATGCAATTGAATTTAAGCAGGGGATTCGCGTGAGCGATTTGTCGATAGCGTCCACCAATGATCCTGGTCAGGTCATGGTTAATCTGCGCCTGCAAAAAAATTAATTAACACGCTACATTAACGCTCTGTTGATGTTCCTGTCGATTGCTTGCTAACGCATCGATACAACCCGTTCACGATTGAAATCAGCCCTATGAGCCGTTTACCTGTTTTACTAAAAACTCACAAAAAACTCTGGATTCCACTCGGAGTCGTGCTGTTTCTGGTCTTTGTGATCAGTAGTATCCCCGCTATTTGGGGTGCTTATCTGCTGACTCGTGGGACCGGCATAGCACTCAGTGGCGTCACTGGAACGCTCTGGAATGGCCGCGCCAGTTTGGCCAGCGTGCGCACGATCGATCAAGAATATTCACTGGGGCAGTTAAGCTGGAGCCTCAGTCCACTTTCTCTGTTGACCCTGTCGCCCTGTGCGCAGGTGACCACCAAATTGCCCATGCAAGAGTTTAATGGCGAAGTCTGCATCGGTTCTGGCGGGGCGATAAAAGTGCGCGATGCGGACCTATTGTTGCCGGTTGCGCTGCTGCAACCCAAGCTGCCGGTACCGATTCAAGGTCAATTCTCGACCCATATTAATGAACTTGAATTGCGTGGCAATGTGCTGCTCAAACTCAAGGGCAAGCTCACGTGGAATGGTGCTCGGGTGAATACCGGCACTAACTGGTTGGATATAGGCAGTTATGGCGCCGAGCTGAGCGACAATGGCAATAACGGCATTAGCGCCAAACTCTTCCAGCTGACAGGGCCGGTGGATGTGAACCTGCAAATCGAATTGGCGGCGCCCAGTGGCGGTAAAGTCACCGGTGAGTTAGCGGCGCCAAAAGCCTTTTTTGAGGCGGCTAATGCTATCGATATGCTCGCCATGTTCGCCCAGGAAAATCGGGTCGATGAAACGGGCAAAACTCACTATCAAGTTGATATAAATCTGTGAAATTAAGTCTGTCGCAGTGGCTGATCTGCGCCCTGTTGTCCCTTGGCGGTCAATCTGGTTGGGCCGCATGGCATGGCGATACGCAAGATATTATGGGCACCAAAGTCAGTGTTGCACTTTGGTTAGAGAGCGATGAAAAAGCTGAGCAAGCCGTCGCGGCGGTAATGGCTGAAATGCGCCGTATCGATGCCCACTTCAGCCCTTATATCGAAACCAGCGAACTCTACCGCGTCAATCTATTAGCGCCCAAAGCCAGCGCCGACAAGCCAATCAGCATCTCCCCCGAGTTGGCGAAAATTATCCAAAAAGCCAATTATTACAGCACCTTAAGTGAGGGTGCGTTCGACATCACCTTCGCATCCCTCGGGCGCTACTACGACTACCGCAACAAACTTTCCCCCAGCAAACAGCAGCGTGAAACGCTACTGCCCGCGATCAATTACCGCCTGATTCATCTCGACGCCAATAACAATACCCTCTGGTTTGAGCATCCCAAGTTGTATATCGATTTGGGTGGGATAGCCAAGGGTTATGCGGTGGATAACGCGATTGCGATTGTGCAATCGTTTGGCGTGCAGCACGCGAGTATCAGCGCCGGTGGTGATAGCCGCGTTATAGGCGATAAACTTGGTCGCCCCTGGATGGTGGGCATCAAAAACCCACGCGCCGACGCCGTGGCTATCACCCTGCCACTGGCGGATGTAGCTGTCTCTACCTCGGGTGATTACGAGCGTTACTTTATCGATAACAAGGGCGAGAGGGTGCATCACATCATCAACCCGCGCACCGGCAAATCCACCAATGGCATCAACAGCGTCACCATCATTGGCCCGCTCGGGTTCGATACCGACCCGCTCTCAACCACCGTGTTTGTGCTGGGCGTAGAAAAAGGTTTGGCGCTAATCGACAAGCTACCGGGCTTTGATGCGGTGATCATTGCTGGCGATGGGAAAGTGTTTTATAGCAAAGGTCTTGCCAGCCCTCTTTAGGCTCTATTTGTGACGCATTTGTCGCGCCAATCTATGCTTCCTACCTCCCTTCTGCTCTAATGCTCGCGCCAATTTTGGCGCGTTGAAGCTTGTTATATTTGGGAGTCTTCAACAATTCAGGCCGCGTTAAATAAACATCAAGGAGTTGTTATGAAATCTGTATTAGGAGCATTACTGACAAGTTTATTGTTGGTTGCTTGTGGTGGTGGAGGTAGTGGTGGAGGAACTAGCGGTGGATCAGCTGGGGCGAGTTCCCCCGGAACCATCAGCAGTGGTTGCGGCAGTGGCGGCAATATTTTTATTGACTGCCTGAACAAAGATTGGGGTGCCTTTCAAGTTTGGGAAAATAATGCAGCGACTGGTCAGGGGCAGGGCTATAAAACGGAAAGCAACGCAAGCAATGTACAGTGGAAATTGGTGGACTCTGCAGCAGCGGGGCATGGAAAAGTAATCGAGGTGAGTTTTGGGAATAAAACCGGCTACGAGAGCCAGTTTTATGTGAATACCGATCCAGTTGATCGCAGTGCTTATGCAACCGGCAAACTCAGCTTTGATATCAATGTACAGAGTTATGGCGATGCTTATGATTACAACAAAGCGCAGATGCTTTTTGATGTGATCGTAGAGTGTGTCTGGCCTTGTCTCTCGCACTCGGTAAAAGTGCCGGTCAATATATTAAATCAATGGCAAACCGTCGGTATTAGTATTGCTGATTTGGTGCGCGATGGATTGGACTTGAAACGGGTTGATACTGCACTGTTGATTCGTCCTTCCATCGATCACGGTGCGCAAACCGGCGTTAAATTTCAGTTGGACAATATCAAGTGGGAAAAGGGTACCGGCAGTGTCGCAGCCCCCAAAGAGGTCTATGCCGAGCACTTTAATACCCTTGCCGCCGCCGATAATTGGAAGTTTGTGTCCTATGAAGGTGGGGTAACTGAAATACACAAGCATCTTTCACAGGGCTTGGGTACTTTCCCTGAATGGCGAACCAGTTTTGATCACTGGGCGCTTGAAACTGTCTTAGCTAATGCGATTAGCATTAAGAATAAAAAAGTCAGCATGCAAGTTAAGCTGCGTTCAGCGATAGTATCTGGATATGCCAGCCCTATTGAATTTGCCTTAGTAGCAACTGATAGTGCAGGGCGCACAGTTTCCACCGAGCGATTCAGCAGTAGCGGAATGATGGACGTTGAGTGGTATACGCTGAAGACAACTCTGGGTAGTAGTTTTCCCAATGGGTTTAATGCGGACAATGTGAAAAAATTAGGTTTTCATGTTTATGCCACAGGAACCCCCTTCGCTTACGGTTATATCAACATAGATACTATCCGCATCACGGAATAATCTTTTGCTCCTAAGTGCGTTATAAAAAACCGGTGGGCAGGAAAGTTGCACACCGGTTTTTTTATGTTCAGGATTAAATGTACCCCAGACGAAGATTGATCCATTGCACAGGACGACGGGTTTCCAACCCTACTTACAATCCTCCTAAAAACGACTAAGCTTGGATTCTTTAGGCGATAAATGTAAGGTTTGGGCAGTATTTAACCGTTATCGTGCAGCGCAGCAAAAAATAACTCAGGCGCCAGATCAACTGTGCTCACTGTCACATCCAAGAAACCGTTTGGCTTCTAGAATGATTCGTTTATTGCGGCGACCAATGCCAAGATCGCGCTTTACCCGCCATGGACAAGGCATAGAGCCTGTTTATAACGAGAGTCGTCCACTCAGAAATCGGAGAGAGAGCATGATCCATCCCCTGCGCCAGTGGTTTCATCTGGTAATGTTGATTCCCCTGCTATGTTGTTCTGTTGTATTTGCACAAGCAGACGTGCCCGCCCAAAGTGCAACTCAAGTGGAATCTCTGAAAGAGTCAGTGCTGACTCTTAACCGCGATTTGTTAATTCTGGAAGAGGAGCTGCTCTATCCAGCGAGCAGTCAGGTTGCCGTTTATGTGTCGATGGATCTCGGCAATTATTTTGCGCTGGACGCAATCAAACTGGAGATCAATAACAAACTGGTCGCCAGCGAGCTATACACCGAAAAACAAACCAAAGCGCTGTTTCGCGGTGGTGTGCAGCGTTTGTATATCGGCAATTTAAAAGCCGGTGAGCATGAAATCAGCGCATTTTTTACCGGGCGTGGCCCGCAGCAGGATTACAAACGCGGCGCTAAGCTTGTGATTAACAAAAATCAGGAGCCGGTGGTGTTGGAACTGCGCATTGTCGATTCCACCGCGCAATTGCAGCCTGTTTTTGAAATCAAACAATGGCAGATGTAATGCGCTTGCCGCTGGCTAGTCTGCGCTTTTTTCTACTGTTAACAGTAGCGATTATCACCGCGCCTGTAGCAGCAAAAGAAAAACCAAAAACCTCTGTAGCCGATTTACGCTACGGCGTAGCGCTCTATCATTACTATCAGCAAGATTACATGGCGGCGCTTGCCGAGTTAATGGTTGCCGATACCCGCGACGGAATTCAGGGGCATGGCGATAATCCGGAACTAATTGCTGGCGGTGTAAGCCTCGCGTTCGGTATGCAAAATCATGCAGAAAATGTATTCCAGGAGATTTTGCAAGACGAGAGCCGCCCACAATCCGTGCGTGATGCCGCTTGGTTTTATCTTGGCAAACTCTATTACACCCGTGGCGATTGGAATGCAGCTGAGCAAAGTTTTGCGCGTGTCAGCAATGAATTTAAACCTGCGTTACGCGCACAAATGCAGGCGCTGCAAATCAATATCCGCATCCGCAATAACAATTACGCTGATCTAACGCTGAAAAATATTGACGCCGATGAATTGCGTTCCTGGAGCCCATATACTTTCTACAACCTGGGCGCGGCTCACGCACGCGAGGGAAATTTCGCCAGCGCGCAACAATTTTTTAGCGAGCTGAGCGATATAGACATCACAGATAACCCAGTGCGCCGCAAAGAGCAGTGGGCGCTGCAAGACAAAGCTTACACCGCCATTGGTTACTCCTACCTCGCAGAAAAAAAATACGCAGCCGCAATTCGTGAGTTCACCAAAGTTCGCCTCAACGGTGTATTTGCCAATCAAGCGCTACTGGGTTACGGTTGGGCTGCGGTTGCGCAAGAAGAATATGATGTTGCGCTCAAGCCTTGGCAATTATTGCGCACGCGCAGTTTGATGTATCCCGCCGTACAGGAATCGCTGCTGGCCTTACCCTACGCCTATGAAAAATTAGGTGCAGAGGGTGAGGCGGTTAATGCCTATCAAACTGCAGAAGAGTTATTAACGCGTGAATTGCAATTAATCCGCGATATGCGCGCAACCCTCACCGAAGGTGAATTACTCACCTTGATTGGCAGTGAGCCGCTCCCTGCGGAAGAGGCAAAAACAATTTTGCGCAGCAATTCGCCGGACTATGGCGCACTTACTGCGGTTGTTACCGACGACGGGCAAAATTGGCTGAAGTTAGATGGCACCAGTATTATCAAAACCCGCTCCGCTTATCTCAATGAATTGTTTGCGAAAAACACCTTTCAAACAGCAGTGCTGGATTTGCGCGATCTGTTGCGGGTGCAAACCCTATTGCAAAACTGGCTGCCCAAGCTCGATGCCTACAGCGAGTTGCTCTTACAAAAACAAGCGGCACGCAGCCGTCAGGAGCAACAAATTGCGCAAAATACTGTTGCACAACAAGAACAAACGTTACGCGCAGAGCGCGATCGATTGGCGCAGCAGTTGGCGCAAATTAGTAGCAGCGAAAACTACATGGCATTGGCCGATGAAGAAACACAAGCACTCTACGCTCGTATCGAGCGTGGGCAGCACACCATCGCACGTATGAAAGCGGCTGGGCAGGATACACGCGAACTGGAAACCCGTATAAAAATGTTTGGCGGAATTCTATTGTGGCGCGCGGCGCAAGCCTATCCCGCAAAACTTGCAGCCCAGCAAGCAGAATTAAACACGATTGATGAGACCCTTGCGCAGATCGCCAAGGTTCGCCAGAACATTGAAGAGATTAGTTTAACCAGTATGGATATTCAGCCCACTTTAGCGCGTTTACTGGTGTTGCAAAAAGAAGTGAATGCGCAATTGTCTTCTACCGATCAATTGGTTGCACAACAAAGCAGAATTTTGCGGCACCAGGTGGATGGGCAATTAGCGACACATGAAAAACGGTTAAATAATTATCTCGCGCAAGCGCACCTCGCAGTAGCGCGGTTATACGATGCCGAGTTAAGGAGGCAGCCTGAATGAAGCGCCTTAACTTTTTAACAATCAAACCCGCGCTTATCGCGCTGGCAGTGAGCGTCGCACTGCAATTGCAAGGTTGCAGCATGATGGGCTTAGGTGATGATGGACGCGGTAAAACCCTAGCCGATTTACCCGCCGCAAAAATGCCCGATGCCAAAGCAAAAGTTGCAGTGTTGGATATGGCGCGCATCGAAGAAAGTTACCAGCGTGCATTGTCTGTGGCAGAAGACCCAGCGCTGCGCCAACAAATTATGGTGCGTCTTGCGGATTTGGAAATGGCGCGCAGTGAAAAAGCCCAATTAGATGCAACGGATATGCGGCGTTTTTACGACAAGCCAGTTGCCATGTATCGCGAGCTGTTGAAAATGCAGAGTGAAAGTGCGCAGCCAGTGCAAGGTATAGCCGCTGATCAACTGCGCTATAAATTGGCTAAAGCTATGTCGCTCGACGGTCGCAATGACGAGGCCGCAGTCGTGCTGGATCAGCTAGCAGATACCAATCCAAATTCCAAATTTATGGCGGAAACACAATTTCGCCGCGCAGAAAAATCTTTTGCCGATGGCGACTACGCTGCCGCTGAGCGCAATTACGATGCAGTGGTAAAAGGAAGTAACCCGGAGCTGCAACAAAATGCGCTCTATATGAAAGGCTGGGCGCAATTTAAACGCAGCGATTACGATCTTGCACTCAATTCATTTGCTGGCGTGCTCGACCAATTAATTGGTCATGCGACTAACGCAAAAGATGTCGATGCCGCGCTGGCGGAAATCGGCGCGTCTAAAGCCAATTTGGTGAAAGACACCTTGCGCGTAATGGCGCTGTCGCTCTCCTATCTGGAAGGCGCTAAATCCATTAGTGATTTGCAAACCCAATTGGGCGGCGGGCGCGCATACGAATACTTGCTCTATCAACAATTGGGGCAATTGTATCTGGATCAAAAACGCTTTACCGATAGCGCTGAAACCTATCAACACTATGTACAGCACAATGCCAATTCCGATTTTGCGCCCAGTTTTAGTATTAAAGTGATCGATGTGTATCGAGAAGGAGATTTCCCCAGTTTGATCCTGCCTGCGAAACAAGATTTTGTAGAGCGCTACGGCATTAGCAGCAATTATTGGACGCAGCGCCAAGGTGCCATTGGCGATAACGCCCTCGCTTATTTACATCAATCTTTGCAAGAGTTGGCGCAGTTTGAGCACGCGCAGGCGCAAAGTTTCAAAGCAAAAAATAATAGCGAAGCCACGGCTGCATTTGCGCGCGCGGCAAAATGGTATCGCGAATTTGTGCAGACCTTTGCCAAAGATGCACAAGTGGCTGAAATGACTTTTCTACTCGCTGAATGCCTCAATGAAGCGGGTAACTTACCGGCGGCGATGGATGCCTACGAGCAAGTCGCCTATGGCTATATGGATAAACTGCGCGGCGCCGATGCGGGTTATGCGGCGATTTTATTACCGCAGCAGTTAATTCAATCGGCGCGCAGCTTGCCCGACACTCGCCTGCAAGAGTGGCAGAATCGCAAAATTCAAAACGCGTTAAATTTCGCCGATGTGTATCACACAGATCCGCGCGCAGTGGTTGTGCTCGCCGAAGCAGCAAATGATTTGTTGCAGCAAAATCGGTTTGTCGATGCAAAAATGGTGGCGGAACGGGTGATTGAATGGCAGCCAGCTGCGGAAGGTAAATTATTATTTTCCAGTTGGTTGATATTAGGTCACAGCCGTTTTGAAACCAAAGAATACGCCGCTGCCGAACAGGCATATGTGCAAGTATTAAATTTATTGTCTGCTTACGGCAAAGCCCCCGGTGCACCCAGTGCGCAACAAGTGCGCGAACGCATCGCTGCGAGTATTTATCGACAGGCGGAAGCGAGTTTGGAATTCGGCGATAAGGATTCCGCTATCACACAATTGTTGCGGATTACCCAGGTCACACCCGATACCGAGATTGCCGCCAAAGCCCAGTACGATGCCGGTGTCTATTTGATTGAACAAGAAAAGTGGGGGCAGGCGGAGAATGTGTATTTAGGTTTCCGCAAAAAATACCCTGATCATTCATTGTCATCTACCTTGCCAGCCAAGATGGTGTTGATTTATCAAAACCAAAATAAATGGCAATTGGCTGCCGATGAATTGGTCGTAATGGAGCGCACTAGCACCGATCCGGATGTAAAGCGCCAATCCTTGTACATGGGGGCAGAGCTGTATGAAAAATCCGGTAGGCGCGCCCAGTCGATTGAACAGTATCGCCGCTACGCCACAGAATATCCGCGGCCATTGGCGAACAATCTTGAAGCGCAATTTAAATTAACCGAATTGTATGGTGCAGCGGGCGATAAAGAAAAACGTCTGTATTGGCTGCAAAATATTATCAACACTCACAACCGCGCAGGCAGTGCCAAAACCGATCGCTCAGCTTGGTTGGCGGCAAGCGCCCAAACTGAATTGGCGCAGCCCGCTTACGATGAATTTACTCGCATCCAATTAACCCTTCCGCTTAAAAATAGCCTGCAGCGCAAACGCGCCGCACTGGAAAAAGCGCTTAAAGCCCAAGAGCAAATTTTGGCGTTTGGCGTGAGTGAATTTACCACCAACGCAAGTTTTAAAATTGGTGAAATCTATGCGCAACTCAGTCGTGATTTAATGAATTCGCAGCGGCCCAAAGAATTGGATGAGTTGGCCTTAGAGCAGTACGAAATTTTATTGGAAGAGCAGGCCTATCCGTTTGAAGAAAAAGCCATTGCAATTCACGAAGTGAATGTTCAGCGCAGCTGGAAGGGCACTTATGATGCGGGCGTAAAACGCAGTTTTGATGCGCTCGCCAAACTCCTGCCCGCGCGCTACAACAAACCGGAAGCACGTCTGGAGGTGAGCAATGAGATTCACTAAGCTCATCGCCAGTTTATTGCTAATGACATTAATGTCGCTATTGATTGGCTGCTCATCCGGGTCCAGTAAAAAAACCAAAACAACCCGTGACGATTCTGCCGCGCCACTCGCGGCAGGCACATCAATATTGCCTGCTGGGCCTGCAACTCCCAATCCCTATTTACAAAACAAGCCTTCAGTGAGCCGACAGGCGCAACAGAATTTCACCGACGCCACCCGCGCTATGCGCAACAAACAATGGGCGCTGGCAGAATCGCTGTTGCAAAAAGTGATTGCGGAAAATAATAAATTATCCGGCGCCTATCTTAATTTGGGTTTGGTGTATCGCGCGCAAAAAGAAGACAAGCGTGCAGCGCAAGCCTTTAATGATGCAATCACCGCGAATCACACCAACCTGGATGCCTACAATCAATTGGCGATATTACAGCGTGAAGCAGGTAACTTTTCTGAAGCTGAACTCAGTTATAAAAAAGCCTTGAGCTTGTGGCCATTTCATCCCGAGAGCCATAAAAATATCGCGATTCTTTACGACTTGTATATGGGGAAAAGTGCAGAGGCATTGCCGCATTACGAAGCTTATTTACAGTTGCGTGGCGGTGAAGATAAGCAGGCTACCAGTTGGATTGCCGATTTGCAGCGGCGCTTGGGTGTTTCGCCAAAACCTAAAGCGGCAGGGCCAACTACCACCGAGACCCCAGCAGAGGACGTGAGTGATGAATAAGTGTTTATTCATAATCTTTTTGTGCATAGCAACCCTAGATGCACATGCGCAAGCGCCAGAAACGCCAGCGGAAATTGGTACGGCCGCGGCAGTATCTGATCAAAGTGTTTCTGCTGCGAGCAATAAAAACACAAGCGATAGAAAAATGATTGGTTCTGCCAATATCAATTTGCAAACCACAGTGACGGGTAATCAGGAGCAGCCCCGGGTAATGTATATTTTGCCCTGGCAGTCGCCGCTGAGTCCGGAGCTGGAAATGGAGATGTTAAGCAGTCAGGAAGATGCCGTGTTCGGCCATGTCGAGCGCGACGAAATGCAGCGCAGTTTGGAAGCCGCTGGCGAGCTGGATCAGGCGGATGATTAGCATTTGTTAAACCTATTTTTTAAGCCAGTTTTTAATAATTATTGTGACGATTTTCTTTCTTCGAGGTTAATAAGGTTATGGATACTTTGATTCGTTTTTTTCAAGATGGCGGCACCTTTATGTACCCCATCGCTGTGGTGTTGGTAATTGGTTTGGCGATTGCGGTCGAGCGCTGGTTGGTGTTGTCGAATGCGAAGAGTGCAAACCGCCAGGCCTTTAATCGCATTCTGCCGCTGCTGCAAAAAAAGGATTACAACGGTGTGGTGAACTTGGGTAAAAGTATTAATGCACCTATCGCCCGAATTATCGCTGCAGGTATTGCACGCATGGCGCAATCACCGCGCCGCGACGATATTGAGTTGGCGATGGAAGAAGGTGTAATGGAAGCTATGCCGCGTCTGGAAAAACGCACAGCTTATCTCGCCACACTCGCCAATATTTCAACGCTGTTGGGGCTGCTCGGAACCATCATTGGTTTGATTCAAGCCTTTACTGCAGTTGCCAGTGCTGACCCGGCCGAAAAAGCCGCGCTGCTCTCGTCATCTATTGCGGTAGCGATGAATACCACGGCATTTGGTTTGATCGCTGCTATTCCGCTGCTGTTAATTCACTCCATGTTGCAAAGTAAAACCACTGAAATTATCGATAGCTTGGAAATGGCCGGCGTGAAATGCCTGAATATGATTTCCCATGTGCAAGATGTACCGCGCACACGCACGCAGGACACAGGTGCAAAACCACAGGCTGCGCAATAAGCGCTTTTTATACCCTGCATAGCCAAGTTAACGAATAGGATTTACCTATGCGTATTAAACGCCGATTTAAAGAGGATGCTGACCTCGACATTACCTCCTTTATGAATCTAATGATCATATTGGTGCCGGTATTGTTGATGAGCATGGTGCTTGCGCGCACCACTGTGCTGGATTTAAAACTGCCCGATATGGCCGATTCCAGTGTTCCCCCTACAGAGGAGCCGCCTCAGCAATTAGAGTTGATTATTCGCGCAGACAAATTTGAAGTAAATTACCCAGCCGGGATTAAACTTAAATGGATTGAAAAAACTCCCGCCGGTGAATACGACTACTCACTGCTAGCGACTGTTTTACAAGAAACCAAGCGTCTGTTAGAAAACAAAGGCATAGAGAAAAAAGATATTTATATCCTCTCGGAAAAAGAAACTGACTATCAAACACTGGTCAGCACTATGGATACCGCGCGTTCATTTAAAGCGGTAGTGGCTGCCTCTGTTGTCGATGCGGAATTGTTTCCGGAAATTGCCTTGGGTGATGCGCCACCACCAGGCGAGTCAACCGGTGCATTGGCACCCACAGCAGGAGGTGACCAATGAAACAATCCCTCCGCGCCAAGCGTATGGCCAAACACCACCGTCGCTTGAATCAAGCATCCAAAGTGAATCTGGTTTCGCTCATGGATATTTTTACCATTCTGGTTTTTTTCCTGCTGGTTAACTCCGGTGATGTAGAAGTGTTGCAAGCGGATAAAAGCATCAAACTACCCGCTTCGGTTTCGGAGCAAGTGCCCGAAAATAATTTGCTGGTCGTTGTTAGTGCAACCGATGTAGTAGTCGGTGGCCGCAGTGTGGGAAAACTTACCGAGTTAATGGCCAGTACTGATGATAAATTTCTTCCGCTGGAAGCCGAATTAAAATATCAGGCGCAAAAAGCCGGGCCTTTAAAAGAAGCTGATCAAATTACCGGTCGCCCGATAACGATTATGGCTGACCAGACCTTGCCCTACGCGCTGTTGAAAAAGGTAATGGCAACTTGTGCAGCGGCAGAATATCGCGCTATCTCATTGGCAGTGACGCAAAAAGAAGTTAGCGTCCATGCGGGAGGTGGCTGATATGGCGAGTATTGTGATGCCTAATCTCGAGCTTCCCTGGAGTTCATCGATTGATGACGACAAACGTTTCACTAAAATTCTGCTGATTTTTTTAGCGGTAATGTTAGTGATGAGTGCTGTGGTCACCATCGTTAATTTGCCGGAAATTGCGCGGGCGGAAAAAGAAAAATTGCCGCCGCAGTTGGCGCGTGTGGTGCTGGAGAAAAAAGAGTTGCCACCACCCAAACCGATTGAACCGCCCAAGCCGGAAGAAAAGAAACCGGAGCCCAAACCAGAGGATAAAAAACCAGAGCCGAAACCGGTAGAAAAGCCGAAAGAGCCAGTTAAGGCACCGCCTAAGCCCACACTGGAAAAAGCCCGTGAGCAAGCGGAGAACAGCGGTGTTATGCAGTTCAAAGACGACCTAGCAGAAATGCGTGAAATGATGCAAACCTCCGCAGTGGAAACTGCAGCCACCACTGTAACCAATAGCACCGGTGAAGCGGCGCAAATCGACCGGGCGATGATCACTAGTGGTGCCAAGAAGGCCAGTGGTGGTATTAATACTGCCGCGTTAAGCCGCGATACCGGCGGTGTAGCGCTTTCCGGGCGCGAGACCACCAAAGTCTCCAGTGGCTTGGCGGAGGGTACTAAAAAATCGGGTCAGGCAACTGCTGGTAATAGCAATGGCGCAGGCGGTGCAGCGCGTAGCGAAGAGGAAATCCGTAAAGTGATGGAGCAGCACAAGGGTGCCATCTATTCAATTTACAATCGCGCCTTGCGCCAGAACGCGGCGCTGGAAGGCAAAATGGTGGTCAAGATAGTTATCGACCCCAATGGCAAAATCGTTGAAGCCAGTTTGGTTTCCAGCGAATTGGGTGATAAAGAGTTAGAAGGCAAAATATTGCAGCGCATTCGGCTAATCACCTTCCCCGCGTCCAATGTGGCGCGCACCACGCTCAACCAAACCTTCGATTTCTTACCGCAATAGTCCCGCCTCCCATAACCCCCGAGTGATCGGGGGGTTTTATTTCTTCTCTGTTTTATCTGCCAGTGCGAATCATTTTTAGATAAATTTGCTGCAAGAATTGAAACCGGTTACATTTATAAGGATAATACAGTCCGCTAAGGCCTTTTAATTCTTAGTTGGTTGCTGGTAATCGATTACAGCTGATCGTATTTTAACGATTAGCGGTACTCCAGGATTGCCGGTAGTTGAAAGTGATGAATTGTTAAGCCATAGCCCGCTGTTGTGTTTTTTCACCCCGGTTCGCCGGGGTTTTTTTATTTGCGCCTGGTGTAATCCTCCCGCAAAATGCCTCTGCTATATCAGCCGCAATCAATCCGATCATTATTTTTCTCGCCAGGGGCGGCGCTGCGAATTGGGAATCTCTATGACACAAGCATTGCGTGCGGCGGCCAGTCGCCTCGAACACTGGATCAAACAGGATGCCCTGCCACTTTGGTTGGCGCGCGGCATAGAACCTAACACCAACGCTAATTACGAGCGTTTAACCCCAGCGGGCCTGCCCGATCTGGAATCTAGTACCCGTGTGCGGGTGCAGGCGCGTCAGGCATTTTTCTTTGCTGCTGCCTATCATCGCGGCTGGTGCCCCGAGGGCAAAAATGTTGCCAAAAATTTACTCGCGTTTGTGCAAAAAGTGGCTGCTCATCCAACGGCGGGTGGCGGTTATACCCATCTGCTGAATAAAGATTTTGTGGTAGCTGATACAAAGCAAGACCTCTACGATCACGCCTTCTTTTTGCTTGCCAATGCATGGTGTTATCGCGCGTTTGACGACGAATCTTATCTGCAAGAGGCTGACAAATTAATTGCCCATTTGGATGCGCGTTTTGGTTCGGCTGTCGGCGGTTGGATTGAAGGTGATTACGACTACACCTGTCGCCGCCAGAATCCGCACATGCATTTATTTGAAGCGTTTCTCGCATTGTACGATGCAACCAACAATGCTAAATATCTCGCGCGGGTCGGCGAATTATTTGCTCTGTTTCAGTCACATTTTTTCGATGCAGGGCATGGCGTATTGTTTGAGTTCTTTGACGATAACTGGAAGCGTCTGCCCAACGCCAAAGGCGATACAGTTGAGCCTGGCCACATGATGGAATGGGTATGGCTGCTCGATTGGTATCACCGCCGCACCGGTCGGCCAGTTGCGCAATATACCAAAGTGCTTTATGCACGCGGCTTGGAAATCGGCATGGATAAATCCGGCTTGTTGTTTGATGCGGTGAGTTATACCGGAGCAGTGATTGATTCCAACAAACGCTGCTGGGGCATCACCGAATTAATCAAAGCGAGTTTGGTGCAGATCCGTGAAGGAAATCCAGATGCAGAAGCGATCGCAGTGAAAGGTGTGGATGATTTATTTACCTATTATCTCTGCGCATCAACACCGGGTTCTTATGTTGATCAGCGCGGCGCTAATGATGAGATAGTGGTTGATGTAGCTCCTGCCAGTACGCTCTACCACTTAATTGTGGCGGCGATGGAACTAATTGATCATTTTGAATTAGCTGCGAACAAATAAAATATTTTTAAAAATAAAAAAGCGGGCCGCCATAAACTCGCGGCGCGCTTTTTTATTGCGATTTTTTTGTAAGGTAAAACTACTTTTTTCCCGGCGCTGGCCCAGTGCTTTTTCGAATAATAAATTCCGTTGGCAATACGCACTCGCGTTGGCTGAGTGGTTCGCCTTCGATGACTTTCAGCAACATATCCATCGCCATTTTGCCCATCTCTTCTGCCGGTTGTGAAATGGTGGTTAGGCTTGGGTCGGAGTATTTGGAGTAGGCGATATCGTCAAAGCCGGTGACCGACATATCTTCCGGGATGCGAATGCCTTGATTTTTTAATGTCTGCATGGCGCCAATGGCCATTTCATCATTCATGGAAAATATCGCGGTGGGGCGCACTTTCATATTGCAGAACTGGAATGCGGCGTTAAGGCCAGACCACATGGTGAAATCGCCTTCGGCAATCAAATCTTTTTCAAACGGAATGCCAGCCTCTGCCAGTGCTTCTTTGTAGCCTTCAAGGCGGTCGATGGCGTGAGGGTTGTCTTTCAGGCCAGAGATCACGCCAATGCGCTTGTGGCCGAGGCTGAGCAGGTAATTCACCATGGTTTTGGCAGCGGCGCGGTTGTCGATACGAATCGCGGGGCCGGTGGTGTATTCGCAGCCGCAGGCGTTGACGCAGGGGATATCGGGCGGAATGTTGTTCTGGCTTTTCTCCGAGCTGGGGCGCAGCTGCACTATGCCATCAGCCAACCGTGTTTCCACCCGGCGGATGTAGTCCATTTCGCGCTCTGGAGTGCCGCGCGTGTCGCCCAGTAGCACCGCATAGCCTTTTTGTTGCGCTCGGTCTTCCAGTGCGCGGATAAACAGGGAGTAAAAGGGGTTGGCAATATCCGGTACCAATACCACTACGGCATAGGCGCGCGCGGAGCGGAAATTGCGTGCCAGCATATTGGGGCGATAGCCCACTTGGGCGATAGCGTTATGTACCTTTTCCAGACTTTCATCAGAGACTTTTTCGGGGTTGCTCAGGGCTCGTGAAACAGTTGCAACAGATACGCCTGCCAAGCGAGCAACATCGCGAATATTGGACATAAAAACGACCTTTAGGAGCCGATATGGGGGTGAATTGAGGTTGAACTTATCGGTGATTTACTTATTTGCCCGAAAATTTACTACAGCTGGACGAAAGAGACTAGAAAAATAAGATGTAAACGGTTACATTAGTCTGCAGTGCCAGTGCTTATGGTCCGCTAGGCCTCTTTAGGCTTGCTGCTACATTGAAGGTTGCTGCTTCACCCTGAGTCTCTTTCGCTGGTCTGGTGCTAGCGAGGTGTTGCACGGATGTAGGGGGTCAGATAAGAAACGCGATCACACTTAATCTTCAATTATGAAGTGACGATCCACATAATAATTTCGGAATTTGTTTATGAGTCTTCCTTTGTTGGATATCGCCATCATCCTTGTTTATGTTTTGGCAACCTTGGTGGTGGGTTTCTGGATTTCCAGTCGCGCGTCAAAAGACATTAAAAGTTATTTCCTTGGTGGCAATAAACTTTCCTGGTGGCAGCTCGGGTTATCCAACGCCTCGGGCATGTTCGATATTTCCGGCACCATGTGGATGGTGTATTTGCTGTTTGTTTATGGCGTTAGCAGCGTTTACATCCCTTGGCTGTGGCCGGTATTTAACCAAATTTTTCTGATGATTTTTCTCGCGACTTGGTTGCGTCGCTCCGGCGTAATGACCGGCGCTGAGTGGATTACTTTTCGTTTTGGTGAAGGTAAGGGTGCGCGTTTATCACACATGATTGTGGTGGTGTTTGCACTGGTTAATGTGATTGGTTTTATTGCGTACGGATTTATCGGCATTGGTAAATTTGCTGCGGTATTTATGCCTTGGGAATTATCGTCCGATTCCCATCTGAACGATGTGTACTACGGCTTGATTATCACACTCATCACCACCGTGTATGTGGTGAAGGGCGGTATGTTCAGTGTGGTGTTTACCGAGGTTTTGCAGTTCATCATTATGACAATTGCCTGTATCGCGGTGGGCATTATTGCAATGCAGCGTATATCGCCGGAGTTGATAGCGAGCTTGGTGCCAAGTGATTGGAGCCAGTTGTGGCTGGGCGGTAAATTGGATCTGGATTGGTCGGCGCAGTTGGCGGCAGCCAATGACAAAATTATTGCCGACGGCTACTCGCCGTTTGCGATCTTTTTTATGTTGGTGCTGTTTAAAGGTGTATTGCAAAGCCTTGCCGGGCCGCAACCAACTTACGATATGCAGCGCGTGCTGTCGGCAAAAACTCCTAAAGAGTCAGCCAAAATGAGCGGTTTTGTTTCGCTGGTTTTACTCTTTCCGCGCTACATGCTGATTACCGGGCTCGCGGTGCTCGCAATCGGTTTATTTATGCCGCAGCTCAATGGCATGGGTAAAGACATTGATTTCGAGCAAATTCTGCCGATGGTATTGGCAGGCGATATTTTACCGAGCGGTTTGTTAGGTTTATTAATTGCTGGTTTGCTCGCTGCGTTTATGTCCACCTTCGCTGCCACCGTCAACGCTGCACCAGCCTATGTGATTAACGATATCTACAAGCGCTACATCAACCCCAACGCTGAAGCAAAAACCTATGTGAAGATGAGTTATCTCGTCTCGGTTTTGTTTGTGATTTTTGGTGTGGCGATTGGGTTTTTTATTCCCAGCCTGAATCAAATTATCGGATGGATTGTGAGTGCGCTCTATGGCGGTTACACCGCAGCAAACTTGCTTAAATGGTATTGGTGGCGCTTCAACGGATTTGGTTATTTCTGGGGCATGATGACCGGCTTTGCGATTGCTTTCCCGCTAATTTTTACCGACATTTCACCCATCAAAGCATTTCCATTTATGTTTGTTGCGTGCGTATTGGCCTGTGTGCTCGGGTCTATTTTCACCCAGCCCGATGATATGGCGGTGCTGAAAAAGTTCTATCTTAAAGTTCGCCCTTGGGGCTTTTGGGCGCCGGTGCTTGCCGAGGTGCAAAAAGATTATCCGAGTGTAAGTCGCAACAAAAATTTTTCACGCGATGCAATTAACGTAGTTGTTGGAGTTGTGTGGCAAACCTCGCTTACCGCGGCGCCAATTTTTATGGTGATCCAACACTGGCAAGAATTTATTGTGGCGATGGCAGTTGCTGCAGTTACTAGTATTTTCCTCTGGTTTAACTGGTACAAAAAACTGGAAGACTATCCAGCAGATACTCCGGCAGACGTGCTTAAAGGCACCAATGACGAACATTTATTAACTAAGGCCTGATAGTTATTTTGTGCTGCGGCTTGGGCTGCAGTGAAAAAGTTTAACTATAAGTGTAATCGATTACGATTTTGATCCGATGTGCGATGAAACGCACATCAACAGACATACAACAAAACTCATTGGAGTATTTTAAATATGAGTAGTTTTAAAGAAAAAGCAAAAATGCTGCTGCAGCAACATGAAGCATTGGTCAGCAAAAAAAATTCTGTGAAGGCTCAGGGTAATGGTATTTACGATTGTTATGAAAACCCGATTCTCACCGCAGAACATGCCCCTATCTTTTGGCGCTACGACCTCAACGAAAAAACCAATCCGTATTTAATGGAGCGTCAGGGAATTAATGCCGCGTTTAATTCGGGAGCCATGCTGTGGAATGGCAAATATATTTTGGCAGTACGCGTTGAAGGTGTGGATCGCAAATCTTTTTTTGCAATTGCTGAAAGCCCGAACGGTATCGACAATTTCCGCTTTTGGGATTACCCCATCACCCTGCCGGAGACTGATCGCCCCGACACCAATGTTTACGATATGCGTTTAACCCAGCATGAAGATGGATATATCTACGGTTTATTTTGCACCGAGCGCAAAGATTTAAACCGCCCTGAGGATACCTCTGCGGCTGAAGCGCAATGCGGTATAGCGCGCACCAAAGATTTAATTAACTGGGAGCGTTTGCCGGATTTAATTACCTATTCCGGTCAGCAGCGCAATGTGGTTTTGCACCCTGAATTTATCGATGGCAAATACGGTTTGTTCACTCGTCCGCAAGATGGATTTATCAGTGTCGGTGCGGGCGGTGGTATCGGTTGGGGGTTGGTGGATGATATGACCCGCGCTGAAGTAAAAGCGGAAGTGATTGTGGATGGCAAGGTCTACCACACCATCAAAGAAGTTAAGAACGGTCAGGGGCCGGCGCCGATCAAAACCGCCGAAGGCTGGTTGAATTTGGCCCACGGCGTGCGCAATACCGCTGCTGGTTTGCGTTACGTGCTCTACATGTTCATGACTGAATTGGAGCGCCCATGGGTAGTCACCCATCGTCCGGCGGGTCACTTTATTGCACCCCATGGCGCTGAGCGGGTGGGCGATGTTTCCAATGTGGCTTTTTCCAATGGTTGGATTGCCAATGAAAAAAATGAAGTATTTATTTATTACGCCTCATCAGACACACGTATGCATGTGGCGACATCTACGGTCGAGAAATTAATTGATTATTGCAAAAATACCCCGGAAGACGGTTTGCGCTCAGCGGCGTCGGTTGCGGTGCGCAATGAATTGATCAGCGCAAATTTACAAGTATTAAAGGAGTTGGTGTAACCCATGAAGGTTGCCAGTATTCCGCCGCGTTTTATGCCGCTGCAACAAGAATTTCGCGCTGAATTAATCGCTATTGCGGATTGGTGGGCGGCGCATACGGTTGACCATGAGCTAGGTGGTTTTTACGGCGAAATTGATGCGCACAATAAACCGGTTAAAAATGCGAGCAAAGGGATTATTTTAAATGCGCGTATTTTGTGGTTTTTTAGCGAAGTTGCGCAGGAGGTAGATAATCCCGATTATCGCGCCTGCGCAACGCGCGCCTATGATTATGTTATTTCGAATTTCTTCGATGGCGAACACGGTGGAGTGTATTGGGAACTGGATGCGGCTGCAGCTCCCATCAATGCTAAAAAACAAGTCTATGCTCAGGCATTTACTATTTATGCGCTCTGCGCTTACTACCAGCTCACCGGCAATGCACAAGCGCTCGCTCGTGCATTGGAATGTTTCACTCTGGTGGAGCAATACGCAATTGATCGCGTGCACGAAGGCTATCTTGAAGCGTTCACCCGCGACTGGGGGCTGATTGAGGATTTGCGCCTTAGCGATAAAGATTTAAATTATCCCAAATCGCAAAATACCCATCTGCATATCCTTGAAGCCTATACCACGCTGTATCAGGTGTGCCCTGAACCTGAAGTCAACGCTGCGCTTAAATACAATATTGAGATGTTTGATAAATATATGATCGATAGAACTACGCACCACCTGCGCATGTTTATGGATCTGCAGTGGAACGATTTTTCGCCGGGTTATACCTATGGTCACGACATCGAAGCCAGTTGGTTAATTGCCAAAGCGCTGGAATCTTTAGGTGATGATGCTTACACCGCTAAATTGACACCAACCTTAATTCGCATTGCGCAGGTAACGGTTGATGAAGCGATTGGTGCAGAAGGGCAGGTGATTGACTCCTACGACTTTGCTACAGGTCGCACTAATGCGGATGCCGTCTGGTGGGTGCAGGCGGAAGCCTTGGTTGGTTTTCTTTACGCCTACACCACTAGCGGCGATGCGCAATTTTATCGCGCAGCACAAAATGTATGGCAATTTATCAAGGCTTATCAAATTGATCATCAGCAGGGCGAATGGTTTTGGTTGTCGCAATTACAAAATCAGAATCTCGATCCTTACTATAAAGTAGGCTTTTGGAAATGCCCTTATCACAATGGTCGCGCCATGATGGAGGCGATGCGCTATCTGCAAAAAATGGTGTAGTCGCAACAATAATAGGTTTCAGATTGGGGAATTTTTCGATGAAAAAAATAATCACATTGTTGGCCGCACTTACAGCGAGTTTATTGTTGCTTGCGTGTGCGAACCAAAAAACTTCGCCAGCTGCGCAGGATTTTGTGCAAGTCTCCGGTGTTCAGTTTAAAAAAAATGGCAAACCTTATTTTGTCGCCGGCACCAATATGTGGTATGCCGCTTATTTGGGTTCCCCGGGCAAGGTTGGCGATCGCGCACGCCTTGCGCAAGAATTGGATAAGCTCAAATCCATTGGCGTGAATAATTTACGTGTATTGGCTGTGTCGGAAAAAAGTGAGATTAACTCCGCAGTAAAACCCGCAACCACTAATGGCTTTGGCAATTACGATGAAAGTCTATTGCAAGGTTTGGATTATTTATTGGTTGAACTGGCCAAACGCGATATGACAGTGGTGTTGTATTTCAATAACTTTTGGCAGTGGTCGGGCGGGATGACCCAATACATGAGTTGGATTGACGGGCAGCCAGTGCAAGATCCAAATGTCACCAATGAGTGGGAAGCGTTTATGGCGAAATCTGCCAGCTTTTACCAAAGCGAAAAAGCGCAGCAGGAATATCGCAAAACCATAAAAAAAATTATCACCCGTGTTAACACCATAAACGGTAAAGCCTATCTGGATGACGCCACCATTATGTCCTGGCAGCTGGCAAATGAGCCGCGTCCAGGAAATTCAAAAACCACTGCTGCAGAAAAACAAGTTTATCTGGATTGGATTAATGGCACCGCTGCCTTTATCAAAAGCCTCGATCCCCATCACTTGGTCAGCACCGGTAGTGAAGGTGAAATGGGCTCGGCTAATGATGCGGAATTATTTACGCGCGCTCACGCATTATCTGATATCGACTATGTGACCTACCATATGTGGATTCGAAACTGGAGTTGGTTTGATAAAACCAAACCGGCAGAGACATGGCCATCAGCTTGGCAAAAGGCGCAGGATTATATGGCCGCACATATCGCTATCGCACAATCACTCAATAAACCGATTGTATTGGAAGAATTTGGTTTGGATCGCGATATGGGTGCGTACAGCATTAATTCTACTACTGAATATCGCGATAAATATTACCGCGAAGTCTTTGCACTTATATTGGCGAATATGCAAAAAGGTGAAGCAAGTGCGGGCTATAATTTTTGGGCGTGGAATGGTGCAGGTCGCACTACACGTAGCAATTATTGGTGGCAGGAAGGCGATGACTTTATGGGCGATCCACCACAAGAAGAACAGGGTATGTACGGTGTGTTTGATACAGACACATCGACTATCGCTATCATCAAGGCATTTAATGAAAATATTAATACGCTGATGAAAAAATAAATTTTACGCATGCGTAAAAAACTGCAATGCAGATTGCAGTTTTTTTTGCAGATCGTTTAATTTATATGATTAGTAGGATTCATAAATATAATCACGACAAGGTCTGTACTAACACTACAGCTGCAAGGGTAAATCTTATGACTAAAAAACAATTTCTCGGCTGGGGTTTTATCGCTGTCTTACTTATGTGGGGTGGTAATAGCTATGCACAAAAATTTGATCAACTCGCTAAAACGCCGCAACTGGGTTGGAACAGTTGGAATACTTTTGGCTGCGATGTGAATGAAAACATGATTCGCGAAATGGCCGATGCGATGGTGTCATCAGGTATGAAAGATGCGGGTTATGAATATATTAATATCGACGATTGCTGGCACGGCGAGCGCGACAAACAAGGTTTTATCCAGGTCGATAAAAAACATTTCCCCTCAGGCATGAAAGCGCTGGCGGACTATGTGCATTCCAAAGGTTTAAAAATTGGGCTTTATTCCGATGCGGGCAATACTACTTGCGCCGGTCGCCGCGGCAGTCGCGGTCACGAATATCAAGATGCAGTCACTTACGCTAGTTGGGGCATAGATTACTTAAAATACGATTGGTGCGACACCCAGGATATTAATCCCAAAGCGGCCTATTCGACCATGCGCGATGCACTCTATACCGCAGGTCGCCCAGTGTTGTTTAGTATTTGTGAATGGGGCGATAACAAACCCTGGGAGTGGGCGACCGATGTCGGTCACTCTTGGCGCACCACTGGCGATATTTATCCCTGCTGGAATTGCGAGCACAACCATGGTTCATGGTCGTCATGGGGCGTGTTGCCGATCCTCGATAAACAAGTTGGTTTACGCAAATACGCAGGCCCGGGTCACTGGAATGATATGGATATGATGGAAGTGGGTAACGGTATGAGCGAAGAAGAAGACCGCTCACACTTTTCGCTCTGGGCGATTATGGCCTCGCCGCTGATTGCCGGGAATGATCTGCGCAGCATGAGTGACGCCACCAAAAAAATCCTCACCAATAAAGATATGCTGGCGATCAATCAAGACAAGCTTGGTGTGCAAGCAATGAAATGGATTGATGAAGGCGAGATAGAAATTTTTGTAAAACCCTTGGAAAAAGGCGAGTACGCTTTCCTGTTTTTAAATCGCGCGGATCAGGCTCAGGACTACACGCTGGACTGGTCGTTTCATTATATGAAAGATGATATTTCCAAGCATGAAGTTTTCTTCGACAAGAAAAAATTCAACTGGCGCGATATCTGGAGAGGAAATAGCGGCACTACCACAGAAAAACTGGCGCTCAATATTCCCGCTCACGGTGTAAGAGTGCTGCGTTTAACTCCGCGCTAATCTTTGCCCTGTGCTTTCTGTTTAAGGCCAGCGCAAGCTGGCTTTTTTGTTTTTGTATTCTCTTGGGCTTGGGGTATATAGTAGCCCCTTGCCGCCATTCAAGGGAGAATCCAGGTGCAGTTGTTTGCCTACAATCAAATTGGTCGGCCCGATGAGTTATTAATCTGGGTCGGCATAGTGGAGGCCTATCCTCCCCCTGCAGTGAACTTTGAGATTCATGGTCAGCCGGTAGCTGCGCAGTTATTGCCACCCGGATTTGAGCCGCTTGGCGACGAGGTTTGTGATGCGCGCGGCAATCCGCTGAACCATCGCGCGCTATTCAAATTGCAATGGCCTGCAACCACCGAGCGATTCCAAATCACGGTGCGTATTTTTGGCACGGATGCGACAACCATACTTACCAGTCGTCGTCCGCCGGAGAAATTGCCCGCCAAGGCCGCTGAAAGTTTTAATCTGTTGTTATCTTCTTGCTACTACCAACCCAATGATAAAAGTGCTGCACTCGCCGATTTTATTAGAGCGATAAAACCTTCGCCGGATTTTACCCTGCTCGCAGGCGATCAGGTTTATCTTGATTTACCCTCACAACAAAACTTGCCCGACAATAAAAAACGCCTCGCGCAGGTGTTGGGGAAAAAATATCAAGTCAATTGGTTTTCAACTCCTTTGCAGCAGCCGGGGCTTGCACAGGTACTGAGTCATGGGCCAGTGCTCTGCGTGCCCGACGATCACGAGTTCTGGAATAATTTTCCGCTCTACCAAGTACAATTGGGCAATACTCACGACGAAGACGACCGCGCGAATTGGAAAAATGTTGCACAGCGTTTGTACGAGCGCTATCAAATGTCTCCTGCACAAGCGGCGGGTTTTTTCCGGCAAGATGTTGATCCGCTTAGCATGTTATTTCTCGATGGTCGCACCCAGCGCGATGCGGACGGCAAACAAATGTTTAATACTGCTACGCAGTCGGCAATTAAACGTTGGGCGAATGATTTGCTGGTGCGCAAAAAAAATAATCAAGCGGCAGTGGGTTTATTAAGTTCCGGTCAAGCACTCTTGATGGAGAAGCCAGGCCGCTGGGCGCGCAAATTTGCCGATATGGAAATGCCCAATTACGATGATTTTCTCGTATTAACCAATGCCTTGGCGCAACTCTTTGCAGCAGAAGTTCCGGTGCTTTACATTACCGGCGATGTGCACTGGGGACGAATTGTTGAAGGTGTTAGCCCTCGCGGCAAAACGCTGTTTTATGAAGTGATTGCATCGCCCTCGCGTTTGATTGATACAGTGGGTAGCGATCAGTTAAACACGGTAAAAAATATTTTCCGCAAAGAGCCAAAACCGTTTCCGAAACATCCATCTGCGCCGGATGATCTTGCCGGTATAAAACTGGGTAACCTGCGGTTGGATACCAAACACCGGCAGCAGGGCGATCATGTTGCGATGCTGCGTTTTCATGCTATTCCCGGCGGGCTTGAATTCAGTGTGGATTACATCTGCACCGATGCCGATGCGCAAAAGCGGCGCGAACATTCATCAACCCAAGGCCCGTTTAAATTATTAAGTTTTTAACAAAGACCATTTCAGACATTTGTTGAGGAAAGGATAATGATCAAACAAACACTCTCGTCCCAATCGCTGATCCAAAGTGATATTTATACAATGGAGCGCATTAAACGCGAACCCAATCTGGAATGGCTGAAACGCGCCTATGAAAGTTTTGCGTTAGATAATCTTGCCGATTGGAGTTTTATTGTATTGGCCGGTGGCAAAGATGTTGCCTCATTTCGCATTCGTATTGCGCAATCGCATCTGCGTGGCGATATGCTGCCGTCTTATTGGTCTGAGTGCGCGCTGTTTAAAATTCAGCAGGGCGATTTCGCCACAGCCATCTTTTGCAATCTCCCGTTATTTCAACCTGCCGCCGCCACTTACGCGCCTACGCGTAATGGTTTGATAGAAATACCATTCAATAAACTTCCAACACAAAAAGATTATCCCAACCTCGCGCTGCTCGCGATTCCAGTGCCGCAAGAAAAAATTCTAGCCGCGCTGGCCGATTATAAAAAAGCCCGCGTCAGTTACGATGCCGTCGCCAACATTTTACCCTGGCTGGCATTTGTGTGGGGTGCAGGTAATGCATCGAACCCCTTAATGCAACAAATCGGTTTTCCCTCCGCGATGATGCTCAGCCAAATTTTTAGCGCAAACGGATTTGATTTGGCACCCGGCGTCAACGCCAATTTATCAGCCCCCGAAACCTTCTGGAGCGGCGCAAAACACTGGCAGGACTATTACAGCAAAACCCAAGAAAATGGCCTACTACCCAAAATGCGTTTTGTCATCAATCATATGTATGAGATTGATGAGAGTTGATCTAGTTCTCTTTGGAGTGCCATGCAATCTGTAAAAAATACTGCATTTTGCTGGCGGTGGTTGAAGCGAATGTTAGTGCAAGGAAAGAGAAATGCCCAGTTATATACATGTTGATGTCAATATTAAGGATATGGAAAGCTTCAAGGAGTATGCCGCTAGAATTCCAGAGTTGATCGAAAAACACGGTGGAAGATATATCGTAAAAGGCGCGGAGCCAAAGGTTGTTCGGAGCGGTGACCGGATTCCTCAGTATGTTGTGGTGATTGAATTTCCTTCAGTTGAAAATGCGGATAATTTTATAAAGGAAAGGGAGAGTACGGGCTTAACTGAGTTATTTAATCAATCAACCGAGGGGCGCATTTTAAGCGTTGAAGGATGTATTTAGTACAAAGATTATTTTTTACTAAATATTTAATTGGCTTATCAGGGGCGTGAAAATGAATCCAATTCTCAGGGCAGTTGTCATTGTTGTTTGTCTTTTTGCCGCTATAGGGTGCTATGTCTTTGGTATTCCTGTGGGGGGTGTTGCTTTTCTGGTGGCGGGGATTATTTTCGAAGCTATGTTTTGGCTGGGAATATTTGGCAAATGGAAGAAATAAAAAAGCCAGCCGGAAAACGTGGCTCGCTCAATAAAAAGTCTGTGGCATTACGATAATAAATTTTCTCTTTCAGTTATCACTGCTCTTCACTTTCTTTCAGTACCAATTCCAAACGATTATTGTTTTGTGCGATTTGATTCCATTCACCGGCGTTTACGATGGGAATGCGCTCGGGGTAGGGGTCTGTTCCGGGGGCGGCGGTGATGGCGATTTGTAGTGTGGCATTTACACTCCGAGTCAGGTTGCCAAGAATCATGGTCACTTCGCGGGTGTAGTCATCCAGTAAGCGCCCGATAGTATAAATCTCACTGGAGAGCATGCAGTCGCCGAGAGTTTTATTGGCGGGGGCGAGTTGCGCCATGCCCATGTTATCGACAACTACGCAAAAATCCCCGACATAAATATTTACTGTTGCAGTGCCTTTAAAACCGTTACTGGCGAGGCGGTGCAAGAGTTCATGCAGGCGTAATAAGGGTTTGGCGTCGATGGTATTTTGATGAAACGCCAAGGCGCCGGTTTGATTAAACGTCCAGGCGAGATCGTTGAGCAAATCATTATTGGGTACAGATAAAGATGCGATGGGTTGATTAATTCTGGCGTTGATAGCGGCGGGGCTAATCATCTCCGGTTCTTTGTTGGCCTGCGCTGCAACTGCTTGCAACTGTTGGCTTATCGCTTCCTGTTGGATTTGATTGTTATTGAGTTGATTGTTAATCGACAGTAAAACATAAGCGATTACGGCCAGTGCAATTACGGATAAAAAAATTGCGAAGACTGACCAACCTGAATTGCTGGATGGTGTTTCTGCCGGTGGTGTTGGTGCGGCAGGAGTGGGAGCTGCAGTTTGCTGCTGCAATAGATCGCTAAATTCCTGCCGCATAACCTGGCGCAATCCTTGTAGTTCACGCACAACGCGAGAGGTAATAAAGCGGCGGTTATCTTCCAGACTGTGTTCCATATGGCTCAGGCGTAGATCCAAATTGCGCGCTTGCTCCAGCGATGAGGTGCGCCGTTCCACGTGCTGGCCGTTGGTTTCTGCTGAGCTATTGGCAGTGACTTGATTGGCGGCGGCGATCAATTCTGCGCTTTCAATACTGTCGTTTTCAGGGGTGCCAGCGGTTGGGTAAATATGAATTGCCTTCATCACTTTGGATAAATCGGTAGCGTTGATGCTGTCTTTGCTCACTACATCTATTGCGCCGAGTGCGCGCGCTTGTCCGGTATACACATCGCCACTTTTGGAGGTGTACATAATTACCGGAATCATCGCGGTGTCTGGGTTGGATTTAATAATCTGCAGTGCGCGGAACCCATCGATGCCGGGCATAAGGTGATCCATAAAGATAACGGCGGGTGCATGGCGGGCGAGATAGCGCAGTGCGGCTTCCCCGGAATCGACAATATCTATATCGAGCGGGTAGCGGCGCAGCATTTTTTTGAGCCGGTATTGTGCGGTAGTGGAGTCATCCACAATCAGGGCGCGTTGGATGGTCATGGTAGTAAGTCCCTGTGCGAACAGCGACGGTCGGTGATGGGTCGCTATAGGGTGATTGTTATTCGCACAGAGACTAACAGAAAATTCAGGCGCCAGGGACTATGTAAATCACAACCTGACGCCGCGATTGTTACTGGCGCGAGAAAAATGCGATGGCTGCCGCAATCCAACCGCTGATGGCGATTATTTTCCAGACTTTATCCGGGTGCCGCTCCAGCAATGGTTGCGCGCGTGGGCTGAGCCAGTTGGGGTTGGGGCGTTTTAAATCCTGCTGCCATTCTGAGAGTGCCTCATAGCGGCTGGTGGGATAAATACTCAGGGCTTTTTCCATGGCTTTGTCGAGCCAGTAGGGCACCAGCGGGTTGTATTTCATCGCCGATATATAGCGCAACTTTTGAAAGCTTTTTAAGTCAGTGGCTTTGCTATAGGCCGTACCGTAAGGCAGTTTTCCGGTGAGCATTTCATAGAGCAATACCGCCAGTGAAAACTGATCGGATTTGTCGCTGGCCTTGCCGCCGTAGCGGTATTCTGGTGCAGAGTAATCGAGCGTGCCGAGAATATTATCCCGTGTGAAGGGTGTGCCCGCCTCCTGTACACCCGCCACCCAGCAGGAGCCAAAGTCGACTACCATCGGGCCTTTGGCGCTGATCACAATATTGTCCGGTTTTAAATCCTGGTGCAGGGTTTCTTTGCGATGAAATGCGCGTATGCCGCGAATTAATCCTTCGGTCAGTTCCACTGCGTCCAGAATCGATAAAATGCCGCGTTCTTTTAATAATTGAGTGAGCGTGGGGCCGGGAATATAGTCGGTGAGGTAATACAAACAAGAGCGCGCTTCAGTGCTGGGCACTACGCGCACTACCGCGGGGCTGTGAATACGCGAGCCGATCCAGGACTCCATTACAAAGCGTTCGATATAGGCCTTGTCGTCCTGAAATAATTCCGACGGCGTTTTCATGACCAGTAGGTTATTTTTTTCATCTTCGACTAAATACACCTGGCTGCGCGTCGATTCATGCAGAATTTTTTTGATGCGCAAACCATCAATACTTTGCCCCGGCGATAATATCGGCGGAAACGGCAGGCGCGATAAAACTTGCACCGCATCATCTTGCGCGGCAGTGCCGAGGCTTTCAATACGCAGGGCCTGAATACTTAAATTGTCTTCACTCTGGTGTTGCAATGCGAGGGGCAGTGCCTCGTTCACCAGTGCTTCAAGATTATCGCGATGGCTGAGTACAAAATTTTTAAATTCCAGGGTGGGAATATGCTCGTGAATGCCATCGCTGGACAAAATAAAAATATCGCCACGCTGTAATTCCAGCGAGTGCATATCCACTTCCAGATAAGGGTCGGCGCCCATTGCGCGGCTTAAATGGGTGGTGTGTTTATCGATGCGCTGGGTGTGGTCGCGGGTGAGCAATTCGAGATTGTTATTGCGCAGGCGATAGACGCGGGTATCGCCAACATGAAAAATAAAACCGCTATCGCCTTTTAATATCAGCGCCGAAAAAGTGGTGAGGTAGCCCTCGCCATAAATAGAATTTTGGCTGCGCCCCCAGAGACTGGAATTTAAACTTTGGATTACCCGCATGGCCGATTGCTGGGTGCGCCAGGTCTCGGGGGTGGCGAAATAGTCACTGAGAAAACCGGCAATCGCGGTTTGACTCGCTTCGCGTGCGGCCTTGCTACTGCTCACGCCATCGGCAATTGCAACCGCTATGCCTTTGGTGGTCAGCAAATTACTTTCGGGTATGCGCGCACCGACGGTATCCTGATTTTCCGGTTTGCGCCCCGCTTCACTTTTTTGCGCGAAGCTGATGAGCAGCGTTGATTGTAGATGATCCATAGTTTTTAGGTTCTACGTAGGGGCGCAATTTATTGCGCCCTGTGAATTGTTGCGCCCTGTGAATTGTTGCGTCGGTAAAAACATGTACCCCGTAAAAAAACAGGGCGTGATAAATCACGCCCCTACAGTTTTTCGGATTGTGCCTGAGCAATTAGCTCACTTCAATTTTATGCAATGTGCCGTCGTCATTCATTTCGACCACATGGCCTTTGGGTTCTTTCAGGAATTGAATAAATACCAAACCAACACAACCAGCGGCGGCGAGCATAAAGAAAAATTGCTGGGCGTTAATAAAGGCATTCATGGTCAGGAAGAAAAGTGCACCCACGTTGCCATACGCACCTACAGTACCAGCGATTTGGCCCGTCATACGGCGTTTAATCAGTGGCACTACTGCGTATACCGCGCCACAACCTGCCTGCACAAACAGCGAGCAGATAAATACTGCAATAAACGCGAGGAATAGTGGCCAGCTGCTATTAATTTGCGAGAGCAGTAAATAACCCACTACGACACCAGCGAGAATAATGGTCATGCTGAAGCGGCGACCAAATTTATCGCTAATCCAACCGCCACCGGGGCGAGCTACCAGGTTCATAAAGGCAAAGGAGCCACCCAGCATCGCCGCTTGGGTCACGCTCAGGCCTTCAAAGGTAGTCATAAAAAAGGCGGGCAAAATAGAGACTACGGCAATCTCGGAGCCGAAGGTGGCGAGGTAAAACCAGCTCAAAATTACCACTTGTTTAAAGTCGTATTTGTCGTGCTCTGGCACGCTGCCCTGCTGCAACATTTCTTTGTTAACGGAATAGATTTGCGAGAATTGAAATACCGCCAACACCACTAGCGACAAGTAAGCGATGATCGCCGTGGTATCCGTTAACAGCGCCAAATTGCCGGGCGACATTTTCCACACCAGTACCGCCAGGATCAGGTACATAGGTACATTCAACAACAGGTAAAGGACAAAATCTTTTTTGCTCGATACTTCCAGACCGCCCGCTTTTTTCGGTTTGAAATAGGTAGAACCTTTTGGTGTGTTGCGCACGGTAATGTAAAACACTATGCCGTAAAAAATCGCTACTACTGCCGCGGTAGCCATGGCATAGCGCCAGCCGTCTACGCCGCCAAACACATTGATCGCCAGGAAGGGCAGAATAAATCCTGCAGCGGCAGCGCCAAAGTTACCCCAGCCACCGTAAATACCTTCCGCCAAACCGACTTGGCGTGCGGGAAACCATTCACACACCAAGCGAATACCAATTACAAAACCGGCACCGGTAAAGCCCAATAAAAAGCGGAACAGCGCCAGCTGTTCATAGGTTTGCGCAAAAGCAAAGGCGAGCAGTATTGCACCGGAAATAATTAACAGTGTGGAGTAGGCGGCGCGCGGGCCAAATTTATCCACCAAACTGCCCACGATTATACGCGCGGGAATTGTGAGTGCTACGTTGAGTGTTAAGAGCGCTGCCCACTGTTGTGGACTCATCTCAAATGACGCCATCAGCAGCGGTTTGAGCGGCGGCAAACTAAACCACATCACAAAAGTGAGGAAAAATGCGAACCAAGTGAAGTGCAGGGTCGCAACGGATTTATTGGAAAAGTCCAATAGATTTAAACGATGTGAGCTCATGAAATGTCGTCCGCCAATTAACTGCAGGGTGGGTGTTGCGCGGCGAATTCCATTTTGGTGCGTGGTGTTATTTCGCTGCGTGCTAATGGCTCTTCTGCAATGCCTATGCCAAGGCGGAAATAGTGCGTTTTTTAGGGGCTTATGTAGCGGTGGGAGCTTAATCTGTGCGTTTTTGGCTATTTCTATGCATCAGATGGAGGCTTAAAGTTTACGGTGTGAATATTTATGGTGCGTTTTTGTCGATAGTATGGGGTGGCAGCCCTATAAGTTAAGGTGCAAGGCTTTTATTGTGCGGCCGGGTTGTGTTATTTATGCCCGACCACTACAGCGGCTCAGACAAATTTTTAAAACACATAAAGAGGTCGCTATGAATAACATGCTATTCAAGTCTCGCCGGTTAGCCGTTGTTGGGCTTCTCGCAACAGCGCCATTGGCTCTCGCACAAACCACTGATCACGTTGCTGATAATGTTTTTACCCAGGGTATTGAAGGCCCTGCAGTTGATGCTCAAGGCAATCTCTATGCGGTCAATTTTGCGCAAGAAGGCACCATCGGTATTGTCGATAAAAAAGATAATGCGCAATTATTTGTGACCTTGCCTGAGGGCAGCACCGGTAACGGTATTCGTTTTGATCGCAAAGGCTTTATGTATGTGGCGGATTATTCCGGTCACAATGTATTAAAGATCGATCCCAAAACCAAAGCGATTTCGGTACATGCGCACAGCGATAAAATGAATCAGCCCAACGATATTGCCATCGCAAAATCCGGTGTGATTTACGCGAGTGACCCCAACTGGGCTGACAGCACTGGCAATCTGTGGAAAATCGCTACTGACGGCACAGTCACTTTGCTGGAAGCGAATATGGGCACCACCAACGGTGTAGAAGTCAGCACCGATGAAAAACACCTGTATGTCAATGAAAGTGTTCAGCGCAACGTGTGGAAATACGATATAGATAAAAAAACCGGCGCGATAAAAAACAAACGCCTGTTAATTCAATTTTCCGATCACGGATTGGATGGCATGCGTTGCGATGTCGATGGCAATTTGTATATCGCGCGCTACGCTGCGGGTGAGGTGACGGTGGTATCGCCCCATGGCACGGTGCTTGAACGCATTAAATTAAAAGGCCAGAAGCCAACCAATGTCGCCTTTGGTGGAGTTGATGGTAAAACCGTTTATGTCACATTGCAGGATCGCGGTGCAATTGAAACTTTCCGCAGTGAGCGCGCTGGGCGCGAGTGGTTGTTGCAACAATAACGCACAAATTTTATAGGCATTAATCAGCCGTGCAATAAAAATTGCCATGCTGTTACGCCCCTAAGGGGCGCAATAACATGGCAATTGCTTTTTCCCTAAATTCAACCTTCCTGCCCAGGTTCCTCGAATTCGGGCTAAACTCCTACTCCCAGTCCCGTTGAACTCTTAGGCCACATTGCGCTTCAATGCGCGCATGCGATTGTGGCAGTGTTGCAGTGACGTAAAAATGTGATTGAGCGCCGTATTAAAATCAACGGAGGTAACTTCCAGCATCGCATTGCGAATATATTCGAGCGTTCTGTCTTCCAGCTCTTCCAATTGCGCAATGTAAGTTTGCGATTTATCGCCTTTAATTTTTGCCAATACATCGGTGTAGGTTTTTCTCAGTGTTCCACTCATGGTTTGGCCAGTTTCCACTTCACCTTCACGAACATAAATTAATGGCTGTAATCGCACTAATGCGGCTTGGCGTACATCGATCATTTCTTGCAAAGTGGTTTCATAACCAGAGCCGCGCAGCTCTTGTTTTGCATCGGTATAAAATTCAACTCCATCATTCAATACCTTAACGAGATCGCGCATAACGGAAATTTCGTTGTTAGCCATAATATTTCTCCTGAATATAAAAATAATTGAATGGTTTATCTTGCACGTTAAAATAAATAGTGCTCAGGAGAGGTTTTGCAGTATCTGTGCCATCGACTCAAAAGCGCGATAAATTGCGTTTTTTGTTGATCACCGTGCCATTTTATGTGGTGTTTGTCTGTAGAGTTTACAAAAACTGTTGCACATACTGCAGATGTGATTTTTCAAATTGCTGTGGTTGGTTAATAAAAAATAATTGCAAATAAACTTTAATTGGCCTGATCAGTATTTCTTTGTGCGGCCTCCCACAGTTCGCGGGCATCGTAACTTTTTATTTTTGGTTGCCCACTTTCTGGTCGTACGCCGCGCCCCATACGAATTTCTACTATAGCCAGGGTGTCTGTATCGGTATTATCCAGCGTAGATTCAGGCGTAGTCATTCGCGTGCGACAACCCAATAACCCACAGCTGCGCGCGATGGCTGGGCGGGTGCTGGTTTCGAATGGATCTTCTTCGCGCAATCGGCGGGTGCTGCTTTTTTCTACTACAAACCAATCGTAACCCTGTGCCAGAGTCAGTTCCGCAGCGCGCATTAATGCATATTTTTGTGCGGCGCTGCGCGACTGTCCCGCCAATTTAAATTGCACGCGGTAGTGATTTTGCGCGAGTGCAATTTCTTTGTAACCGCTGCTATCGCCTTTAGCGGGTTTGTAGGCTGAATGGCTTGCGCAGCCCATGATGATGAGTGAAATAAAAATAAGGCTAATAAGTTTCATCGCTGTGCCCTCGGTGAATTTAGTTTTCCCAGCCGCGCTGAATCGCACTCGCTTCTTGCTGCGCATCTAACGCATCGCCCTGCATAATCTCATCTAAGCGTTCATCCAATACGGCGGCTTGGTTGGTGGCGGTTTGATAGTCAAGGCTGTCGGGTGCTACCTGGGTTGCGACAGTGACATCAGTTTGCCATTCATCATCAATGCGACAGGCTATAGTTTCCGCGCCGCCTTGTGCATCGGCGATAAAAAACTGGCGACAATAATTGCCTGCTTGATTGACAAAGGTTAAGCGCGGTTTGATGCGTTGACCTTGCGCGAGCGTTTGCTCGGTGCCGCTGGCGGTGGTGTCGAGTGCGGCGGCAATTGCGCTCCAATTATCCAGCGGTGAATTCTGGCTGCTGGGCAGTAGCTGAATAAATCCGTAGCCCAAAACCAACAGCGTGCAGGCGGCTATAGCCGCATGTTGTTGCAGCCCTCGCTGGATTTTTTTCCACACCGGGAAGGCGATAATTTGCGCGGATACTGACGCCTTAGTTTCAGTGGGTGCAGCGGCTAACAATTGGGTAATTGCATCCGGCAGCGGGCGTGCATCAATTGCCGAGTAGTGCTGTGTAATTTGTTCGTCCACCATTGCAAACTCTGCAAGCCGATTGGCCAGAGTTTCATCTTCAATGATTTGCTGGCGAATCATTTCCATTTCATGTTCAGGCAGTTCGGCATCGAGAAAGGCCGATAATTGTTCGTCGCTAATATTCATCATCATCTCCTCAAACGCCCGGTTTTGCGGAAGCGGGATTTGGATTTAGGTAATTGATCAGTGCCACCCGTGCGCGCGCCAAGCGGCTCATGACGGTGCCGGCGGGAATGCCCAGGGTTTCGGCCACTTCTTTGTAGGACATTCCCTGCAGGGCTACCAATGCCATAATTGAGCGCTGGTCGTCGGGCAGTTTGTTCATCGCGGCATCGACCTGCTCGAGAGTGATTTGATCGTGGATTTTCTGCTCGCCATCAACCGATGGCTCTTCGGTATCTTCCAGTGCATAAGTATTGTGCTGGCGAATTTTACGCGCGCGGTATTCGTCGATCCAAATATTGCGACATACGCGAAAAGCCCATTTTGCCGGCTCTATATCCGCCGGAATGCCGCGGGTCAGCAATCGCTCAAGCGTGTTCTGTAGCAGGTCATCGGCGTCGGCAGCTGAACCGGTGAGTGAATAAGCAAAACGCCGCAACATAGGCGCTAATCGGGTTAACTCTTCTTTCATAGGGATTATTGATCCTGTATGCGTTATTGCGCGGAGTCATTGTATGGATTTCGTCTGAAATCACCATTTCTATTAAGTAAACGTCTGAGTATGGTTTTTATTCCCCGCGCAGGGGAATTTTTATGGTGCTGAAACGTTTTCATTAAAGTAAGGCTCTATTTTGTGCTACATCTACCTAAACGCTTTAGGGGAAAATTTATGAAACCTGTTTATTTTAGTTGTTTCTTGTTAGCCAGTCTGGGTTCGTCCAGTTACGCCCAGCTGCCAGTTGATTCGGTGCTGGACCTGAATCAGATACAAGATCAGGTTCAGGATCAAGTTCAGGATCAAATCATCAATTCCGGTGTGATTGAAAACCAGGTTATCGATAGCCAGGTTTTGGGTGACCAGCTCCTTGGTGGTGATGTACTGGGCGGCGATATATTGGCTGGCGACGCGCTGGGTGCAGGAGCGCTGGATCAAGACCTTATTTCCGGTACCTTGGGCGAGCTGGATGAGGCTGGTCGGCAGGTGCGCGATGCATTGGCGCCGTTAGGTGATGCCGTTCCGTTGGATGCCTTGGCGAAAACGCTGCCGATCTTAACCCGAAGCGGTGAAACCGCGTTTGTCGATGTAGAAGTTGAGAATGGCTGGCGTGCAGTGGAGCGCGAATGGTTGATCATGTTGGACAAAGCCGAGCTGAAACTCTTATCGCCGTTGCAGGCCGATATTATCGAGCAGACCGATTTTGCCGAACTGGACATGGTGCTGGTGCGCTTTCGCGTGCCCGCGCAGTGGGATTCAGCGGCGGCTTTAAAGCAGCGCTTGCCCGATCACCTTCACGAGCAGCTTGATCGCAATCATATTTACGCCGCGCAAGCGGCCAACACCGCAACCGCTAACAATAGCGATGCGTCATTGGCGGTAGTGTGTAATGCGCCGGTGAAAATCGGCATGGTGGATACTGCAATTAATCGCGAGCACTCTGCATTTGCCAAGAGCCAGATTATTGCGCGGGATTTTTTAGGCGAAAAATTTACCGCACCGCGCGCCCATGGCACTGCGGTGGCGGGCTTATTAGTGGGCGGTGGCGAACTACAAGCCTTATTGCCCAACGCGACACTTTACGCGGCATCGGTGTTTTATCCGCGCAATCAATATTCGCAAGGCGCGACCATGATGGATTTGGTGCGCGCATTAAATTGGTTGGCCGGTGAAAAAGTCAGCGCAATTAATATGAGCTTGGCGGGGCCGGACAACCAGATTTTGCGCACAGTGATCGCACGTATTGCTGCGCACAATATTGCGCTGATTGCCGCTGCCGGCAATGAAGGGCCAGCGGCGCCGCCTATGTATCCTGCCGCTTATGCTGAAGTGATTGCGGCGACTGCTGTGGATCGCGCGCAAAAAATTTATCGCTGGGCGAATCGCGGCGATCACATTGATTTTGCGGCGCTTGGTGTGTCCGTCAAGACGGCGCGTAGCGATGGCGGTTTTGGGCGGGAGACGGGTACTTCTATTGCAACGCCTTTGGTAGCTGCATTTGTAGTCTGTGAGGTGGCGCAAGCCAACAACAATGTTTCGAATGCACTTGCGGCATTGAGCAAAACCGCTATTGATCTTGGTGCGCCAGGCCGCGACCCAATGTTTGGGTTCGGCCTGTTAGATGCAACTCAATCAGTTGAAGTGAAAAACAAATTAGAAAGTCACAGCAAAGATAATTGAACCGAGTGTTTCTGAATAATCGGCAGCGGCGACATTGGACTCGTAATTGCCGCGTTCAATTTTGCTGGTGGCGATAATGTTTTCGGTGAGATTAATTTCCCATTCAATGTTGGTTACGCGATGGGTGTCGGCGCGACGGCTATCAACTGCCGATGTGATGTCGGAATAATCCCGTGCGTGGTAGCGTGTACCCAGTTGTACTTTGCTTTTCTTGCCCCAGACCGAAAATTTATGATTGATGCTCGCCCGCAAGCTGGTTGCATCATAGTCAAACGAGGCTTGGTTTGCGTCTTCCTGTTCTTGTGTAACACCAGTGGCGATAAACGTAGCGCCTTGGTTGAAAAAAACAAACACATCGCCCGCAAAACCAGTATTGCGCGCATTGCGCTCGCCATTGCTGGGGAAATCTTTATCCTGAAAATTCACTGCCCCGCGCACGAACACGCGTTGACTAAATAAACGTGAGGCATAGACGCTTGTTTGTTGCAGTGTTAATAAATCCTTATCGGCGAGTTCTGCATCGGCATGATGAAAACTGGCGCCGAGGGTGGCCAGATCAAATTTGTAACTCGCGTCGGCAAACAGTTGTTGAATTGCCAAATCAAAATTCTCATAGTCTTGATAGGTTTTACTTAAATAGGAATAGCCGCCTTTAAGTTCGAGTTTGTCGGTTGCTTTCCAGCGGCCATTTAAGCGTGCATTTAACACTGCAGCCCAATCGCTTTGGGTTGAAAATTGATCCAGCTCGATCACGCTCAAATTGGAGTCGTATTCGGTGCCGGCCTCCAGGCGGATGGTGCCCTTTGGTGTTGCGGCGTGGAGGGTGTTAGCCAAACCGATCGCACTCACAATTAACGATACAGATAAAAAATGTTTCATGATGATTGCTCCACCAAAAAATGTTGCACAGAAATAAAAAATAGGCGCGAAAAAAGGCGCCGAAGCGCCTTTCAGTTTAGATTCCCAAACCCAGGCTGTTATTCAGCGCGGTGTTGACCGAGCTTTCTACAGTGGACTCGATAGTATCGTCAATGGTTGCTTGAATGGTGTTGTTAATCGCGCTGTCAATCGAGTTGGTCACGGCACTGTTAACGGATTCATCCACCGAGTTGCCCACCACTGTATTGACAGTGTTATCAATTGTGCTGGAAACAGTAGCGTTCAGTGTGCCATCGATTGAGTTGTTGATTGAATTGTTCAGTGTGCTTTGCACGTTTTGTTGGACGTTTTGCTGCGCACCAGTAGTGATTAGTGAATTGATCTGACTACTTGCCCCATCAATCACCGCTGAGTGGGTGGCGGCAACCTTGTTTTGCACTTGCGCCCCAAGTTTGTTGCTGGTATCGGTTGATGCGTTGAGCGTTTGGTTGGCGCGGTTGTCCAGCGTAGCAGATGCTTTATTTGCCTTCTCTGCGGATTGATCCGCCCGATTGTTTACAACATTTAAGGCCTTTTGTGCGCCGACTTTTGCCTTGCTGGTGAGCGCAGCGGCACTGGTCACGCTGTTGTTCGCGGTAGCGTTGGTGCTGTCTGCAGTTGACTCTTCATCGGCAGCGACGGGTGTTGCTGTTGAATCTTCTGCGGCCGGTGCTGTATTTGCTTCGGTACTCACGCTGCCTTGTTGGCTGACGGATTGTTGTTGCTGTAGTGAGCCGCCGAGCGCAATAGATCCGCTTTGGGTATCGGCTTGCATGCTGTGTGATGCTTGTGCGTTCACGTTGGCATCGACACTGTAGGAAACCTCGTTCGCCAGACAGACAGATGACGCCAGGCTGCAAACAGCGAAGAACAACACGTTGCGGGTGAAAGTTTGGTTTTTCATAGTTTGGGTTTTCATGATTAGTGCCTCTTGGTTGTTTGGGTGGTTAGTCAGTGAATTAATTGACTTACAACCTGTTAACGGATGAGGCCTGGGTTTTATTCCCACACAATGAAAATATTTTTGTTAATGCCGCTGCAGCGAGGGTTCGACTTTTCTCCACTGAGTAAGGTTTTGCGTTGGCACACAACCGGTGTTAGGGCTAAAGCTGGCCACCAGCCCCCTGTTTTGGCACGTTAAATCGGGTTTTAGGCTGCTAAAAGTTTTCATTGCTGGCGGTTAAAGCATTCCATATTTGTAAATTATTTTCTTTTAAGTGCCATTATTTAGTGTTAGCCTAGCAAAAATGATCGTTTTTTCTGCGTTTGATGAGAAAAAGGCATGTATAAAGAAAATAATTTACAAAAAGTGCTGGCCGAGCGAATGCTAAGCCCAACCGGTAAGGGGTTGGGGGATACCAGTTCCCAGGCGCCAATCGTCGCAACCGCTCAGTTGGGGTGGAACCTCCTGCAGGAGGATGTGAGCTTGCCGGTGGCGGTGCTTAGCAATAGTCGCGTACAGCACAATCTGGAGTGGATGAAGTCCTTTATCAGTACCTATGGGCTGAAACTCGCACCTCACGGCAAAACCACTATGAGCCCGGCACTGTTCCATCAACAGCTGGCTCATGGCGCTTGGGGCATTACCCTCGCCACTGCGCCGCAGGTTCAAGCCGCTTATCATTTTGGTGTGCGCCGCGTGATCATGGCTAACCAGTTGGTTGGCCGCGCCAATATGGCAATCATCTCCCGTCTGCTGCAAAACCCTGAGTTCGACTTTTTTGTGATCGTCGACTCCGCCGCCAATGTTGAGCAGTTGGGGCAGTTTTTTGCTCAGGCTGGGCAGCGGTTGAATCTGTTATTGGAGTTGGGGGTGGCGGGCGGTCGCACCGGTGTGCGCGACGAGCAAAGTCGCAACGCCGTGCTGGATGCCATCGCGGGCTATCCTCAATCCCTCGCCTTGGCGGGGGTAGAAGTCTACGAAGGTGTGCTGAAAGATGAGGCTTCCATCCGCAACTTCCTGCGCCGTGCCGTGCGTGAGCTGATGACGCTAGAGGCGCATGGCCTGCTAACTGCCGATCAGCTAATCCTCACTGGTGCCGGTTCCGCCTGGTTTGATTTGGTGGCGGAAGAGTGGACTGGGCTGGAGCTGCAGCGCCCGCTTGATATCATCCTGCGCCCCGGCTGTTATCTGACCCACGACGTCGGCATCTATAAGGCCGCTGAAGCGCGTATTCACGCCAGCAATCCCGTCGCCCGCAGCATGCAAACAAGCTTGCTACCCGCGCTGCAGCTCTGGGCTTATGTGCTCTCTATCCCCGAACCCGGCCTTGCCATTCTCGGCTTGGGCAAGCGCGATGCCGCGTTTGATGCTGGCCTACCCATTCCCGCTATGCACTTTCGTCCTGGAACTGAAGCTCCCGTCACAGCGCCTACGGATTGGCAGCTCACCGCAATGATGGATCAACACGCGTTTATGAAGGTAGCGCCGGATGCCGATGTGCAAGTGGGCGATATGCTCGCGCTGGATATTTCCCACCCCTGCCTGACCTTTGATAAGTGGCGGCAGCTGTTGGTGGTTGATGATAACTACACGGTGATCGACGCCGTGGAAACCTTTTTTTAAGGCGCGCTTATGGAATCTGTGTTGAGTCCCGGCCATTGGCTACTCGTTTACGCGGCGATCAGTATTATCGCGCTGGTACTGTTGATCGCCCGCTACCGGTTGAATCCGTTTATCACACTCACCTTGGTGTCGCTCGGTTTGGGTTTGATGGCGGGCATTCCCGCGAAAGATGTGGTGTTTGTTTATGAAGCCGGTGTGGGTAAAACCCTCGGTCATATTGCGCTGGTGGTTGCGCTTGGCACCATGCTTGGAAAAATGATGGCCGAATCGGGCGGCGCCGAACAAATCGCACGCACTATGATTCGCTGGTTTGGTGAAAAAAATGTGCACTGGGCGATGGTGTTTATTGCGTTTTTGGTTGGCTTTCCGATTTTTTTCGAAGTGGGATTTGTTTTATTAATTCCCATTGCGTTTAACGTGGCGCGCCGCACCGGCACTTCCATGTTGTTAGTCGGTTTACCGATGGTAGCGGGTTTGTCGGTAGTGCACGGTTTAGTGCCGCCGCATCCAGCGGCGATGATTGCGGTGGGTGAATATCAGGCTAACGTTGGGCGCACTATTTTTTATGCGCTATTGGTAGGTATTCCTACTGCGATTATTGCCGGGCCCATTTTTGCAAAATGGATTGCACCGCGCATTCAATTGCCAGCGCACAATCCGCTGGAAGAACAATTTATTCACGCCGATGCCGAGCGCCAGTTGCCAGGCTTTGGCATTACGCTCGCGACAATTTTGTTGCCGGTATTCTTAATGTTGTTGGGCGGTTGGGCCAATTTAATTGCTGCACCCGGCACATCGCTAAATGATTTTTTGTTGTTTATCGGTAATTCGGTCGTCGCTTTATTAATTGCAACTCTCGTGAGTTTTTACACCCTCGGGATTGCGCGCGGTTTTAATCGCGATTCAATTTTAAAATTCAGTCACGACTGTCTTGCGCCAACGGCGGGTATCACCCTGTTGGTTGGCGCTGGTGGTGGTTTGAATCGCATTTTAGTTGAAGCAGGCATTGCTAAAGAAATTGTGGCCTTTTCATCTGATATGGCGTTAACGCCATTAATGATGGGCTGGTTAGTCGCAGCATTAATGCGTGTAGCCACCGGCTCTGCCACTGTGGCAATGAGTACAGCAGCAGGTATTGTTGCACCGATCGCATTGGCTGCAGGTTACCCTCATCCAGAATTGTTGGTAATTGCTACTGGTGCGGGATCGTTAATTTTGTCGCACGTAAACGATGGCGGCTTCTGGTTGATTAAAGAATATTTCAATATGACGGTGACCCAAACCTTAAAAACCTGGACGGTATTGGAAACAATTATTTCCGTTGTTGCGCTCGCGTTTGTGTCTCTAATCGCAGCGTTTATCTAACTTATTAGCGGGAAATATTTATGACGGCCTTGTTCGATATTGTGTACCAGATGCGTGCTAACCGCGACCGTCTTTCGGCAACGGAGCAAAAAATTGTCGATGCAATTTTGGAAGATATCGCCTTTGCGGCCTCTGCAAGTATCGACCAGTTGGCGGTA
This sequence comes from Cellvibrio sp. ATLC23, assembly GCF_057196725.1. NCBI lineage: Bacteria > Pseudomonadati > Pseudomonadota > Gammaproteobacteria > Cellvibrionales > Cellvibrionaceae > Cellvibrio > Cellvibrio sp. ATLC23. The sequence goes on along the minus strand of NZ_JBXUOS010000003.1, from coordinate 299,650 downwards.
AAAGCGTCGGTGAGTATCGCGACTATTTCGCGTTTTGCTAAAGCCGTGGGCTGTGAGGATATACGCGATCTGAAATTAAAGCTGGCGCAGGCCAGTGCAGTAGGGACGCGTTTTTTGGCGGAGGTTCCTGCCGTAGAAGAAAGCGCTTTTTATACGCAAATTTGCAGCGATGTTGAATCGACTTTGCGCGCGAATCTGGCGCGTTTTGTGGAAGAAGATTTTCGTGCGGCGGCCGGACTACTCAATTCAGCGCGCTTGATTTATATCGGCGGTATGGGCGGCGGATCAACCATGCTGGCCGATGAAGTGCAATTTCGAATTGCGCGTTTGGGCAAAGCCGTTACAGCCTACCATGATCCGGTATTGCTGCGCATGTTGGCGGCAACCCTGAACGAACAGGATGTGTTGGTGCTCTTGTCAGTCACAGGTGTTACTCCGGAAATGTTGGAAGTTGCCGATATTGCGCGTGAATACGGTGCGCAAATTATTGTGCTGACATCCAAGAGTTCGCCGCTCGCCAGCAAGGCAAATATCGTTTTGCCGGTGGTAACCGAAGAGACGGATTTCATTTACAAGCCATCGGCATCGCGTTACGGCATGTTGTTGGCAATCGACGTTCTTGCCACCGAATTGGCGCTTGCACGCAAAAATGAAAGCAAAGAATTATTGCGCCGCGTGAAGTTTGCGCTGGATGAATATCGCGGCGGTGACAATCGTTTACCGCTGGGCGATTAATTAATCCAGGTTTTAATAAAGGTGTGATAGGGAGCCAGTGGGTGAAGTTCGATTTAATTATTCGCAATGCGCAGATTGTCGATGGTTCAGGTGAGCCAGCTTATCGCGCCGACCTTGCCGTCAGTAATGGCGTTGTTACTGCTATTGGCGATTTATCTGCTATGGATGCAATTGCCGTGCGTGATGCACAAGGCTTGATGTTGGCGCCGGGTTTTATCGATGTGCATACTCACGATGATTTACAAGTAATTCATGCTCCGCAAATGTTGCCGAAAATTTCTCAGGGCATTACTACGGTAATCGTTGGCAACTGCGGTATCAGTGCCAGCCCGGTCACCTTAACCGGCACATTGCCTGATCCAATGAATTTGCTTGGCGCACCGGAAGATTTTAATTACGCCGATTTTGCCAGTTACAAACATGCAGTGAATCGCGCGCAGCCTGCGGTAAATGTTGCAGCGCTAATTGGGCACACTGCGTTGCGCAATAATCATATGGACCGTTTGGATCGCACCGCGACTCAAGGTGAAGTCGAATTAATGCGTGTGCAGTTGCGTGAAGCCTTGACCGAAGGTGCGCTGGGTTTATCGTCTGGATTGGCTTACGGTTCTGCTATCGCCAGCAGCACCGAAGAAGTAAAAAAATTAGCAGAAGTGTTGAATGAAACCGGTGCAGTTTACACCACGCATTTGCGCACCGAATTCGACGAGATTTTAACGGCACTCGACGAAGCGTTTGAAATAGGTGAGCACGCAAAAGCACCGATTATCGTTTCGCATTTAAAGTGTGCGGGCGCGGGTAATTGGGGGCGCAGTGGTGAAATTTTAAAAAAATTAGACACGGCTGCACAGCGTCATCCGGTCGGTTGCGATTGTTATCCCTACAGTGCCAGTTCATCAACATTGGATTTGCAACAAGTCACCAGCGACTTTGACATTGTGATCACCTGGAGCGAACCGCATCCGGAGCAGGGCGGAAAAAAGTTGGCTGATATCGCCAAGGAATGGAATGTAAGTTTGGTTGACGCCGCTAAAAAATTGCAACCTGCGGGTGCGGTTTATCACGGCATGAATGAACAGGATGTGCAAAATATTCTGGCTCATCCGCTGACAATGGTCGGTTCAGATGGTTTGCCAGTGGATCCAATGCCTCACCCGCGTTTGTGGGGCGCATTTCCGCGCGTGCTGGGGCATTACAGCCGCGATTTAAAATTATTCAGTTTGCCCGAAGCGATTCGCAAAATGACGCGTATGTCTGCCGATCGTTTTGGTCTGGACGATCGAGGCCGTATTGCAGTTGGCGCAGCGGCGGACTTGGTATTGTTTGATCCGGCAACAGTGAAAGATGCTGCAACCTTTACCCAGCCGCAGCAATTAGCAGAAGGTATTGAAGCAGTCTGGGTCAATGGTGTGTTGAGTTACGCACAAAAAGCGGTAACCGGAATGCGTGCAGGAAAATTTTTAACAAGACAGCGTGATTTGCGTGTTGGGTTTTATTAAATCCCCCTCAGCCCCCCTTTTCCAAAGGGGGGAGTAGGAGCCGAGAGTTTCATTTGTAGTCCCCCCTTTGAAAAAGGGGGTTAGGGGGATTCGAAAATTGGAGAATTTAAAAATGTCAGAAATAAAACGTTATGGTGTTGAAGGTGGAAAAGGTACAGGTGGGCAGCATTTGCCGTTTGCGCGTGCAGCGGGTGCGGATGGTTGGTTGTTTGTATCTGGCCAGGTACCAATGGTTAACGGAGAAATTATCGATGGTGGCATTGTTGCGCAATCCCATCAAACTATTAAAAACGTACTTGCGATTTTAGCCGAAGCCGGTTATGGCCCTGAAGATGTCGTGCGTTGCGGTGTATGGCTCGATGACCCGCGCGACTTTATGTCATTCAACCGTGTGTTTATGGAATATTTCGGCGCTAATCCGCCCGCGCGTGCTTGTGTGGTGTCCAGCATGGTGGTGGATTGCAAAGTAGAAGTGGATTGTGTCGCTTACAAAAAACCGTAAATAAAAATAGAAATTAAGAATGAAACGAGATGATTAAATACTTATTGTTAATTACTGTTTTGCTCTGTTCCGTTTGGGCTCATGCCCAGGTGGAGCAGCTGTCGTTAATGCCCTATCCACAAACGGTAGAGCGGCAGCAGGGACAATTAGTATTAGGCAGTACAATAAGTTTTGCAGTAGAAGGAAAAAAATCTGCTGCAATCAATAAAATGTTAATGGGATTGAGTACCCGTATTGGGCAGCAAACGGGTCAAACTGTGCGGCTGAAAAAAACGTCGGTGAATAAGGCGCAATTACTTATCCGAGTTGATGATGTTCAGCCGATATCCAATCATATCGATCACTGGGATGAATCCTATCAGCTGAATATTAGCGCGACAAAAATCGAATTAAGCGCTATGCAATTAGCCGGTGCCCAGCGCGGTGTAGAAACCTTACTGCAATTGGTTGGCACTGCACCAAAAATTACCTTGCCCTTGGTGAGTATTGAGGATTATCCCCGCTTTAAATGGCGCGGTTTGTTATTAGATACTTCGCGCCATTTCTTTTCAGTTGCGACGATCAAACGTCAGCTAGATGCGATGGCCGCAGCAAAATACAATATTTTTCATTGGCATTTAACTGATGATCAGGGCTGGCGCCTCGAATCAAAAAAATATCCCAAGCTGCATAAGTTGGCGTCAGACGGTGAATATTACACGCGCAAACAAATTCGCGATGTGGTGGCCTACGCGCGCGCGCGCGGCATTCAAGTATTACCGGAAATTGATATGCCGGGCCATGCCAGTGCGATTGCGGTAGCTTATCCAGAATTGATGTCCGCTCCCGGTCCCTATGCAATGGAATATCGTTGGGGAGTGCACCAACCTACTTTGAATCCGGCGAATGAAAAAGTGTATAAATTTGCCGATGCCATTATCGGTGAGGTGACGGAATTATTCCCGTTTGAATATGTGCATATCGGCGGCGATGAAGTTGATCCAGAGCATTGGAACACGAATGCTGAAATTCAGTCATTTATGCAAACGCACGGTTTAAAAGATCATCGTGCGCTGCAGGCGTATTTCAATCAGAGGCTGCAGAAAATTTTGCATAAACATCAGCGAAAAATGATCGGCTGGGATGAGATTCAGCATAAAGATTTACCCAAGGATATAGTTATCCACTCCTGGCGCGGGCCAGATGGTGTGAGCGATGCAGTCAGTCATGGCTTTCAGGCGATTTTATCAACGGGTTATTATTTAGATCAGTCGCAGACCGGTGCTTACCATTATCGCAATGATCCAATTCCACCCACGCCGGTTGCGATCAAAAGCGTTTCTGCTAATGAAAAAATCAATAGCTGGCGTTTTGAAATGCCGCGCAAACGTGGCAAACCGGTAACTGGCACATTTACATTTATCGGCAGCGATAAAAAAATCACGCAGGCGTTTATCGACTTTACCGGTAAATCCCGCCGTGAGGTTTTGCTCAAACAGTACGCCGGCGATAAAGCGGTGTTTTCATTGGATACCTGGATGGGGCCGGTTGAGTTTCGTGTGAATTTTTTAGCGGATAGAGTTCACGGCAGTGCCAGTGTGGGCAACGCGCCTTACAGCATTAGCGGTGAAAAAATTCGCCAAAACTTTTCTTTACAGGGTGCTCAAAAAACAACAGAAAATAATGCACAAAAACAGCTACCTAAAACGGAACCGGTGGCGCATTTGAGTGCAGAGCAAGAGGCATTAATTTTGGGTGGTGAGGCTGCTCTCTGGGCGGAAATTGCCGATGAGCAAAACATTGACCTGCGGTTGTGGCCGCGCGCATTTATTGTTGCAGAGCGGCTCTGGTCGGCGCGGGATTTGCAGGATGAAAATAGCATGTATATGCGCGTAAATTTGGTTGCGCATTGGGCAGAAAAATCCACTGGGTTATTGCATCGTCAACAGCAATTGGATGCATTACAAAAATTGGCTGGCAAAAACGAAATAACACCGGTAAAAATATTTTCTGAGATGTTGGAGCCTGCGCATTACTACCATCGTCAACATGAAAAATCGGTATATGAGAGTTATTCCAAAACAGATCCGCTTAACCGATTGGTTGATGCGTTACCTGCGGAAAATGAATATGTGCGTCAGTTTAATCAGCGCCTTGATAGTTGGCTGAAAGAGCGACACGAAAATGCAGAATATTTTTCACTTTATGCTGAGCTGGAGCGCTGGGTTGCAAATCGCGAACAGCTGCAACCCTTACTGGAATTGCATCCAGAGTGGACTTCCCTGGCGAGTAAGGTGGATGCAGTGGCGCGCACAAGTCTGGATCTGCTTGCGCTGCGCACAAAGACAAATTCACTTGCTCAAAGTGAGCGAGAAAAAATATTGGAAATGATCCAACAGGCTCAAATGTTGGATCAGGAATTGGTTGTGGCAGTAGCCTCTTCGTTGGAAAAAATCCTGAATTCATTTGCACATCCCTGATTAATGCATTGCATTGGCCGGGAGAATTGTAAATTAAATTGACAACGTTGTCCTTGTGGATGTAAGTTGGAGGGGCCAAAGGCTGCGAGTTTTTGGTTCAGGTGACGAACAATAATTTAGGGGCGCAGAAGTAATAACTTATCAGTTGGTGCATAACGCAAATTTATCAATATGGTTGGAGAGTGGCCATAGCGTGCGGCACCAGCAGAGTTACAACTGCGTTAAATATAAATACGTTATCTATGATGACCTGCGCTATCGGTAGACTGATATGGTTGAAGTAGCACTGTTTAATATCAATGATATTCCGCTGATATTTAGTGGTTTTCTCGGATTGGTTTTGGCGTGCCTGTTGTTTTTTACCCAACAATTGGGATGTGTCAAAAAACTGTATTGGCAATTTCTGGCGCTGTTCTTTTTATTGGGTGCGTTGCGCACGTTCGACACCTTGGTGTTTTGGAATATTAATGTGCGCGACACCTTGTCATTGGTGTCGGCCAATTTTTTCTTTCTGTTTGGTTTTGTATTTTTTTTGCAAGGGCCGCTGCTTTTTTGGTTTTCCCAAGCGGCTATTTCGCGCGATTTTTCTTGGCGCAAGGTCGAACTATTACATCTGTTGCCCGCATTTTGTTATCCCTTATACATTTACCACATTTTTCACCGTTTAGCGCCCGAACAAAAAATGCAATATGTGCACGATTGGGCTCATGTAATCAGCGATCCTTATTTTGAAGGTTTGATTTGGGTGCAGCGGTTAGTTCTATTTAGTTACAGCGCATGGTGTGTCGTTCAGTTATATCAAAGCCAATATCAAGTGCGGACACGTCACAGTCTGTTGAATAAGGTGGATCTGCATTGGTTAAAGCTATTGCTGGTTGGGTTTTTCATAGTCAACTGCTGGGCGCTATTTGCGTTGTTTGAAACACGTTTTGTTCAGCTGTTGCCACTAGGTTTGTTGGGTGAGTTTGAAAACTATTTGCTGCTGATTTATATGAGTCTGCTAGTGGTGTATTTGCTAAAAAATTCCACTGGTTTCTCTGTCGAGCAGATAGAGAGCACGGCCTCAGCTGATTCGCAGGTAGAAGAGCCGCAGCAGCAGTTGGTAGAAAAACTCACTAGTTTTATGGAAGAGAGCAAGCCGTATTTGGAACCACATATTACGGTAGAGCGTTTGGCCATTAAGCTGAATGTTTCACCAAAGTTATTGTCGTGCACTATCAATAGTCAAATGAATATGAATTTTTTCGAGTTAATTGGAACCTACCGTGTCGCAGAGGCAAAAAAACGTTTGGCGGATTCAGAGCTGCGTCAAAAACCGATTAGCGAAATCATGAAAAGTTGTGGCTTTAATAGTAAATCAGTTTTCAATCAAGCGTTTAAGAAGACTGTTGGTGTTACGCCCAGTCATTATCGGCAACAGCATTTGCATTAAGTTTTGTAGCTGAAGTTGCCACGATTTTGTCAGTTGGTTCGACTTTTGGTAATGCGGTGTTCGATTTTTAATTGTGTATAGAATCGATAAAAAGTGAATGTTAAATTCGGATGTTGCTTCGTTTTTAATGGTTTGCATGTTAGTCGGCGAATTGACAATAAAAAGTAGTAAAAATGCAGTAAATGGAGTGCTTGTTTAGGTGCGCAGAGCTATCTCCAGTAATGCGCTTCCGTGGGTTTAATACGAGAGAAAACAACTAAGGGGTTGGATATGTTTACAAGTAAAAACAATATAGCTGAAACATCAAGTAAACGATTTAAAAAATCGTTGTTGGCTGTTTCAATCATGGCGCTGAGCGTGCCAGCGTTTGCCCAATCAACAGCTGCTCAGGATGAAAATCTTGAAGAGGTTGTGGTAACGGGTATGCGCAGCAGTTTGAATACTGCGCAAGAGTTAAAGCGCAATGCCGACACCGTAAAAGATGTTATTACCGCAACGGATATTGGCGCCTTGCCCGACAAGTCAGTAACTGAAGCATTGCAACGTGTTCCTGGTGTAACTATTGAGCGTTTTGCTTCATCTGATGATCCCAAGCACTATGCAGATGAAGGTACAGGTGTATTAGTTCGTGGTTTGGACCGTGTGCGCTCAGAAATTAACGGCCGCGATGCATTTAGTGCTAACCCTTGGGGCGGCTTGAGCTACGAAGATTTTCCCGCAGAATTATTGGGCGCAGTAGAGGTTGTTAAAAACCAAACGGCAGATCTGATTTCTGGCGGTATTGCTGGTACCGTAAATCTGATTACCCGTAAACCATTTGACTCCGATGAGCGTTTGCTTTCTTTTAATGCAAAAGCGAACTACGGTGATTTCCGCGAAGAGGTTACTCCTTCTTTCTCTGCGCTGTTTGCTGATAGCTGGGAAACTAGCGCCGGTAAGTTTGGTTTCTTGATTGCGGGCTCCCAATCTGAGCATCAATCGCGTGGCGATGGTGTTGGCTTGGGTAACTTCCAGTCGCGCGGGGTTGATAACACCGTTGTTTATGATGAATGGGGTACTCCTTCAGTAGGTATTACGCCCGGCACGTTCTCCCATCCTTGTGTTCCTGGCGACACTGGTTGGCGTGCTTGCGGTACTAAGTACCCTGACGCTAAAAAATACACTGCTGCTGATGCGCCTTATGAAGGCTCCGCACTTACTGGTCAAGAAGAAGGGGTAACTTGGTATACGCCTTCTCAGTATCATATGAGCACCGCTGAAAATGACCGCGAGCGTACCGGTTTTACCACCTCGCTACAGTGGGCTAACACCGATGAAACCGTAGTTGCAACTTTGGAACATATTAACTCCAAAGCCTCTCTGGAGTATGACGAGCGCCGTGTCGGTCAGGCTGCCCAAGGCTTCAAGGGTTTTATGGGTGGCTCACATAATTGGCTGGATCAACCCAATGATGGCCACCCCAGAACCTTTGATGCCAATAATCACTTGACCTCGGGTGTGGGTGTGAGTGCCAGTGCTGATGTGCCCCTCTTTTATATTACTCGTTGGAATTACAACGAAAATACGGTTGAAGATACTTCGTTCAATCTGGCGTTGACGCCTACTGATCGACTGAAAGTCGCTCTTGACTATCAGCATATTGATTCTGAAAAATTAGTCCATAACTACAGTTTGTCAGGTCAGACGCGCGGTGGTGCAAATGCATCGGGTACGCTATTGCCCTTCTTCCTCGATTTGCGTGGTGATCTCCCCACTATCGAGTACCTAAACAATACGGATTATACCGGTTGGATCAATGAGAGCGCGCTGGAGCCTGAAGTGTTTATCGGTTCGGGTATGCAGCAGGAAGAGCTCAATACTGCTAAAGCAGACAGTTTTAAAATCGATGTGGAATACGAGCTGGATGGCACCTTCACTGCGGTCAAGGGTGGTGTTTATGTCACCGATAAATCTCTGACCGTACGCGATACTGAGTATGCTGGCTGGTCACCCATTTCTACCGCTTGGGTCAATGCTCAACGCTCTGCTTCAGCGGCGGTAAACCACCCTGAACTCTACGAGAGAATTGACTTCTCAGATTACTATAACGGTAAAGTCCTGCATGGCGATCTACAGAGCTTCCTATTCCCTCGCGTTGATTTGGTCAAAAACTACGCTCAAACACTACGCGACGGATGTGCAGCTGGCTGGTCTACTGTGGGTGATTCTGCCGGTAACGCTGCTGATAAAAGTGGGGGGTGTGCCATTCCTTATGAAGATATGGAAGGTCGGATCAGTCATTTTGCGCCGTATGATATAAGCGAATCCAGTGAGAAGCGTACAGAGTTTTACGTGCGCGGCGATTTCGAATTTGCGGATCTGGCAGTACCTGTTAAAGGTAACGTTGGCCTTCGCCATGTGAGCTATAAACTGGAATCTACCGGTTACACAGTGCTGCCGCCTGCCGCCAGTCGCGGTCCTGCACAAACGGCTGCAGCCCTGCAGGCCGAATACCCAAGCGTTTATAACCTTGCCGGTGGTGAGTCGCAATTAAGTACAGTTGACGGTACAGACTACGATGCTGTTTTACCGAGCTTGAACCTGACCTTTGGCATTACTGATGATGTAATAGTTCGTTTCGGTGCATCCCAAGGCTTGTATTACCCAAGCCTGGTAGATACTCGCAACCGGGTGATCCTCGGCATGGATGTCGATCCGAAGCTTCAGGATGAGTCAAAGCCGCAGGATGATACGAACAACCCGGTTGTTGGTATCGAAAGTGTTTCTCTGACTGCTCAGGCTAGCAACCCCTTCCTGGAACCGGAAGAGTCGGTCAACTTCGATTTGAGTACCGAATGGTACTTTGCTAAGGCGGGCTCAATGAGTGTTGGCCTGTTCCACAAAGAATTGGACAACATCATCCGCAACAGACAATTTGATCTGAGTTTCACTCACGACGGTGCAGAGAATATTGTCTCTGCCTATGGTCCTGCCAATACCGGCTCAGGTACGATCCGTGGAGCGGAGTTCTCCTACTCGCAGTTCTACGATATGTTGCCAGGTGCTTGGAGTGGTTTAGGTTTGCAGTTTAACTTTACCTATATCGACCAAAATGGTCTGGAAGACCCTAATGGTGCGGTACCGCCGACCTCTCGTTTCAACGCCGCTGGTGAGCCAATCATTGATGATCGCAACACCTTCCGTGTATTTACCGGTCTGCCGTTACAAGGTTACTCTGACAAAAACTTGAATATTGTTGGTATGTATGAATACAACGATATCTCGTTCCGTCTGGCTTACACTTGGCGTTCTGAATACTTGTTGACTCTGCGTGAATCTGAGGACTACACCCCAGTATTCGCCAAGGCCTCAGGAATGATGGATGCAAGCTTGTACTACACCATCAACGATACGTGGAAAGTTGGTATTGAAGGCAGCAATCTGCTTGGTGCTGATACCGAGACGGAATATCAGATGAACCAGGAAGGTTTAAGAACTGATGCATTAAGCTTTACCACTGACCGTCGTTACGCCCTGAGTGTCCGTGCAACTTTCTAATCTGTTATTTTTAATAGAATAGACGCTCGGTAAAAAGCGCGCAGTATTACTACTGCGCGCTTTTTTGTCACAATCGCCACAGATAAATAGCTCTCTGAGTAGAAATTGGCTATGCAAAAAAATCCCCTGAACTCCATTTGTATTGTCGGCGGCGGCACTGCCGGTTGGATGGCTGCCAGTCTGCTGTCTTCTGCCTTACAGGGCAGCAATATAAAAATCACTCTGATTGAATCGCCGGATATTGCCACCGTTGGTGTGGGTGAATCGACAGTGCCTTCTATTATGGAGTTTTTGCGTGTTTGTCAGATTAACCTTAAAGAATTTATGCAGGCAACATCGGCCAGTTTTAAATTGGGGATTCGCTTTGATGATTGGCTAAAGCCGGGTGAGCAATTTTTTCATCCATTTGGTAGTGTCGGTCAGGATGTTAATGGCTTTGAGTTTTATCAGCTGTGGTTAAAAAATGTAGTTGATGGAAAATCCAACCGTTGGCTTGACCATTCTCCTTGCGCGATCATGGCTGAAAATAACCGTTTTATGTTGCGTCCACCTCAACAACAAAATTGGGTGCTAAATAATTACGCCTATGCGTTGCATTTGGATGCGGAATTGGCGGCGCGCTATTTGCGTGAACTATGTAAAAAACGTGGCATAGAAAGAGTGGAAGCAACCGTCAATAAGGTTGCTGTGGATGAGCGACAATTTATTCATTCACTTGAGTTGGATAATGGGCAAACTGTTGCCTGTGATTTTTTTATTGATTGTACGGGGTTCAAAGGGGTGTTGATTGATGGTGCCCTCAATATTGGTTATGAAGATTGGACTCATTACTTGCCGTGTAACCGCGCAGTTGTAGTGCAGACAGAAAATGGCGATGGCCTGCATCCTTATACAGTCGCCACTGCCCGCGAGGCGGGTTGGACGTGGAAAATACCATTGCAACATCGCACAGGTAATGGCTATGTGTTCTCGAGTCAATACTGTACTGACGAGCAAGCGATTGATACCTTGCTGAAATCCGTTAAAGGAAAGTTACTCAATGAACCGCGAGTTATTCCATTCACCACCGGGCGGCGCAAAAAAATATGGCACAACAACTGTTTGGCGTTGGGCTTAGCTTCCGGATTTCTGGAGCCGCTCGAGTCCACTGCTATTCATCTGGTTTATAAAACCCTTATTCGTTTTATTCGTTATTTTCCCGACCGTGATTTTGAACCGCATACAGAGCAGTCTTTCAACCAAAAAATCAACGGTGATTATGATGAAATTCGCGATTTTATCATTTTGCATTATTGCACTAGCGGGCGTGATGATACGGAATTCTGGCGTTGGTGTCGGACCATGCCGGTACCCGATTCCCTACACGAAAAAATCAGTTTATTCCGCGAGCGCGGCCAAATAGAACATCTGCCCGATCAGTTCTTCTCGATTGATAGTTGGTGTTCGATTCTTGAGGGCATGAAGGTTCGCCCAAAGAAATATCATCCGTTGATTGATGCATTTAATGAGCAATATTTGGCGGCATTGATGCAAGAGAGTTCGCGTAACATCCGCGAAACCGTTATAAACATGCCAAAGCATGATGACTATATCAGGCAGCACTGCGCCGTGAAAATTCCTGGTGAGTAAAATGGCTATGACGGCATATAAACGAATTCCAGAATACCAACAGCTTGAGGCTACCCAGTTTTTTGAACAGATTGCACCTGAGCAAAACCCGGTGGTTATTCGTGGCTTCGCAAAAAATTGGCCACTAGTGGCGGCAGCGCAAAAAACACCGCAGGATTTCGCCGCCTACCTGATGCGCTTTTACACGGGCAAAAAAGCCCGCATTTTTGTTGCACCTCCCGCAGCCAACAAACGCTTTTACTATAACGACGATCTGACCGATGTGAATTACCTTAGTGGTGAGGAGCGTGTGGATTTGTTTTTGGGACGACTGTTGGAGTTGATAGACAGGGAGGTGTATCCCGCCATTTCCATGCAAAACTCTTTGCCCAGCGAATTACTACCTGGATTGAGTGATGAAAACAGATCCAATTATTTCCCCAACGTGGAGCCGCGCCTGTGGGTTGGTAATGAAGGCATCGTTAGCGCGCACTATGATGGCTCTGACAATATCGCGTGTGTTGTCGCAGGTCGTAGACGCTTTGTGCTATTCCCGCCAAATCAGACCGGCAATTTATACCCCGGTTCGCTCAATTTTACTCCGGCGGGAGCTCCTACCACTATGGTTAACCTAAATGAACCAGACTTTGATCGTTATCCGCGTTTCAGAACAGCGTTGGGTGAAGCGTATTCAGCTGAGCTCGAGCCAGGCGATGCGATTTTTATTCCCATGCTCTGGTGGCATCATGTTGAGTCTTTGGAAAAAGTGAATGCTTTGATGAATTATTGGTGGAATGGTTCTTCTGCAAAGGGCGCCACATCGCCTAGTCCGATCGACAGCTTGAATATAGCACTACTCGCGATGCGCGATTTATCTCCAGCGCAACGTAACGCGTGGCGCCACATGTTCGATCATTATTTGTTTAAGCAGGGGGTTGATCCGGCTTCTTATATTCCTGTGCACCAACAACATGTACTGGGCAAAGTGTCGCCAGAGTATGTCAGGGCAGCTAAAGATTCTTTTATCGAAAAATTAAAGAAATAAAAATTATGCAAAAGCCTAAACGAATTTTGATTGTTGGTGGCGGTACAGCTGGTTGGATGGCGGCTAACTTATTGGTGACGCGCTGGCCTGATGTCGAACTGTGTTTGTTGGAGTCTAGCGACATTGGGATAATCGGTGTGGGTGAAGGATCGACGCCACACTTACGATTATTCTTTGATGAGGCGGGTATTGAAGAATCGGAATGGATGCCTCGTTGTAGCGCAACTTATAAAAATGGTATTTCTTTTTCAGGTTGGTCTTCCGTTCCTGGGTTTGAATCCTATTTCCATCCTTTTCCTGCTCAAACTGATGATATTTTTACCGTACCGACTTTTTTTAACAATATCAGTGCGCGTATGCAGGGCTTTAACGCGACTGCGCATCCCGACCACTTTTTTTTAGAAACCTATATCACCCAGCAAAATCTTGGGCCGATCCCTACCGAGAATTTCCCCTTTGGTGTTGCTTACGGTTACCATTTTGATTCGGGTTTGTTAGGGCAATATCTTGCCGAAACAGCGGTTGCCAAAGGCGTTAAACGTTTTTTTGGCACAGTGACGGAAGTGCTCATGAATCAAGATGGTGAGTTGGCTTCAGTGCGCTTGGATGACAACAGTCTGTTACCTGCAGATTTTTTTATTGATTGCTCGGGTTTTAGGTCTTTATTGTTGCAAGGTACATTAAAAGCAAGCTATGTCAGTTTTAAAGAAAATTTGTTTAACAATGCAGCGGTAGTCCTGCCGACGCCAATATCCGATGTTATTCCCCCTGAAACAAAATCAACTGCGCTTTCAAATGGTTGGGCATGGAAAATTCCCTTAACCAATCGCTTTGGTAATGGCTATGTTTACAGTGCAGATTATATTTCACCAGAACAAGCTGAAACCGAACTAAGACAACATTTGGGTATGCTTGATAGTGACGTTGCTGCCAGGCACTTGCGGATGAAAGTTGGGCGAGTTGAAAAACATTGGGAAAAAAATTGTCTGGCCGTAGGTCTGTCGCAGGGGTTTATTGAACCCTTGGAAGCTACTGCACTTGCCCTATCTTTTAATACCATTTCCGGATTTATAAAATCATACGAAAAAGGTGTATATACCAATCAGTATCAGAGTGCGTTTAATAACGAGATTAATGCAAGATTTGATGGTGTTAGGGATTACATTGTGTGTCATTACAAGGTCAACCAACGAACAGATACAGACTATTGGAAGGATAATTCCGCGAATACACATTTATCCGATTCACTAAACCAAATACTTCACTTCTGGCACAGAGGTGGTGATTTTGCAAAAAGTATGTATATGAATAATTTGGTGGGTAGTTATCAACCCAAGTCATGGGCTTGTTTGCTGGCAGGTTATGGTGTTTTCCCGCCATTAACATCGGATGGAAAAAATGCGCAATTCCCCTCGCAGCAAGATATGGCGCAGCTGACCGATTTCATTCGCCGATGTGGATTGAACTTTAAAAGCCATAATGAATTGCTTGAGAAAAATTTTAAGAGAGCCTCTTTACGGTAAAAAAGTTCGATCTTTCGCGCTCAGGTTCGACTTTTATCCAAGCCAAAAAATGATATTGCTGGCTGTGTGTTGCGGTGTTAGTTTTATGTTCACTGTGAAACAAGAATTGATTTCTGTTCGACGCCTATGATTGATTTAACAATGCCTAAAAGCAGCTTCTTTACAGCATTTCATGTTGTTAATTTGGTATTGCTACTAATGTTCTTCGCGCTTCTGCTAATTAAATAATTAGCTTGTTGCAAACTGTGTTTTCCCGTGACTTGCCAGAACCCCGTTCTGGCTTTTTTATTTCGTGCTTGCCTCTCTCGTATTTAATTCCATTTGAAGTGATGCGTCAGTCAATTTCTTTTCACGCTAGAACTTTATGTTAGGAAAACCCTGGCGCCATTATCATTAATGCATCCTACTTATGTGTGCCAATGGCCGGGTCTGAATTAATATTTGGAAAGCGCGCACCCTTAGCAAGCAAAAAACGGTATTTGGCATGCCACTTTATGGCTGCGGTTTTAATGGTTGCGCTGCGGCGTATGACTTTAATTCTATTGAGATCTCATTTGACACTTGCGCCGCGCAAGCGGATGTGACCGGCACTCGCTTTGCGAGAAGGTTCTGGTGTGATGATTTGGGAGTTGTCGCAAGATGTGGTCGGTGCAATTCCGCTCGGTCAGGTGAATATCCCGGCTACTGGTGGGTGGCAAAATTGGGTTACGGTTTCGCACAACGTGTCGATCAATGCAGGCACTTACAGCGTAGGAATTTTTGCACCCCAGGGTGGGTGGAATCTTAACTGGTTTAAATTCGCCAAATTATAATCAGATAGTTGCAAGGTTTTTTCTGCTGTTTTCTCCCCGGCTTGCGGATCTGTGTAGATTCGCTTTTTTTGTGCCTATTAATCTTCTTGAATAAACGGAGAAAATATAAAAGGCCGCAAACGCAGCCTTCTTATTAATCATCAAAAAGTGAACGAAATAATTACTTGACCCTAATGTCGTTCTTGACGGATTGCACGCCTTTTACTTCACGTGCAACTTTGGAGGCTTTACTAATATGCGCTGCATTGGCTACAAAGCCGCTCAGTTGCACTACTCCTTTGAAGGTCTCGACTTGGATTTCAGTCGCTTTCAGCTCGTCATCCTCAATAAAAGCGGCTTTTACTTTGGTGGAAATAACTGCATCGTCAATATACTCTCCAGTACTTTTTTCTTTAGCGGTTGATGAGCAACCGGCGAGCAATACAAAAAAAGCAAAAAGTGCCGCAGTAAAATAAGTGCTATAAGTTTTCATGGTGTAGTTCCTTAATTAAGTTAACAATAAAATTGGACGAAAAAATATTTACAGAGAATTAAGCTGATTAGGTCAGACGTATCCCATTAACAAAAGTATGATCAAAATTACCACGACCAAACCTAACCCGCCGCTGGGTCCGTAGCCCCAATTACGGCTGTGCGGCCAAGCAGGGATTGCCCCGACCAAGATGAGTATTAATACGATCAATAAAATTGTGCCAAGCGTCATAGATTTCTCCTTGCATTAATGTTGCGAAAAATTATTGGTGCGTATATCCGATGCTATCCATAGCTGAGCACGGAAATGGCATGCGCCATTTTTCGTGATGTTCCTAATTTATTGGCCCGCTGTGCCTTGTCCGGGCGTTGCGATAATCACTTCGACACGGCGATTCATCTGACGCCCTGATGATGAGTCATTACTGGCTACGGGCGAGCTTTCACCTTTACCAAAAGCCGTAATTCGGTTGGCGGCGATACCTTGATTCAGTAAAAATGCTTTAACTGAATCCGCACGATTTTGTGAAAGCACTTGGTTGTAACTTTCACTGCCCACATTGTCTGTGTGGCCTTCGATAACGAGCGAGCGGTCAGGGTATTGCGAGAGAAAAGCGCTTAATTTTTTGAGATTTGTAGTAGCTCCGCCACGTAAATCAGCTTTACCCGAGGCAAAGAGTACGTCGCCCAATGTGACGACTAAACCGCGTTCCGTTTGTTTGGCATTAAGTTCCGACAACTGGTTACGTAATGCATTTATTTCTTGATTACGCGACGCCAATTGCGCTTCAGTTGCTTGACCGCTTAACTCTTTCCGTTGATCTTCGAGTAAGCGCGCTTTTGCTAATGCAGTTGCGGTATCCACTTTGCGATCGGCGATGTACACCAAGTGTTTGGCGTAAGCTCCATCTTTGCGTGGTTGCTCGGCGGCGGCGACGGCAGTTTCGGCCTCGTTAATGGCAACAGGTGCACGAGTTGCTAATTGTGAGTCCGACTGCAGGCTTATCAATTTATTGCGAACTTCACTGGCTCCGTCGGGTGCTTTGGGGGTTGAGCTACAAGCCGCTAACACTAAACACGTGGCGAGGGCGGTCAATGTTGAACTAATGCGTTTGATTTGTGAGTTCATTGGGTGCCTCCTGAGTTACGTTGCAATTCCTGTTCAAGTGCGTTGATATTTTTTTTCATATCTTCATTCACTTCTTGCGCTTTTGCCGCAGCTGCTTTTGCGGTTGCCAGTTCTGCGTCCGCTCTTGCTTGTTCAGCGAGGCGCTCCGCATCAACCATTTTTTCGTTTGCTACAGCGGCGCGCGCTGCAGAGAGTTTGTCGCGTGCGCTACCTAATTCAGGTGATGCGTAATCAGCAACGCGTTCGCGCTCCGCATTTTGAATTGCAAGCTCGGCAGCTTGTAACGCTTGATCCGGTACTTTTGCAGGTGAACTGCAGCCCACAATAAGCGTACTGCTTAAAGCAAGTGCGGCAAGATAGAGCGCAGGGCTTCCCTTCTTTCCATGTTGGATTGATCTATTCATAGTAATAATCCTCTTCAAAAACGACAGTTCACTAAATCGGAGTGTCAGTAATAGTGATTGGCGATATTGGAGCTAGTGCCACAGGTTCAGGCTAAGCAAGGCGTCATCACACGTCTGTGCGTTATCGCGCATAGAAAAATGTGCAGCGCGAGCAAACAACAAATGTCATAGAGGTGGGAAAGAGACTGTGGAGGTCAGCCAGGTTAGATGTTTTGTAGCTGAACCCTATGCATTTATTGTCCCGTAAGGAATGGTTAATCCAACGATAGTGTTGGTATTGTTTTATCTAAAAAAGCTTACACTGCGTATGTTGTGTTCTGATCTTGTTAAGCGAGGAATTACCTGTGAAATCATTTATTACCCCTCTGGCTAGGTTATTGGGAGTGGCTATGGTCGGATTAGTTAGTGCTGCCGCTTCTGCGTGCCCGGACTATATGAAAGGCGAATACCGGAAGTTGCACTCCAAAGATATGGTGGATGTCTGTCAGTTGATGGAAAACAAAACCGTGCTAGTGGTGAATACCGCCAGCCACTGTGGGTTTACTTCACAGTTTAAAGAGCTGGAAGCACTGCACAAAAAATACAAAGACAAAGGTCTCGTAGTGGTTGGTTTTGCCAGCGATGACTTCAAGCAAGAAGATGCGGATGAGGAAAAGGCAGCAGAAATTTGCTACCTCAATTACGGTGTGACATTTACCATGTTGTCGCCAACCCATGTGACTGGCAAAGAGGCTAATCCGCTGTTTAAGGCGCTGGCGGAGCAAGCCAAAGAGCCAAAATGGAACTTCAATAAGTACTTGGTAGGCAAGGACGGCCGGGTCGCCGAGTACTTCGGCAGTATGACCAAGCCCGACTCCCCCAAATTGGCTGAGGCGATTGAAAAATTGCTTTAGTGTCGTTTTATTTCAACGCTCCTAAAAACCCGGCATGGCCGGGTTTTTTATTGTCTGGGTGCTCTCCATTACTCATCTGGAATGAAACCGATATCTTTTTAGTGCTTCATATAGCAGTTTATTTTTATATGCAGTGCTATTTTTATTTGTAATTTTACTGTTGGTTTGGCATTTTTATTAATATTTAAACATTTTTTCTATATTTATCAATTGATTATAATTTTTTGCTGCGCCACCTGCCAGATGTCATAGGGTCTTCCTTCTTAACCTCCCATTCCTGCTTACCATGTAACCGGTCACAAATTATTCTTGAAACCGATTACATTTTGATTCATTATCGCTTGGCTCAATAAATTCAAATAAGTGCCATTAATACTATTTAATCGCGATATCAGTACAGCAATCACAATAAATTTACGCAATTAAAGAATCTTCAGTGCTGCATAACTAGCAAAGGATCTCATCGGCTTGCCGCTCTTGCAGTGGCTGTGATGCTTTGCGTTTGCTGCCGCCTGTATGTCTGGATTTTTATAAAAGATAACAACACGAGGAAGCTCAAGATGACCAAACCTAGCGGTATCACTACCGGAAAAAAAGCGTTGGTTCTGGCGATAGGCTGTGCCCTTTACGGTGTGCAGGCTTATGCACAAGAACCTGCAGCCGCGCCAACCAGCGATGAGCAGGTTGAGGAAGTTTTCGTTAAAGGCGTGCGTGCATCGCAGGCCAAAGCCATTGATATCAAACGCAACTCGTCCGTAGTGGTAGATTCGATTGTTGCCGAGGATATAGGCAAGCTGCCCGATACCACCATCACGGACTCCCTGCAGCGTGTGACGGGTGTGCAGATCACTCGCGAAGCAGGTGAGGGTACCACCCTGAACGTACGCGGCATGCCGCAAGTATTGACCACGCTAAACGGCGAGCAATTTCTCAGCCCTTGGTCAATCACGGGTATTCAGGCCAACTATTCAGACGTACCCGCTTCAATGATCAGCGGTGTGGACGTGTACAAATCGCAATCGGCTAAAACTCTAGCGGGCGGTATTTCGGGTGTGGTGGATTTGAAAACCCTCGACCCTTCTACTCTGGATCAAGGTCTTACCGCTCGTGCGCGGGTAGAGGGCGGTTGGGGCTCACTCTCTACTGAAGAGTATAACAATGACGGGACCACGGGCACGCGCGACCCGGATTACAGTGTTTCCGGTGTTTTTGGGTTTAATAATGGCGATAACTTTGCAGTGTTGGCCAACCTCTATACGGCTAACTCTTACGCGGCTAACTACTCCATGTGGGAAGAGCATAATTTGGCTTTTCTCGACAGTCAGGGTGGCAAACCAGTTGGCGACCTGAGCAATCCTCACCCCGAGGCGGGCTATGAAACCACCGATTGGTATTTGGTGCCCAACGAATTTGGCGCTAGCAGCAGCTTTGTAGAGCGCGACCGCGATGGTGGCTCTATCACGGCCAAGTACACCTTGAATGACAACTGGTCGGTGCGCGGCGATGTGTTTTACACCCAGATGGATAAATACAATCGCGGTGTAAAAGCGGGCTTTAATGGCCGTCATACGCCTGAATCTTTCCAAGTGAATGGTGAATCAGCTAAATACCGCGAGCAGACCTTTGATGTGTTGCAAGCGGGCACGGTGGTGGGTGAAGGTCATCCCTTCAGTTACACCGATAGCAGTGGCGTACTGCGCAACGTCAATATCCACTCATTGAAAAAAGCTGAAATTTGGTCAGCTGATTTTCAAACCAATTCGACCAGTGAAATCGAAAAAACGGCCGCGCTCAATACTAACTTTCAGGTGAATTACACCAATAACGACAATCTGGAAGCAAGCTTGCGGGTATTGCATGCCGAGGCGGAAAAGCAGTACCGCAAAGCGGCGTTTCAGCAAGGTACTCCCGCCTGGTTGTGGGTCGATGAAGACGGCATTAGTGGTAAAGATGCGGTGGATGGCTTCCGCGTGACCGTGGATTACACCGGCGACTATCCAACTTTTACCTATCCGGATGATCTCTCCAGTTCTGACTTGCTTAAGCAGTACCAGGGTTTTGCTGAGGGCGCCAATACGGAAGCAGAGCTCAATGTGGTGCGCGCGGATGTGAAGTTCAATCTGGATGGCGACTTTATCGAATCGATTGAAGGCGGTGTGCGCCACTCAGTGCGCGAGGCGGATCACAACAAGTTTTTCTACGTTACCCCAACCGGTCGTTACACCGATTGGGAAGACTCCCGTGTGCCGGTGGACAAGCGCTACAAACTGCTGCCGGGCAACCTGATTTGGCAGAAGTATCCCAACTGGTTGAAGTTTAACTTCGCCGAAACCAATTCCAGCCTGATTGATATTGGCGGTTTGCAGGACAATGGTTTCAGTGCAGCAGACACCATGGCGTTCAGCGACTTTGGCCCGATCAAAGGTTTCGAGCAGGGTGTTGCCTCGCTCAATCCCTCGCAATGGGATAACCCCTATGAGTTTATGAATCGTCTTTACCCCGGTACCCGTACCGTTAACGACCCGGGTTATACCTACGGCGTGGAAGAGACATCAACCAACACTTATGTCCAGCTTAATTTTGGCAACGAAAGCACTGGACTGTTTGGCATTCCTTACCGCGGTAACCTTGGTTTGCAAGCGGTAAAAACCGAGCGTTCGGTAGATAAGAGTGTCGTGCCAGACGTGCTCGATTCCTTTAACTCCATCGGCTATGACGACTGGCAAAAAATCGCCTACGTCTACGAGACTGAAAATTACAAAAATAGTAATACCGAAGTCTTGCCCTCATTCAACCTGAACCTGTTCCCTAGCGATGACGTGATCGCCCGTTTTGGTGTGGCCAAAACCATGACCCGTAACGATTTGGAGCAGGTGGGTTCAAGCATGGCGCTCTGGTACGGCCAATGTAATAAAACCGATGAAAACGGCAATCCAGTGATGGTGCTTGATCCATCAAATGGCCAGCAGCGTCAGGATACGGTGGGTTGTATCGGCGGTGGTGAGGATAAGGGTAATCCTGATATCAAGCCCTGGATGTCTACCGTCTATAACGCATCGGCCGAGTGGTACTTTGACGAGAATGCCATCCTCGGGCTGGGGATGTTTTTGATTCAGGTGGATACCGCAGTAGAGGATTATCAAGAGGCGCGCCACTTTCTGGATATGGATGGTATCGATCGCGGCCGCCAGGCCAATATCTACACCACCCGCAATGTGGGTGCATCGGATCTTTATGGTATCGAATTTGGCTACAAACAGCCGTTTACTTTCTTGCCGGGCGAATATCTGAGCGCCACCGGTATCGAATTTAACTACACCTATTCGCACAGCGAAACCAGCGAAGTGGACATTATGGGTAACAAGCTGCCACTGCCGTCCAACTCTGAAAATCAAACCAACCTGATTCTCTGGTACGACAAAGACGGCCTGAACGTTCGTTTGGCCTACAACTACCGCAGTGCCGAGTTCTCCAAACGCACGGGGGTAACCACCAATGTGGCGGTGATGCAAATGGCGAATTGGGTTGAGCCGGTGGGTTATTTGGATTTGTCCATTAGTTATTGGCTGAACGATAACTGGAGCTTCTTCCTTAATGGCACCAACCTC
The DNA here is from genome assembly GCF_057196725.1 of Cellvibrio sp. ATLC23. NCBI lineage: Bacteria > Pseudomonadati > Pseudomonadota > Gammaproteobacteria > Cellvibrionales > Cellvibrionaceae > Cellvibrio > Cellvibrio sp. ATLC23. The sequence continues at coordinate 277,993 of NZ_JBXUOS010000003.1, read as the reverse complement.
ACTGAGGAGAGCAGAAAAAGCTATGCCCAGTTTGAGGATCAGTTCCAGTCCCTGTGGGTGCAAGAAGCGCGTTACACCGCCGGTGTAAATGTTTCTTTCTAAGTTCATGAGCGATAAGCGCCGCATGGCGGCGCATACCGAATAATAGAATTCTGGAGTTTGAAATGAAAAATAAGATGACGTTAATCGCGCTCATGACCAGCGCAGGATTATTGTACGGCTGCGGTGGCGGCAGCATGTTGGGCTCCTCCGATGCGGAAGATCATAAACTGATACCGGAAGTGGTAACGGAAGATCCCAATCCCCAGCGCCCAACTGCAGGGTTGCCTGTATTGCGCGCAAGCGGTGAAGATATTCTTTTTCAAGGGAAGCCCGCCAGCTTTCACGGCATCAACTTGCAATATGCGGAAGATCCGCTCGGGCGTTTTGATGGCATTAAAGCGATCAGCGAAACCGGCTCCAATATTGTCCGTATTACGGTTAATTCGACCACTGTGCCATCCAATTTAGAGGCGGCACTCAATGCGGCCATTACTAACAAGCTGTTTGTTATCTTGAGCCTCGCGGATACAGCGCTCGCCTGTACTGATGACGAAAGTCTGTTTTCAGCTGCGGTAAAAACAACCTGGTTAAAAACCTTTTTGCCGATCATCCATCAAGATCGCTATCAAAATAACTTGATGATTAATATCGCCAGCGGTTGGGGGCCGAAAGACGTGTTTAACGGCAACTCCACCGGCTACAAAACTTACATCGACAATTACAAAACAGCGATCCGCGCTTTTCGTAAAGCAGGTTTTCAACTGCCTTTGGTAATCGATGCGCCTTGTGGTGTGGATTATTACGCGTTTGCGGCTGATCGCGGTAAGGAATTGTTGGCGGCTGACAGCGAGAAAAACTTGGTGCTCTCGGTACACGGCTACGGCTCTTATTGGAACAGCAACGCCAAAATCGATACTGCCTTGGCGGTGCTGCGCTCGCAAAAAATGCCGTTCATTATGAGCGAATTTGGTGGTTCGGGTGTGGGCGACAAACCGGTCAAGCATAAAGAGATTATCGAAAAAGCTGCCGGTGATTATGCGCTTGCAGTCGCTGTTCCCTGGAAGAGTGCAAACGATAAAGTGGGCTACACAGTGCCTTTGGATGAGCCGATTGATGTGACTGGCACCGACATAAGTTTTGATGTGCTGTTTGATAAAGCTTATGTCAACGACGGCAACATGGGCTTCCAAATGTACCTGCGCGATGAAAATGGCGAGTATGCCAATCTGGGTTGGAATGGTGTGTGGCAGCAAACGCCGGATGCTTGGAATACCATCAAGGTTGCCGTAAAAAACAAAGGTTCATTTGGTTGGGCAAGTGACAACTTTAATATGAAGCGGGTAACCAAAGTCGGGTTGGAGTTGGTATCCAACGGCAAAGTCCCGGAAGTTGTCGGCGATATCAAATTTGATAATTTCAAAATCGTTGAGGGCAGTGGTGCAAAAGAATTACTGAATGCGAATTTTGAAAATGCGATCACTGGTTGGGAAACGGCATGGGAAGGTACCTTGGTTGCTCAGGTCGCGGGTGAAGGTGTTGGTTTAACACGTGCGCAAGGTAAGGATCAGGTTGTGGCCATCTACAAAGGTATTACTGGCGTAGATTTCACCAAGCCGATTCAAATCAAAGCCAATATTTATTTCCCGGCGGGCTACCAGGGCTCATGGGCATACGGCAAATTTTTTAACAGTGAGGGTGAGTGGTTGACCTCGTCAGACTTAGGCAATATTACCTACGGTGCCTGGAATGAAATGATTTTGACTGCTGACTTTGGTGCAAAAGGAGCAGGCTTAAGTTCACTGGGAATTCAGATTGGAAACTTGGGGGTGGGTGACGGCACAGCCAATCCTAATTTCTACGGCGCTGTGGTGATCAAAGATTTAGTGATCAGCGGCGTGGCTGAAAACAATGCGTTTGAGTTGGGCACTATTTACCATGGTACGTTCGAAGTTGATGCCGATAATTGGGTGGCTTTCAGTTGGGGTGATTCTGCTATCGTAGAAGCGAGTGGCGGCACGTTAAATATCACCGCAAAAGATTTTGCTGACCGCATCGATGTGCAGCATCAAAATCCCGCAAAAATTGAAGGCCTGAATTTCAACGACCCCTTCACCTTTAAAACGCGCTTGTTCATACCTGCTTATTATCAAGGTGTTACATCATTGACCGTGCAGTTTTATTTACAGGATTCGAATTGGTCGAACCATTTTGATGTGATCAATATGACTTACGACCAATTAAAAATCGGTGAGTGGAATGATATTGCGGTAAAAGTTGCATTCCCCGCTGCGTTTAATCGCGATGGCTTGCCAAAGCATATGGGCTTCTCGTTTGCAACCAGCTTGGATGGCTCAGTCACTGGCCCTGCAATGTCCAAAACTGATCCAATTAAAGTAGACGACCTTATCTTTGAAGGATTGGTGCCGGTGGAAAAAGAAGAAGTGGTATTTGGCCAGGTAGATTTCTTCTATGCACGCCATTTCAATGATTTAACCGTAGATATTACTGAGGGCGTAATTCTCCCTGAAGATTTATTAGGTAAGGGTAGAGCCGATTTGCGTAGCGCGGGCTTTAATTGGTTGGCTTGGTCATGGTATGGCAACAGTTCAGAAAAAGCAGACTTGGATTTAACTAAATCTGTTGGCGATGCAACCGCATTAACTGAGCGAGGTGAAGATATTGTAAACGGTAAAGGGGGCTTAAAGTATTACGCTCCGCCAGCAACCGAATAAGTTCTTAACCTGCGTTAAATAAACATAGAAATAAAAAAACCGGAGTCAGAAATGGCTCCGGTTTTTTATTTCCGTAAGTTCCTCCTCATATGCATGCTTCTCTCTGTAATAAATAGCATGTTTTATTTGGTGTTTCTCGCGGTAGATTAATTGGCTAGCTTATGGGGGGTCTCCTGTGCAGTGCGATTTATTGCTCGGCATGCAACGGAGGGCGCTTCCAATTCACATATATGGTGATCGTTTGGGGGACTATAGAAGGACGGTGATAACAAGCCCCTCATGATGAATGAGGGGCTTTGTGGTAGATTATTTGGCGGGAGATCTATTCTGCGCTAACAATAATGGGTTGTGTGTAAGTCACAGTGCCACTAGGTGTTGGGACCTTAATGTCAATATTAAAGGTTCCAAAGGGTATATCGGTTTTGCTTGCCACCACCGTTACGGATACTTTTGTAGGCGAGCTTGACCCCGAAATTGGACCTTTTAGGCCAATGGTTGCCTCAGCATTTTTAAGGTTGGCAGTGTCAAGTGACAAGGTGGTGCCCTCGGGTAAGCCATGGCCATTTTCATCTGCCATCCAGAATGAGGTAACTTTAAAGTCTGGGGCCGCATCTGCTAGGGTTGGTTTAAGCTTTACATCGGTGTTGATGAAGGGAAATACACCGTTGCGATAGAGCATGTTGGTGCTATTCATAATCAGCAGTAAGTCTTCGCGAATTGTTACACCAGTTTTGGTGCAGCCGTCGCCCTCTAATTGGCAAAGGACGCCGTTGTACAGACCGTTTTCAATTGAGTGAGCGTTGTCTTTGTTGAAGTCAGTGAACTCTTCATTGCTGTCACGCTTTTGATTTTCGTTCTTGTCGAGATAGGCCTCAACAAGGTCATCGCAGGGGATGACACCGGAGTTTGACGGGGTTTTAGCGGATGATGGTGGTACGTTTGCATCGCAATTACCGCCATCGTTGAATGATCTGAATATATCGATTCCTTTATCGAAATAACCATTTCCATTGGCATCGATAAAGCTTTCATTGCCAATTGCTGTAGCCAAAATAGTCACCCTGCCTGCTCGCTCCAAAGCACAGGCTGCCGCGTCGGCTACAGGATTGCCTAGGCTATCCACGCAGAGAATGCGTTCAACACTGTTATTGGCGCTATTGCGAGTGGGCTTTGGAGCCTGGCTTACCCACTTAACGGTACAGGCTCCATTTGTTGTTGGGCAGCCGGAGACAATGGCGCCGCCTTCAGTGGTAAAGGTTACAGCCGTGCCATTAGGTGGTGGGTTGTTGAACGCATCGGCCATGCGAATGGTAATTTGCGATTCAATGCCATCGTAATTCCACGCGCCAACAGGGATAGGGTGGCTGGCTGACAGAGACATACTGTCTTGATCGGGAATACCAGTGGATACAATTAATTGATTTGATTGGGTTGATATCTCGGTGCCGCGCGCTTTGCCGGTAACGCGCACGGTGGTGGCTACAGCGCCGGCTTGTACGGTGGTAATTGCATAACCTGATTTATCTGTCTTGGCAGTGGTATTGGTCAGGCTGAGACCGCCGACTGAGGTGCTGAGGGAGAAATCTATATCTATATCTTTCATGGGCGCGCCAGTGCCACCGAGCACGCGGAAGCGCACAATGGATGTTTCTCCACCGCCTGTACCTTTCAGGTTTACCAAGGTGGGAATCGCATCAATAAAGGATACGGTTTGGATGGTGTCGGACGCTATATTTAAGGTCGCTTTTGCTGTTTTGGTGGTGCCGCCTAAAGTAGCGCTAGCGGTGATCTCGTCGTTACCTACACAGCCATTAGCCGTGTAGGTAATAGTGGCTTGACCATTATTGGTTGAAACGCTGTTGGTGGTGGCGTCGCCAGATTTGAGGGTGGCTTCACCTGCCGCAACACACACTGAGTTAAAAGTAATGTTGATAGGGTTGGTCACCAGCGTATTGGTTGGGCTCACCACATTCACGGTCAATGTGGTGCTGCCGCCAGGGGATAGTGTGGTGCTACCTATACCTACGCCGATTTGACCTGCAGCAAAGGTGGTGCCGCTGCCCAGTCCAATGGCTGTTGGAGTGGTGGTGTCTACAGTACCTGAACTAACACTGCTTGAACCTTGATTGGATATAGGTGAACCGGAACCACCGCAAGCGGAGAGTAGCAGGCTGATGAATGCTGCACTGACAATCGTCGTCGTTTTTAGAGTATGCATGTGATGTCTTCCTAGGTTACCGACCGCCGTAAAGTGATTATAAGGCGGCGGCTGGTATTGAATTCGATGGTATAAATGGCATAAAGAGTCTGCGCTAAGCTCTTGAGCCTATTGGGACTTATGGCCACAGCTAACGTTAGCTCATATCTTTTCAATGATAAAGTGCTAAGCGTTCAAAAAACGTGCTCCTGCATTCAAAACACCCGATATTTGTGCGTTTCTTAGCATTTTCCCTGTCATTTTGCTCGCCCTGCTGACGCATTTTGCAGTTGGCGCATTTTTAATTCTGTGTCCTAGTCGCACAAGGCTTATAATCCGCTCACTTTTTTTGCTATGTGAGCCTTGCCATGAGTTTGCCTACCCTTGTTCTTAACTCCCAAGCGGATCGCCGTTTAAAGCTGGGCCATTTATGGATTTACAGTAACGAGGTGGATATCGCCAAGTCGCCACTCAAATCTTTTGCAATGGGGCAGCAGGCGCTGGTGACCACCAATAGCGGCAAGCCGCTCGGGATTGCAGTCATCAATCCCAATGGTTTGATCTGCGGACGCTTGGTTAGCCGCGATGAAAAATACCCGCTCAATAAATCCCTGTTGGTGCACCGCATCAAACAATCATTAGCGCTGCGTGAGATGGCGTTTGATGAGCCTTTTTATCGCCTGATCTATGGCGATGCGGATTTGCTGCCGGGATTGGTGGTGGATAGATTTGGTGATTATCTGGTGGTGCAAATTGCCAGTGCTGGTATGGAATTGGTGAAAGATGAAATCGTCGAAGCGCTGGTGCAGGTGTTGAATCCGCACGGTGTTTTGCTCGCCAATGAGCATAGTGCGCGTACCCTGGAAGGGTTGTCTGAGTACACCGAGGTCGCTTACGGCGAAGTGCCTGAATCGGTCGAGTTGGTGGAAAACGGTGCTCGCTTTATGGCGCCTGTGCGTGCAGGGCAGAAAACCGGTTGGTTTTATGATCACCGGATGAACCGCGCGCAATTGCAGCAGTATGTGCAGGGTAAGCGTGTGCTGGATGTTTTTTCGTACATCGGCGGCTGGGGGGTGCAAGCGGCAGTTGCAGGAGCGAGCGAGGTTATTTGTGTGGATGCGTCGGAGTCAGCTACTGATGCGGTTTTGGAAAATGCCCAGCTTAATGGTGTTGCCGACCGGGTTGGAGCGATCCAGGGTAAGGCGATTGATGTGTTGAAAGAGCTGATCGCCAGCGATGAGCGTTTTGATGTGGTAGTGCTTGATCCACCGGCCTTTATCAAAAAGCGCAAAGACCAAAAAGCCGGTGAGGCAGCCTATCGTCACATTAATGAACTGGGTATGCGCTTATTGGGGCGCGATGGCTTGTTGGTGTCAGCATCGTGTTCCATGCACTTAGGCAAAGATACTTTGTTGGAAATCGTGCGTGCGTCGGGCCGCCATTTGGATCGCCATGTGCAGATTATTGGGCAGGGCGGGCAGGGGCCGGATCACCCGATTCATCCGGCCATTCCTGAAACTGATTACTTAAAAGCGGTATTTGCGCGGGTCTATCTAGCCTAAAAACAAACTCCGTTTGGTCTTCAATAAGCCTGCTTAGCGCAGGCTTATTGCTTTCCAGTTGCGTTCGAGGGCAATCGTCGTGAGGCGCTCATCGGCATCCACCACGACTGGATGATCAACCTGTTCCAGCAGCGGCAAATCATTAATCGAATCACTGTAAAAGTAAGCCCCGTCCAGCGAGTGATGGTTGTGCTTGAGCCACTCGTGCAGGTGTGTAATTTTCCCTGCTTGAAAGCAGGGTTCACCGACAAAATTGCCGGTGTAAGCGTCATCTATTACTTCTGGATCAGTCGCTAGAATGTCATCAACCCCTAAACGCTTGGCGATGGGGCGGGTCACAAAGCCATTGGTGGCGGTGATGATCAGCAGGTGATCGCCCTGATCGCGGTGATGTTGTAGCAGCGCCTCGGCTTTGGGGAGCATCAGTGGTTCGATATGATCGCGCATAAATTCTGCGTGTAATTTTTCCAGCTCTACCATGCTGTGTTGGGTCAATGGTGCGAGCGAAAATTGCAAATAGGCGCGAATATCGAGCGTGCCGTTTTTGTAGTCGGCATAAAAACCATCGTTGGCAAGGCGATAGGTTTCCGCATCTACCAGCTGCTTTTCTACTAGAAATACGCCCCAACTGTGGTCGCTGTCGCCTGCAATCAATGTGTTGTCGAGATCAAAAATAGCCAGCGCCACGGTGGTTCCCCATATAGATGAAGTGAATGATTGCCGAAGTTGTTACTGCGGGGCGCTAGGATAGCGGCAGTAACGGGTGGGCTCAACGAAAACCATTTCCGAGATTCAGGGTTGCGGCTTTGAGCAAGCCTGATATAGTGCGGAAAACGCTGTTTTGTGGAACATGTCCGCTCTTTGATCGCTGGAGTTTTGTTTTCTGCCACAGCAAAACCTTTTATATGGATAATTCCCCCGTGATAGATTCCGACGGATTTCGCCCTAATGTGGGTATTATTTTGACTAATGATCAGGGGCAGTTGCTCTGGGCTCGGCGTGTAGGCGGTCAGGATGCTTGGCAATTTCCACAAGGCGGCATTAACCCGAATGAGACGCCTGAGCAGGCGCTCTATCGCGAGCTACATGAAGAAGTGGGTTTGCGGCCTGAAGATGTGCAAATACTGGCTTGTACCCGTGGTTGGCTGCGCTATCGGTTACCGCACCGGTTGGTGCGTCACAACTCTTTGCCCCTGTGTGTCGGTCAAAAACAAAAGTGGTTTTTGCTGCGCATGGTGAGTGAAGATTCAAAAGTGAGTCTCAACAATGGCGGTCGCGCCGAGTTTGATGATTGGCGCTGGGTCAGTTACTGGTATCCTCTGGGCAAGGTCGTCTCTTTCAAGCGCGATGTCTATCGCCGGGCGTTGAAAGAGTTGTCATTGTTCCACGCGCATCTTGAAGATCGCAGCTCGCGTTCCCTAATCAATACATAATATAAGCAACTCTACCGACAGGTTTGACCGACACGCCCTATGCTAAATTCACTCCGCTCCATCGTTCTGGAAGTAAACGCCGCGCGCGACATGAAAACCGCGCTGGCGATTATTGTTACGCGGGTGAAACAGGTGATGGTCACGCAAGTATGTTCAGTCTATTTGCGCGACGAAAAAGGCGACTATGTGCTGATGGCGACCGATGGTCTCAACATCGATGCGGTTGGCAAGGTGCGCTTGGCTGCAGGTGAGGGTTTGGTGGGGCGCGTAGTGGTGCGCGAAGAACCGATTAACCTCGAGCACGCAGAGGCGCACCCCAGCTATCAATACTTTCCTGAAACTGGCGAAGAGCGCTATCGATCCTTTCTTGGTGTGCCCATTATCCATCACCGTAAAGTGCTCGGTGTATTAGTCGTTCAGCAGGTCGAGCAGCGTCGTTTTGATGAGGGTGAAGAGGCATTTCTTGTTACTATGTCGGCGCAGCTCGCCGGTGTCATTGCGCATGCTGAAGCAACCGGTGGTGTTGTTCCGGTGGGTGCCAAAGCAACCCAAACTAAATTTCTCGGTGTCTCGGGTGCCTCGGGTATCGCTATAGGTGAGGCGGTGGTGATTACGCCATCGGCCGACCTGCGCTCGGTGCGCTATCAGCCCTGTAAAGATGTAGATGAAGAAATCGCCTTTTTCCTGCGCAGCTTGATGGCGGTGCGGGAGGATATTAAATCCCTCGGCGAGCAGCTAAAGGCACGTATTAATCGCGAAGAACAAGCGCTATTCGATGCTTATTTGGCGATGTTGGACGATGCATCCCTTGGCGGCGAAGTGACCGAGCGCATCCGCAAAGGTGCCAACGCTTCCTATGCTTGGAGCGAGGTGATCCTCGAGCACGAAAATATTTTCAACAGTATGAATGACCCTTATTTGCGTGAGCGGGCAACCGATCTGCGCGATCTGGGGCGGCGCGTGTTGGCTTATCTCCAAGAGTCCAATCAAAAAACCCGTGTCTATCCCGATAAAACCATCCTCATCGGTGAAGAGTTGACGGCATCCATGCTGGGTGAAATTCCCAAAGAAAAGTTGGCTGGTTTGGTATCAGTGTTGGGCTCATCCAACTCCCATGTGGCTATTTTGGCGCGGGCGATGGATATTCCAACCGTGATGGGTGCGGTGGATTTACCCTTTACCCAGATGGATGGGCGCCCGATTATTGTAGACGGTTACAAGGGTACAGTGTATTGCGATCCCAGCGCGCAATTGCGCAAGCAATACAAGGCGATATTCCTTGAGGAGCAGGCTCTGGTAAAGGGCTTGGAGGCGCTCAAGGATCTGCCGTGCGAAACCAAAGATCGCTATCGTTTACCGCTGCATGTGAATACCGGCTTGATGGCCGATGTGCTGCGTTCATTGGAGCGCGGTGCTGAAGGTGTAGGTCTGTACCGCACCGAGGTGCCCTTTCTGCTGCGCGATCGTTTTCCCAGCGAGGAAGAGCAGCGCGCCATCTATCGTGAACAGTTGGAGGCTTTTGCGCCTCATTCAGTCACTATGCGAACCTTGGATATCGGCGGCGATAAAGCCTTACCCTATTTCCCAATTGAAGAAGATAACCCTTTCCTTGGCTGGCGCGGTATTCGTGTTACCCTCGATCACCCCGAGATTTTTCTGGCACAAATTCGCGCCATGATTAAGGCGAGTGAAGGCTTGGATAATCTACGTATCCTCTTGCCGATGATCACCAATATGCAAGAAGTGGATGCTTCCAAGGCACTTATCCAGCGCGTACATAAAGAGCTGCTTGAAGAAGGCTATAGGGTGCGCAAGCCGCAGATCGGGGTGATGATCGAAGTGCCGGCAGCTGTTTATCTCGCGCCGGAATTATCGCGCCGGGTGGATTTTCTCTCGGTTGGCAGCAACGATCTCACCCAGTATTTATTGGCGGTGGATCGCAACAATGCCCAGGTGGCCGATCTTTATCAGGCCTTTCACCCCGCTGTTTTGCGGGCACTCCAGTACATTGTGTACGCGGCACATGATGCGGGTATCAGTGTTAGCATCTGTGGTGAATTGGCGGGTGATCCGGGGGCTGCCATTTTATTGATGGCCATGGGGTACGATGTGCTTTCAATGAATGCCACCAACTTGCCCAAGGTAAAATCGGTGATTCGCGGCATTACCTTTGAGCGCGCCAAACAATTGCTCGACGAAGTGATGCGGATGTCTAATGGCGAGCTTATCCGCGAGCATATAGCCCGCGAATTGCGCGAAACTGGCTTAACACGATTAATCCGCCCAGTTGCGTCCGATGCAAATGAATGAAAATGTCTTGGGCGGGTCACATTTCCGCGCCATAATCCCCGCCTATTGAATTGGCTGTTTCAGGTTTAACTGCTTATGCTGCAATACCCGGATTTAAATCCCATCGCATTTACTCTTCTTAAAGAGCCTGTATCTATTGGTGGCATGGCGCTTGGTCCATTCAGTGTTCATTGGTACGGCATTATGTATTTGCTGGCTTTTGCCAGTGCGTGGTTAATTGCGATGCATCGCGCTAAGGCTTCGACGGCCACAATCAACCGTTCTCAGGTAGAAAACCTGATTACCTATGGCGCGTTCGGGGTGATTCTCGGTGGCCGCTTTGGCTACGTTGTGTTTTATAACTTTGATCAGTGGATGCGTGACCCACTCTGGTTGTTCCGTCTATGGGAGGGTGGGATGTCATTCCATGGTGGTTTGATCGGTGTGATAGTGGCGATGGTTATTTATTCTTACCGCATCAATCGCCCCTTTGTTGGTTTGATGGATTTTGTTGCTCCCATAGTGCCGCTCGGCTTGGGCTTTGGCCGTTTGGGCAACTTTATCGGTCAGGAGCTTTGGGGGCGTGTGAGCGATGCGCCTTGGGCAATGGTCTTCCCCAAGGCTATGGATCCGGAAGGAATTGCACGTCATCCTAGCCAGCTTTATCAGGCCTTCCTTGAGGGGCTGGTTCTATTTGTGATCGTATTTTGGTTTTCAGCCAAGCCTCGTCCCCGCGGCGCGGTATCAGGCGTGTTCTTGGTTGGTTATTCCACTTTCCGCTTTGGTGTCGAGTATGTGCGTGAACCGGATCTGGGGGTTGCCCTGATTGCCGGAATGACTCGCGGTCAATTGCTGTGTGTACCAATGTTCTTACTCGGCGTTGGGTTGCTGGTGTGGGCATACGCCTTTGCCCCAAAGGCTGTTAAAGGTTCATAGGCTTATTTAATTTTTTGTACAGGTTGGTTGATGAAGCAATATCTAGAGTTGATGCGCGATGTAGTCGAAAACGGCACCCTGCGAGGCGATCGCACCGGCACTGGGACTTATTCGGTATTTGGGCGTCAATTGCGCTTTGATTTAAACAAAGGGTTTCCCTTGGTGACAACCAAGACCGTGCATCTGAAAAGTGTAATTGTTGAGCTGCTTTGGTTTCTGCAGGGGCGCACGGACGTTGGTTGGTTGCAAGAGCGTGGTTGTAATATCTGGAACGAGTGGGCTACTGAGGCAGGTGATTTGGGGCCTGTATACGGAAAGCAATGGCGTAGCTGGGCATGCCCTGACGGCTCCACTATTGATCAGATATCACAGGTGATTACCCAGATCAAAAAGAATCCCTACTCGCGTCGCCTGATTGTTAGTGCGTGGAATCCTGCCGATTTACCAGATGAATCTATGGGCCCCCAGCAGAATGTAGAGCAAGGGCGCATGGCTTTGGCGGCGTGCCATACTTTGTTCCAATTCTATGTATCTGAAGGCAAGCTTTCCTGCCAGCTCTACCAGCGCAGCGCGGATCTATTTCTTGGTGTGCCTTTCAACATTGCCAGTTATGCGTTGTTAACTCATATGATCGCGCAGCAGTGTGATTTGGGGGTGGGGGAATTTGTGCATACGTTTGGCGATTGCCATTTGTACAAAAATCATATTACAGACGACATAGTTTACGAACAATTAACACGCGAACCGAAAAACTTGCCTACACTTATGATTCGTCGTCGCCCCGATAGTATTTTCGGTTACGAGTTGCAAGATTTTGAATTTGAAGGTTACCATCCCCATCCGCGTATAGTCGCGCCTATCGCTATTTAGTGGTTGTTGGCGAAATTTAAGTATTAATAAGAGGCAAGGCGAAGATACTGCATGAAATTGTCCATCATAGTTGCTGCAGCTAAAAATGGTGTCATAGGATGCAATAATCGGCTGCCTTGGCATCTACCGCAGGATTTGAAATATTTTAAATCGGTAACCTTGAATAAGCCGGTAATCATGGGGCGAAAAACCTATGAATCGATCGGTAAGCCTCTTCCTGGGCGAACAAATATAGTTGTTACGCGCAATAAAGATTGGTTGGGTGCCGACGGTGTGGTTGTTACCAATAGTTTCGAGCAGGCATTGACTGAAGCAAATAAAGTTTTGCTTGGCGCTCCGCTAGCTTTGAATGAAGCTATGGTTATTGGTGGCGCTGAAATATATCGTTCTGCATTGAATGTTGCTGATCGCATCTATCTGACTTGGGTCGATCTTGCGCCCGAGGGTGACGCATTTTTTGAACCCTTAAGTGCGGCTGAGTGGGAGTTGAAATCAACCTCGGTCGGAGATGAGGCTGCGGTAGTGGGGCACCAGTTTTTGGTTTATGAGCGGTCTGCCAGCACCTAAAAGCTAATAACTAAAAGTTTTGTTGTAAATGTGTTTTTTTGATTTGGTTTTAAAGGTTTTGTTTTTGTGTTACCTGTGCACTTATTAAAAGCAATAATGTGTTACCGGTCTGATACTTAAATACACACGTAGAAGGTTGTAGGATAAATCATTGGAAGTAGGTCATGGTGCTTATTACAATGCCGCCGTTCTTAACCGCCTCGCAGAGGCTACGTGGATAACGCGTCTGTGGCAGCCTGTTGCCACAAACTCACTTGATTGAACACCCAGTTGGGGGGATTATGAAAAAGCAGCGATTGAAAGCGGTGGCTCTGACCACAATGCTTTCTGCGGGCGCGCTAATGGGTAGCGTTGCCATGGCAGATCAAGCTCTGGATTCTGTACTTAAAGTCGGTCAAGCAAAAACGACTTTGGCGCAAGACTCCCAGAAGCGCATTGACAGATTGGCCCAGGAAACTGATGATCTGGCTCAACAATTCAAACAGCAAAATAAGTTGATCGATGATCTCCGCGTGTTCAACGCTCAGATGGAAAAGCAAGTTGCAAAACAACTGGTTGTTGTTCAAGACTTGGAGAAATCCATTGAGAAAGTGACCGTTATTGAGCGTCAAATCCAGCCATTGATTTTCCGCATGTTGGAAAGCCTAGAACAATTTGTCAGCTTGGATAAACCTTTCCAAGTTGAAGAGCGCAAGGCGCGTATTGAAATGCTGCGCAACAACCAAGATCGCGCTGATATCTCTGTTTCTGAGAAGTTCCGTCAAGTGCTTGAAGCTTACAAAATCGAATCTGCCTATGGCAGTACGATCGAAGCTTACAAAGGTACATTACCTGTCGACGGTCAAGATCGCGAAGTAAACATCCTCCGTGTAGGTCGTATCTCTTTGATGTATCAAACTACCGATGCAAAACAATGCGGTACGTGGGATGCGGCTCAAGGCCAATGGGTTGCGCTGGATGATTCATACAACGCCAACATACTGAAAGGCTTGCGCATCGCGCGCGGTCAAGCATCCAAAGATATTATGACCATGACCGTTCAGGCACCGGAGGCAGCACAATGAAAATGAAATTTGTTAAAAGCTGCTTAATGCTCGCTGCTGCTGGCGTTTTAAGTAGTTCCTTTGCTGTCGCGCAAGAGAAAGCACAGACTCTTGATCAGCTGTTGGATATGGTAAAAAAATCGCAAATCAGTGAATCGGCGGAGCACAAGCAGCGTGAAGCTGAATTTGCTCGCGATAAAGCGAACCAAGCTAACTTGTTGGCTCAAGCTAAAGCTACTCGTCAAGCTGAAGATGCTCGCTCTGTTGCACTCGAAAAGAAATACCAAGAGCAAGACATTCTGGTTGCAGCTAAAAAAGTTCAATTGAATGAACGTCTTGGCTCAATGAAAGAGTTGTTTGGTCATTTGACCTCTACCGCAGGTGATTTGCGTGCAACTCTGGAAACCTCCATCGTTAGTGCACAACACCCAAATCGTGGTGAGTTCCTCGAGACTCTGATTGAGAAGATGACCAGCAGCACGAGCTTGCCGGACATCGAAGAGATTGAACGTTTGTGGTACGAAGTTCAGCGTGAAATGGTTGAAACTGGTCGTGTGGTGAAATTCACTGCTAATGTTATCAAGCCGAGCGGTGAGCAAGCCCAACAAGAGGTTGTGCGTGTTGGTACATACAACTTGGTTTCAGAAGGTAAGTATCTGACTTTTGACGGTGTCAAGATTCAAGAGTTGCCACGCCAACCATCTAAATTTCTGGCTGGTGCTCAAGCATTGCAAGATGCTAACTCTTCAATTGTTGCCTTTGGTGTTGATCCAACGGGTCCAGCTGGTGGCCAATTATTAACTGCTTTAATCGACACACCAACACTGGTTGAGCGTTGGCATCAAGGTGGGTCAGTTGGCTACGTGATTACTGCTGTTGGTGTAATTGGTATGTTGCTGGGCTTGTTCAGAATATTGGTATTGCTTGCTGTAAGTGGCAAAGTAAATGCTCAACTTAAATCTGATAAGGCCAATACCAATAATCCTCTGGGTCGTGTATTAAAAGTAGCTGAAGAGAACAAAAATGTTGATACCGAGACTTTGGAGCTCAAGTTGGAAGAGGCGGTTCTCAAAGAGCGCCCATCCATTGAAAGCGGCTTGGCAGTGTTGAAAATTATCGCTGCAGTAGCTCCTTTGTTGGGTCTGTTGGGTACAGTAACCGGTATGATCGAAACCTTCCAGGCGATCACTATCTTCGGTGCTGGTGATCCTAAAAATATGGCCGGTGGTATTTCTTCAGCATTGGTTACCACTGTACAGGGCTTGATCGTTGCAATTCCGGTGGTGCTGATGCATACCTTGGTTAACGGTCGCGCCAAAGCCGTTGTTCAAGTATTGGATGAGCAAACCACTGGCATTATTGCTGAAAACTCTGAGCGTACTAAGTAGGAGATAACACATGCAGGCTTTAACGGACGCTTTTAGTTCCATTGGAGCCTTTATGGATCAGGGCGGTTGGGTAATGTACCTCATTGCCGCCCTTACCTTTGTCATGTGGACGCTCGTGTTTGAACGGGCGTGGTACTTCAAAGGTGGTCTAAAAGGCGATGTTCAGCAAGCATTAGCAGGCTGGGAGGCGCGCAAAGAGCGCAAGTCCTGGAATGCTCACCAAATTCGCGCAAAGATGATTTCGCGCATGTCCGCCAAGATAAATGCCAACATGGATATGATTGTTACATTGATTGCCCTCTGTCCTTTAATGGGGTTGTTGGGAACGGTAACAGGTATGATTGAAGTGTTCAGTGTGATGGCGTATACCGGTGGCGGTGATGCTAAATCCATGGCTGGTGGTGTGTCAAAAGCAACTATCCCAACAATGGCAGGTATGGTTGCGGCATTATCCGGGATTTTTGTGAACACCTATTTGTCGCGTATTGCTGAGCGTGAAGATCATTTGTTTGCTGACCATTTGACAATGGATCACTAGGTGATCGAGCAATATTAACCTGTAATTAAGAGATGTCTCATGAGCAGGAAAAACGCAAAACCTGAAGAGGAAGCTCAGGCAATCGACCTCACTCCAATGTTGGATGTGGTGTTTATTATGCTGATCTTTTTCATCGTTACGGCGACATTCATCAAAGAGACTGGTAAAGAGGTAACAAGACCTGATGCCAGTACTGCTGATAAAAAGCCTAACGCCAGTATTCTGATTGCCATTGGTGAAGACAACGAAATCTGGATTGATAAAAAAGAAGTTGATCCTCGTTTGGTTGCTAAAGTTATTGAGCGTATGCGCGCCGATAATCCAAATGGTACTGTCTCTATTCAGGCAGATGCCAAGGCAGATCTCAAATACGTATTGGAAGTCGCTACTGCTGCGCGTGAAGCGGGTATTAGTGATGTGTCTGTCTCTACTGAAGAGAAATAGGTTGCTATGAACTTCGCAAAAGTAGGTATAGCAGGGCTCTTAGGGGTGGTTACCACCCTATTGCTCTTGTTCTTGATGTATCAGTTAATAAATAACGATCTCGGCGAGTTAAAACAGAAAAAAACGGTAAAAATTCCTGACATTACAATGCCAGATACCAAAATTGAGACCCGTTTTGAAGATGCTAAACCGGAAAAACCGGAAGAGCCTGATATTCCGCCTGACTTACCAGAGCCAGAGTTTGATGCCCCTGATATTTCTGGTGAAGCTCTTAATATGACGGCTCCTGTTGCCAAGGCTGGAATAGATATGGGCAGCGGTTCTTTGGCTTTTAGCGAAGGTGAGTATCTTCCAATTGTGAAGGTTCCACCTGAGTATCCAAGTACTGCGTTGTCTCGCGGCATTGAAGGGTTTTGTACAGTTATTTACACCGTTACGGAAACTGGTACTACTCGTGACCCAGAGCCAATTGAAAGTGAATGCATAACCAAAGAAGGTAAGCCTACTTCTGTATTTAATCGTGCATCCGTGAAGGCTGCGCTCAAGTTTAAATACAAGCCGAAAGTGGTTGATGGGAAGCCTGTTGAGGTTCCTGGGGTGAAGAATCGCTTCACCTACACGATGCAGAAATAAGGGGTAATGAAATGAGACAAGTATTTCCTGCTGTTTCAGTTGCTCTTAACCGTACTTTGCTGGCCGGTGTTATTGCTGTGTCTCCATTGTTTATAGGTAAAGCAGTTGACGCAGTTGTACCTGGTGTAGTTGAAATTTCCAGTGCAGTTGCGCAGGTTAGAGCTAAAAATAAGCATGCTGGAGAGCAACGTAAGTTCCCCAATGTGACTGAATCTTTTGGTAAAAAGATCACTGAAGCTGCCGGGTATTTACAACCGCAAGACGAAACAGTAAAGCCTGATCCACGCAAAGCTATGCAGTTATTGAATGAAATGGCTGCTAATTCGGCTAAAGCTAATGCATATGAATTGGTCTTGCTTCATCAATACACTGGATACGCGCATTTGGGTAGTGAGAATTATGCTAAAGCGATTGATAGCTTTAACAAAATGCTTGCTCAGAGTCCGAATATGCCAATTGGAACTGAAGCCGCTACTATTCGTATAGTTGGGCAACTTTATTCTCAAGTCGACAACCCCAGAAAAGCATTGGAAACTTTGCTGAAGTGGACTGAGTATGAAGATACTCTAAAGCCTGAAGACTCTTACATGTTTTCGACGCTGTATTATCAGCTAGAAGACAATAGAAACGCTTTATTGAACATTAATGAGGCGGTAAAGAATCAAGAGGCGGCGGGTAAAGTGCCAGCGGAGTCATGGTACATTCTTCAACGTGGCCTTTATTTTGATAAAGAAGACTACAAGAGTGGTCTGGTGGTTTTGGAAAAGCTGATTAAGCACTATCCAAAAGCACAATATTGGAAGCAGTTGTCGCAGGTGTATTATGTTGTTGATCGCCCGAAAGACTCCTTGTACGCATTTGAAACCTGCTATCTAATGGGCGGCTTAACTTCCGAAAAAGATATAATTCGTTTAGCAAGCATGTACTTGGAAGCAGAAGTCCCTTACAAGGCGGCTAAAGCGCTTAAGAAGGGTATCTACACGGACAAGATTGTTGAGCCAACAGCTAAAAATCTTAAATTGTTAGCTGATTCTTTACGCTTGGCTCAAAATGCTAAAGAGTCTTTGGTTGAATATGAAAAAGCAGCGACTAAGTCTACCGATGGCGATTTAATTATCGGTCTTGCACAGGCATATCTTGCTACTGATAAATTCAAAGATGCTTCTAAATGGGGGCGTCAAGCGCTTAAAGCCGGTAAATTAAAGCGTGTTGATCATGCCAATTTAACTGTAGCTCAGGCTGAATTTGAATTGAAAAACTTTGAAGAAGCAATAAAGTTCTTTAAAGAAGCTGGTAAAGATGCCCGTAGTTCCAAAGTGGCTGCGCAGTGGGTTGATTACTCGCAGAGAGAGAAGGCTAGATTGGAAGCTTTAGCAAAACAATAGCTGTCGATTATGTGTTCTCCCCCCCAATAAAAAAGCCAGCAGTAGCTGGCTTTTTTATTGGGAAAATTATTCAAGTAAAATTAAAAGTTACCTGCTGATTAGATATCCTATTATTGGAGAGAATTGCGCCGCAAGAAACACTAAGCTGCGGCGCTAACTTATTTATCAATCGAGTTTACTTAAATCCCTAACCGCGCCTTTGTCTGCACTGGTTGCTAGCATCGCATAGGCTTTGAGTGATGCGCTAATTTTGCGTGGGCGGACTTCAGTTGGCTTCCAGGCCAATGCACCTTTTGCTTCTTCGGCGGCGCGGCGCGCATCCAGTTCGGCATCGGTCAGAACTACATTAATGCTGCGATTGGGTATGTCGATACGGATAATATCGCCGGTTTGCACCAAACCAATCGCGCCACCAGACGCCGCTTCAGGTGATACGTGGCCAATCGACAAACCAGAAGTTCCGCCAGAGAAGCGGCCATCGGTAAGGAGTGCGCAAGCCTTGCCCAAACCTTTGGATTTTAAATAGCTAGTGGGGTAGAGCATTTCCTGCATGCCGGGCCCGCCTTTGGGGCCTTCGTAGCGAATTACGACTACATCGCCTTCTTTTACCTTGCCGTCCAATATATCGGCAACGGCCTTGTCTTGACTTTCCACTACATAGGCTTTGCCTTCAAACACCCAGCAGCTTTCGTCTACACCAGAGGTTTTTACGACGCAGCCATCAAGGGCGATATTGCCTTTGAGTACGGCCAAACCGCCTTCTTTGCTATAGGCATTTTTCACTGAGCGAATACAGCCTTCTGCGCGGTCGCCGTCCAAGGTGGGCCAGCGGGTAGATTGGCTAAACGCCGTTTGGGTGGGAATGCCAGCGGGGCCTGCTTTGTAGAAAGTGGCTACAGCTTCAGATGAGGTGCTGATAATGTCCCATTTGTCTAAGGCTTCTTGGAAGGTTCTGCTGTGAACGGTAGGTAGTTGATTGTGGAAAAGACCGCCGCGGTTCAGCTCAGCTAAAATGCTCATTACGCCGCCGGCGCGATGCACATCTTCCATGTGATACTTAGGTGTATTAGGTGCGACTTTGCAAAGCTGCGGAACCTTGCGGCTCATGCGATCTACATCAAACATAGTGAAGGGGACATCACCTTCTTGAGCAGCAGCCAGCAAATGCAAAATGGTGTTGGTAGAGCCGCCCATGGCGATATCCAAGGCCATTGCATTTTCAAAAGCAGCAAAGCTGGCGATGGAGCGTGGCAATACGCTGTAGTCATCTTCTTCGTAGTAGCGCTTGGTGATTTCGACAATGCGGCGGCCAGCTTCTAAAAAGAGTTGCTCGCGGTCAGAGTGAGTCGCTAACAACGAGCCGTTGCCTGGCAAGGATAAGCCCAGCGCTTCGGTCAAGCAGTTCATGGAATTAGCGGTAAACATGCCTGAGCAAGAGCCACAAGTGGGGCAGGCAGAGCGCTCGTATTCAGCGACTGTTTCGTCGCTGGCGTTGTCGTCTACCGCAATCACCATGGCATCAACCAAATCAAGCTTGTGCTCAGAGAGTTTGGTTTTACCGGCTTCCATTGGGCCGCCGGAAACGAAAATCACGGGAATGTTCAAGCGCATAGCCGCCATCAACATACCGGGGGTGATTTTGTCACAGTTGGAGATACACACAATCGCATCGGCGCAATGGGCGTTAACCATGTATTCAACCGAATCGGCGATGATGTCGCGCGAAGGCAAGCTGTAGAGCATACCGTCGTGCCCCATGGCGATACCGTCATCTACGGCGATGGTGTTGAATTCTTTGGCGACGCCGCCGACTCTTTCAATTTCGCGTGCAACCAGTTGACCCAAGTCTTTTAGGTGAACGTGGCCGGGTACAAACTGGGTAAAAGAGTTGGCGATGGCGATAATCGGTTTGTCGAAGTCACCGTCTTTCATGCCGGTAGCGCGCCACAATGCGCGAGCCCCGGCCATATTGCGGCCAGCGGTGGTGGTTTTGGAGCGATAGATTGGCATAAAGCGTAACCTCGTAAAGCGTGTCGCGAGTTGCGGCCAGCGGTGAATTTGGATGTAGCAATGTGCGAAATGATAGCAGAAAGCTGCCGTTTTCGGCAGATTGCCTGTGGCGGGAAATTGCAAGCATTGCCGCTTTCAATTGTTTCGAGAGCGGCGTGTATTTAGAGCTATATCAGTGTTTTAATAAAAATCTTGGAGTTGCGCTGATAGTTATAAAGCTCCTGTTTGGCGATGGGCAAATCGTCAATTTTCCCCTGCACAAAGCCCTGCTCGATAAACCAGTGGGCTGTTTGGGTAGTGAGCAAAAACAGCTGTTTGATTTTCTGTTTGCGCGCCTGTGTTTCCATTTGTTGCAGCAGAGTTGCAGCGCGGCCGCCATTGCGATATTCCGGATGGGTCGCCACGCAGGACAACTCCGCCATATCGCCGTAAGGGTAGAGTGCTGCGCAGGCGATAATGGAGCCGTCTTTATCCATCACATGAAATTTATTGATTTCCGTTTCCAGTACTTCACGCGAGCGACGCACTAAAATTCCCTGTTCTTCGAGTGGACGTATTAATTCCAAAATATCAGCTACATCATCGATAGTGGCCGTGCGCAATTGCTCGTATTGACCTGAGTAAATCATGGTGCCCAAGCCATCGCGGGTAAACAGTTCGGTGAGCAGTGCGCCATCGGTTTCGTAACTGATTAATTGCGCGCGCTGCACACCTTGCAGGCAACTTAAATAACAGGCGCTGACCGCCTGCTGTAAATCAAAACTGATTTTATTACCGTGTTCATTGAGATAATTTTTGCATTCGGGCAGCGATAGCTGGCGAATTAAATTGCCTTCGCTATCGCTCAAACCATTGCCTTCAACAAAGGCTAATAATTTGTCGGCTTTAATGGCGCCTGCTACATGAGTGGCAACGTCGCTAAAGGTTAAATTAAAAATTTCACCCGTGGGTGAGTAGGCCATAGGCGATAGCAATACTACCGCGCCGGAATCGAGTGCAGCATTGAGCGAGCGAGTGTTGACCTTGCGCACTTTGCCGGTGTGTTGCAAATCCACACCATCAATTACACCGTAGGGCATGGCCACAACAAAATTGCCGCTGATCACCTGCATGTCGGCATCGTGCATGGGCGAGTTGGGTAGGCTGGTGGAGAGCGCCGCTTCAACAATAGTGCGCGCCTCGCCAATCGCTTGAATTACCAAGCGTAAACTTTCACTGTCGGTGATGCGCAAATGATTGTGAAAATGACTAAACGTATCGGCAACTTGCAGTCGATCATCAATTTGCGGGCGGGCGCCGTGCACCAGTACCAAGCGCACATCGAGGCTACAAAGTAGCGCTATATCGTGCACTATATTGTGAAAGTTCGCGTGGGTGATGGCTTCACCGGGCAGCATCAGCACAAAGGTTTTATCGCTGTGTCTGTTGATGTAAGGCGTCGAGTGACGAAACCATTTCACATAGGCGTTGGTACTGGTGTCTTGAGTGTTCGCAGGCACGATATGTCTCTTGTTAAAAAGTCTTTTAAAAAATCATTGTTGTGGCGAAAGAAAAACTACAAACAATATTTCTCGATTAGCCCGCGCACAATCTTTACTGCCGGTTCAATCTGATCGAGTGGAATAAACTCATCCGGTTGGTGTGCCTGATTAATCGAACCAGGTCCGAGCACGACAGTTTGCATCCCGAGCTGTTGCATAAACGGCGCTTCGGTGGCGAAAGCAACACTCTCGGAGTGATTGCCGGTCAATTGCTCGCACAGTTTTATTAACTCGCTGTGTTCGTCTTCACCGAAGGGATCAACACCTTCAAACAGCGATGATAAAACAATATCGGTGCCGCTGCGCTCGGCGATAGGTGTTAAGCGCTGCTGAATCGCGGCGCGCACTTCGTTGTTATCCATGCCCGGCAGCAGGCGCAAATCAAAATGCAATTCGCAATCGCCGCAGATGCGGTTGGCACCATCGCCGCCGTGAATGCAGCCTAAATTCAGTGTTGGCGTTTGCACGGCAAATCCGGCGTTGCGATATTTCAATTGCAATTCATTGCGCAGGCCGATGAGTTCATTCATCACCTGATTCATCGCCTCCAGCGCATTATTGCCCAGCGCTGGATTGGAAGAGTGACCGCTCTGGCCGCGCACACGAATCGCTTCCATCATGATGCCTTTGTGCATGCGGATTGGCACTAGCTCGGTGGGTTCGCCAATCACCGCATAGCGCGGCGACACACCGGGAATGCCTGCTTTAGTCAGCGCACGGGCGCCACTCATACTGCTCTCTTCGTCGGCGGTGGCGAGCACAATCAGCGGGTGTTTAAATGTGTGGCCGATATAGGGTTTGACCGCTTCGATAATGACCGGAAAAAAGCCTTTCATATCGGTAGCGCCAAGACCGTAGAGCTTGCCATCTTTTTCGGTGAGCCTGAAGGGGTCGGATTGCCAGCGATTGGCGTCATAGGGAACCGTATCGCTATGTCCCGCCAATACTAATCCACCTTCGCCGCGGCCAAGGGTAGCGATGAGGTTGGCTTTGCCGGCCTGAGCCAGTTCCATCACCTGAGTGTTGAAACCTAAATCGGCAAAACAACTCGCGAGATAATCAATCACCGCGCGGTTGCTCATATCCCACTCGGGCACGGCGCAGCTTACCGATGGCAGAGAAACCAGGTTTTGCAGGTGATCCTGATAGCGTTTGAAGTCAATAGTCATGGTATGGCTCGGTCATTCATGTCGGCTTGTTATCGGCGATTGTGGCTAAAAATGCAAGTACGGCGGGATAAATTGGGTAGGTAAAAAATGTATGTTCACCTTATTGCTGTAATCACTCTTATAAGAACGAGATGGTTTGGGCTAATGTATTCGGAGTCCTATTGGGGTTTCAATCCCGCTTCGCACTATGCATTCGCGCCAGATGGCCTTAAAAAGACAACAGTTTTGCTAAGTTCTCGATATGTCTGGCTCCTATTTTGTTGGCATTTTAACTCTTTTCATTATTTACAAGAACAAGCGTAACTTCGGCGACCTGGATTTAGATTTCGGAAGAACGGTAGCTATTCATTAATTCCGCTTCATCGGTGATTGTCAGGCTTTTTTATAATTTGGTTTTCATTTTGGTGACTGCGACAATTTGGTGCGTAAAACTAAAATAGCCAACATGCCAATCAACAATAACAAGCTCGATGGCTCCGGCACTGAAACACTGTTGATATTAATGCTGGTGCCATTGATGCTATCGAGGGCTAAATTGTTGCCGTAGGCATCGCCCAAGGCGTTGGCGGTTAGTGAAAAATCGCCGCTGCCTATAGCAATAGCCTTGAACAGGATACTGAACAGAGTGAATTCTCCTGCTTGGTAGTTTTCCAAATCCGTTACCGCATCAAACGATAATTCAAACAGGTTTAACCAACCGCTGCCGCTGTTGCTGTCTTGCAGGCTGCCAAAGCCGGACAAATCCAATTGATTGCCCAGCAGTGAATCGCCCCAGTTGATATTGCCAAGGCTAAACAGGCTTGCATCGTAATTAACATTCACATCGTAAACCCCTAGGGCAGTGCTGCCATCCAAGCCGCTGATGCGAACTTGAACTTCAAGGCTGTCGCCAAGGTTGATGGCATTGTTGTCGGCAATTAAATCGATGCTGATTGCATTGGCGTTGAATGATGCAGCTATGCAGAGTATTGAAAATAGGCGTAATAGAGTTTTCATTGTTGTCTCCTTAATCTGGTCTTGTGTTTAGTTAGTGGCGCAGCCGGGGCGAGTGCATTGCAGTGTGAGTGCACGGGCATCGAGTGCATTGATGGTGCCGTCGCCATTTACGTCGCGTTGATCAATTGCCGTTGGAGTAGCGCCGCGCGCATTGGTCACGATCATTACATCGTTTTTATCCACGTCGCCGTCGCCATCCAAATCGATTACTAATTTCAGCGATATCAACAGCGGGTCGTGATCCGATGAACGATAGGCATCAGGCGCGTAAAAATTATTAATCTGCGCAGCGGATTTAAATTCGGTGTTGTAATCGAGGCTGATGGGTTCGTCAGCGTTGATATGCCAATCAGATGCGAACAATACCTGCGGAGTGAGTGAGCTGCTGGCGAGGCCGTGATCCAAATAACCCGCTTGGCCATCAAATACATAAGAGTAGGCGCGGCTGCCGCCAAACAAATTGATCAAATCGCTGTAGCCCGCGTTAAGAATCTGGCGGATAGGATCTTCTTTGGCGTAAGCGTTTAAGTCGCCGATGATTAAATAATCGGAATCATTCACGCCGGTGGGGTGAGTGCTCAACCAATTCACCAATGCAGTCGCTGCCTTGGTGCGAGTGAGGTTGCAGTTGCCTTGACCATCGCCGATGTCGGTATCACCCAAGTCATTACAATCCGAACCTTTGGATTTGAAATGGTTGACGACAGCAGTGGCAATGGCGCGATTGCTATTCACGCGAAAACTTTGCGCCAGTGCCGGGCGGTTTTTGGTGTCGATAAATTGCGCATCCACACTGGAATCCAGAATCGCTGTTTGGCCAATGGCAGTGGCTTTATCGCTGCGATAAATAAAACCAACGGCAATTTCATCGGTTCCAATTTTGTTCACGCCTGGGTTAATAAATTTCCACACGTTGGTATTGGTGGCTGTATTTAATGCGGCGGCCAATTCTGCAATCGCGCTGGTATTGCTGTAGCCATCGTTTTCAATTTCGATCAGGCCGATCACATCAGCATTCAAGCCAACCAGTGCGCTGACGATTTTGGCTTTTTGGCGGGCGAATTCTGTTGTGTTGTTTGCGCCGCGTGAGGTGGGGAAGCCGCCGCCGGTGCCATTGCCGTTGAAGAAATTTAAAACGTTAAAACTGGCGATTGTTAAATTCGCAGCGGAATCGATTTCCGGTGCGAGCGGGCGTGCATTCGTGTGAATAAAATTCGGTGTAACGGTTGGCAGAATGCGATAGCTGCCAAAATCGTAAGTGATCACACCGCGCAAGTTGGCCACTGTATCGCCGCTGCGCAGAGTATTTTCAGCCGATAAACCCGGTGCAGGGAAAATAACCGGGTTAGGGTTTTGCACATTGCTCCCATCATCCATCATTAATTTATTTAAATTGTTTTGCGCTTGTAGAGCGTTGGCGGCAGCGCCTGGTTCGACCACATTGGTCGGCTGCTGTAAGCGACCATTGGCCAGCAGCAGTTGTCCGTAGCGGCCCAATTGATAGGTTTCGTTAACGGTGAGTGTTTGTGATATCGCAACCGACATACCCTCTAGGGCTTCAAATGCATCCAGCGATGTAACCGGCAGTGAAAGGCTTGCAGGAGTTGGCAGTGGTTGATTGCTGGCGCACACTTTGACTGTAGCGGTGTTGAGTTGGGTTAGCTCAAATGTTTCTGCAACCGTTCCGTTTACGCGTACGCGATCCCCCACTGCGACCGGCGTAGAGCTGGCGATATAAATACCTTCCGATGTTGCAGGATTGCTATCACGATCGGCATCTTCTTCCTGAATAAAAAATCCGCCGAGTTGATTGGTGTTTTGAAAGTCGGCGACCACGATTGCTTCGATAGTGACGTTATTGCCAACGAATGGGCTCGCGCTGCCTGCGCCTTGAACGCTGGCGATCCGGCTGGCGGTTTCACCGCATTGGCCAATAGTGCTGCCACCATTGTTGTCGCCGCCATTGCTGCTGCCTTGATAAGTGCCCAGATGGTCAAAGGTGTCTTGCGCGTAGCCTTCCCATTCAGAGGCTGGATCAAAACTGTCGTTGATGATGGTGTCGCCGCTGGTGATGGAGGTTTTGCGGCGCAGGGTGTTGTCGGCAGTGCTGGTTAGGCCTGTGCCCCATTCGCTGCCGGGGTTGTTACCAACTTGGCCGATGCTATCCAATATGGTGCTGCCGTTTTTTAACACTATGGCATCGTTGCCGTTAAACCAGCTGGCGCTGCTGGTTTGATTGGCGACCGCCAGAATGGTCCCATTGGCGCTGCCGTGCGCCAGTACAAACACGCCTTGTGCGGGAATGGTGCCGCTCAGGTTGATGGTCAGTCCGGCGCTGTTGCTACCGTTGAAATACATCTCAACTTTGTAGCCGCTTAAATTAATTGCGTTGTCGCCGCTGTTGTAAATTTCCAGTGCTTTGTTATTGCTGCTGCCTTCGATGTATTCGGAAAAATACACGTTGGCACTGGCGGGCAATGCGCATAAGCAGCTAATGGTAAGTGCGAGTGATGTATGGAAAAGCTTCATGTTTGGCTCCTGAGGCGGCTGGTTCCGATAGGTGGTGATCGGAACGCAGCTTAGGGAGCCTTTGTTACGGAGCTGTGGCGTTAAGAGGACGGTTTGGTGATGTTTTGATGACGCTCGGTTTCCTGTTTTGCTGTTTCAGCGGTTTTCTTTTTATTCTTTTTCGATAGTGCGATCTAGCGAGCCCAAATCCAGGTAGGGCGATGCATCTATATCTTCGGCGTCCATCATTTCGGCCAGTCGCTGTAGTGAGGCGATAATCATGTGTTGCTCCCAGCTCTGTAGCTGGTCGAACTTGCGCACAAAGCTATCTTGCAGTGGGGTGGGGGCTTGGTCGAGCAAGCGGGAGCCGGTCTCGGTCAGGCGCGGATGGATTTTGCGTTTATCGGTCTGCGAACGAATGCGTTCCAGCAGGCCGCGATCCTCCAGACGATCCAAAATACTGGTCACTGTGGCCTGGCTCAGGCTCATGGCTTCAGACAGTTCGCTGGCGGTGGCATCACCCTCGCGGCGGATCAGTTGCAACAGGCGCAATTGCGGGCCGGTGACACTGACAGTCTTTACTAATTGCTTTGAGTGCAAATCAATTGCGCGTATCACACGGCGGAGGCTGGTAAGTACTTGATCTATCTGGCTCATGAAGGATTCTGCGGTTTATCACGTAAATAGTGGGTTGTGTGAGGTGACAGCATGCCTGTTCTTGTGCGCCTTGTCACTTGTTCGTCATTATCCTGTCATGGACTTTTTACATAATACTTAGTATACTAATGAAATAACTTGCATCGAGGCAGCAAAAGTTGCCGCTGATGAGCTCCTACCCCGTGTTGCTTGGGGCTCTAAACATCACCCTGTTTAACCGGGCATTTTAATGGTTAGTGTTGTAATAAAAATGCCCTCAGCAAGATGCATTTAATAAAGACGCGCTATGGAGGTTTAATGAACACCAGAAACGATCTTTTTGAGGACAAGTTGGAGTTGCGTCATCCCCGTGCCACCGACGGTTTTCATCTCAATCAATTAGTAGCTGCTAGCCCGCCGCTGGATACCAACTCGGTTTACTGTAATTTACTCCAGTGCCAGCACTTTGCCGATACCTCTGTCGCCGCTGTTATCGATGGCAAAATCATCGGTTTTATCTCTGGCTATCTAGTGCCAAACGACCCTGAAACGCTGTTTATCTGGCAGGTAGTGGTCGATGCTAAGTTCCGTGGCCACGGCTTGGCCAAGCGCATGCTCAATTGGTTGGTTGCGCAAAGTACGACGGAAAATGCACGCCATCTGATTACCACTATCACACCTGACAATAGTGCCTCCTGGAAGTTATTTGAAGGTTTGGCGCGCGATTGGCAAGCGCTAGTGGCAAAGGATGTGTACTTCGAGCGCGAGCGTCATTTTGCTAACCAACATGACGACGAGTATCTGCTGCGCGTTTCCCCTCTGCCCAACCGCCCACAGGAATCGCACACGCATTCCTATTCCGATTTACGTAGCAGTTTGGGTTTGTCGCCTGGCAGACGCTGGCTGGATTAATTAACTCACCCATTATTTTTCCTATCGGGCAGGCCTGCGTCTGTTCACGGGATACTTTTAACCAAAATGAGGAGCTGGACTATGCAAGTTTTCCAACAGATGGAGTCTGCAGTAAGGTCTTATTCACGCAATTTTCCGATTGTATTTCAACGTGCTCGCGGCAGTTACCTGTTCGACCAGCAAGATAAACCTTATCTGGATTTTTTAGCCGGTGCAGGTTCATTGAACTACGGCCACAATAATCCACTGCTGAAAAAGGCCTTGCTGGATTACATTGAAGCCGATGGTGTTGCCCATGGTTTGGACATGCACACCGGCGCCAAGCAAGAATTTTTGGAAGTGCTGCGCGATGTGATTTTGCAGCCGCGCGATCTGGATTACCGCGTGCAATTTACCGGCCCTACCGGCACCAATGCAGTTGAAGCGGCAATGAAAATTGCGCGCAAAGTAAAAGGCCGCGAAAAAATTATCGCGTTTACCAATGGTTTCCACGGTGTGTCACTTGGCGCGGTCGCGGCAACTGGTAACGAACATCATCGCAATGGCGCCGGTGTTTCACTTGGCAATATTGAGCGCATGCCATTTTGCGGTTATCACGGGCGCGATACAGATACGATCAAGATGATGGATAAGTTGTTGAGCGATCCATCCAGTGGTGTGGATTTGCCTGCTGCGGTCATTGTAGAAGTGGTGCAGGGCGAGGGCGGTTTAAATGTAGCGGGCGATAGCTGGCTGCAAGGCCTGCAAAAATTGTGTCGCAAACACGACATCTTGTTGATTGTCGATGATATTCAAGCGGGTTGCGGTCGCACTGGTAGTTTTTTCAGTTTTGAATCCAGCGGTATCAAGCCAGACATAGTGACCCTGTCCAAATCGCTCAGCGGTTTTGGTTTGCCGTTCTCTATAGTGCTGTTAAATCCGGCACTGGATGTGTGGAAGCCGGGTGAGCATAACGGTACCTTCCGCGGCAATAATCATGCATTTGTCACCGCGACAGCGGCGTTAAAAGCCTACTGGAGCGATGATCGTTTTCAGCAGGATATTAAACATAAAGCCGAAATTATTACCCGCAGTTTGCAAGCCATAGTCGATGCGAATAAGCCGTTGGCGAGAATGGTGCGCGGGCGTGGGTTTATGCAGGGTATCGAATGCTCCAGTGGTGAAGTTGCCGATTCTATTTCACAGCACGCATTTGAGCGCGGCATGATCATTGAGACTGCGGGCAACCAAGGTCAGGTAGTGAAGTGCTTTTGCCCGCTGACCATTAGCGAAGAAGATTTGTTAAAAGGTTTGAATATTTTGGGGCGCTCTTTTAAAGCTGCGCTGCAGGAATATCCATCGCTGAAAACAGCGTAAATATAACTGCCAGAACCATTTGCAGAGATCGACATTAATAGCGACAAATCGCTCTGCGCGATTCGCTAAAAAATCAAAAGAGGTACATGCACATATGTTGATTAGACGTTTGGCGGATGCTCCGCTACAGGGGCGTTCTATAAGTGCGCCCGGTTGGGAAAGTAATCGCCTGTTATTAAAAAGTGATAACGCGGGTTTTTCATTTCATATCACCCGCATTGTAAAAGATGCTGAGTTAGCGCTGCATTATCAACACCATATTGAAGCGGTGTACTGCATTAGCGGTGTAGGTGAGATATTTGATATTGCGCAAAATGAAACCCATGAGATTAAGCCCGGTACACTTTATGTACTGGATCAACACGACAAACATATTTTGCGTGCGTTTGAAGAGTTGCAGTTGGCCTGTGTATTTAATCCGCCGCTGAATGGGCGCGAAGTGCACAACGCTGAAGGCGCTTATGAATTAACTGCGGAAGAGATAGCATGAGGCAAGACTCCGCTTTTAAGCGGGCATTTATATTATTGCTGATTGTATTGTTACCCCTGTTATTTGCGGCAGGCATTCAGGCTCAGCCCGTTGCAGTGCAAAGCGAAGAAGCTAAAGCGGCAACTCAAACGACCGACGCTGCCGAGCGCGCGCAGCAGCAGGTGGAGCAGTTGCAAGCGCCGCTTTACAGCGCGTTTACTGAACGTTATGTGTTGGATGAATTAAAAGCGTTGCGTGTGGATATGGCCGCGCAGCGCGTGGAGTTTATTCAACAGATAACGGATCGCCAAATTGAAGCGGTAGATCGCAGTGTCAGTTATGCGACTAATACAGTGTCTAATTTTTTCTACATTATTGCGGCCGTAAGTTCGGTGTTGGTGATTGTCGGTTGGACATCGATTCGCGAAATGAAAGAAAAAATGGGCACCCTGGCTGATAAAGAATTGCGCAAATTAATTGGCGCCTATGAATATCGCCTGCGCGAAATTGAGCAACAACTGCAAGAAAAATCCACCAATATCGATGAAAACCGCGAGGCAATCGAGCGCACCAAAGACATTCATGCGCTCTGGTTGCGCGCTGCGCAAGAAAATAGCCCCGCCAATAAAATTGCGATTTACGATCAAATCCTCGCGCTAAATCCGCAAGACTGCGAAGCTATCACCTACAAAGCGGATGCCGCGCTGGAAACTAACGAGCCGCAATGGGCGATCAATTTATGCCAGCGTGCACTGCAACTTGACTCCACCAACGCCCATGCGTTTTATCAGCTCGCTTGCGCCCATACCACGCTGGGTCATTTTGATGATGCCATTAAATTTCTCACCCAAGCGTTGATTAAGGGTGATGCGCGGCTGGATGATTTTGCCGAAGATCCCGCTCTGCAACCTTTGCACCCGCTGCCGGCGTTCAAGCGGCTGTTGGATGAAACCATGACCAAAACAGTTGCCCCGCATAATTAGATTAGAAACATCTACATAAAAAATTAAAGTAAAAATACCTAAATCAAAAATACCTAAATCAAAAAATGATGCATAAAGACAATAACTAACACATCATATTATGCGTTCATCTGCGAGAGGTTTGGATGCTCATCAGTTTTGTTATATGTCTATTTTTATTCTTACTGGTGGGTTTGGCCTCCAGCCGTTTGCAGCGCAATAATGCGCAGGACTATTACCTCGCCAGCCGCAGTGTCCCGCCCTGGTTGGTGGGGCTGTCGGCGGTGGCAACTAACAACAGCGGCTACATGTTTATCGGCGTGATTGGCTACACCTATGCGGTGGGTTTGTCGGCCGGTTTATTAATGGTTGGCTGGATTCTGGGGGATTTTCTCGCATCGCTCTGGGTGCATAAACAATTGCGTCGCGTTGCCATGCAACACAATGAATCCAGTTATCTTGGTGTGCTGCATCAATGGGCCGGTTTTGGCGATAACCGCTTCCGCAAAATAGCGGCGCTAATGGCGCTGATTTTTTTGCTGGCCTACGCCGCCGCGCAGTTAGTGGCGGGCAGCAAAGCGCTGCAAGTATTGTTGCACTGGCCCACCTGGTCGGGCGCGATTCTGGGTGCAGTACTGGTGATGGCCTATTGTCTGGCGGGCGGTATACGCGCCTCCATCTGGACCGATGCCGCCCAGTCGCTGGTGATGATTGTGGCCATGGCGGTGATGTTGTTCAGTTTGGTGTCGGTACTGGGTGGAACCGAGGTGATTATGGGGGCCTGGGCGGATATTCCCGGCTTTTTATCGCTCGCACCGGCAGAGGTATTAATCCCCGGTTATGGCGGTGTGGCGCTGTTTTTTATTGGTTGGCTGGTCGCTGGTTTCTCGGTGGTGGCTCAGCCGCACATCATGGTGCGGTTTATGGCGCTGGACAGCGAAGGTGGCTTGGCGCGCACCCGCTGCTGGTATTACTTCTGGTTTGTCGTGTTTTATTGCATGGCCACCGCAGTCGGTATGCTGGCGCGGTTGTATCTGCCGGATACCGCCGGGTTTGATGGCGAATTAGCCCTGCCCAGTATCGCCATGGATTTGCTGCCGCCAGTTGTGGTCGGTTTGGTGCTGGCGGGTATTTTTGCCGCGACTATCTCCACCGCCGATTCCCTGTTGCTGAGCTGTTCATCCTTCTTGAGTCAGGATTTATTCCCCCGTCAATTTGCCTCGCGCTACGGCATCAAAATCGCCACCGCCCTAGTGACCTTGGCCGCCTTGGGTTGGGCACTGCTCAATCGCCAGTCGGTATTTGCATTGGTGATTTTTTCTTGGTCGGTACTGGGCGCCTGTTTTGTGCCATTGATTCTGCTCCTGCTCTGGCGTATTCGCATATCCACCTTACAAGCATTGGTGTTGATGTTAGTGGGGGCGGGCAGTGTATTGTTCTGGCGCTTCTTTGGCGCCGATCTGGCCTTGAACGGCGGTGATGTCTACAAGGGTTTACCGGCGTTGTTCGTGTGCCTGCTGTTCATTGTTGTCATGCTCCTGTGGCGGCGGTTACCTCATCAAAAACCGGAAGTGACTGAGCAGTCGTAAAAGTAACGGCGATTTGCGTGTGAGCGGCTATAGCAATTCAATCTATTGAAGAAGATAGAATTGGGAACCTTGGCAGAGTTTGGGGAGTCGGAGTTAACCAGAATTCAATTTTGAATGGCTCCTGCTGATTGGCAGCTCTGCCCGGATGCAGGAAAGATGCGATATGGAGGTTTAGATGAACACCAGAAACGATCTTTTGCTCGACAACATCCAATTTCGCCATCCGCTCACCAGCGATGGCGATGCCCTGCAAGCCCTGCTCGCAACCACCCCCGTACTTGATGGCAACTCAGTGCAGTGCACACTATTGCAGTGCGGTCACTTTGCCAAAACCTCGGTAGCCGCATTTTGGCAGGGGCATTTGGTCGGTTTTGTCTCCGCTTACTATCCGCCCACCGAACCCCAGACTTTGTTCGTCTGGCAAGTGGTGGTCGCACAAGAGGTGCGCCATTTAGGGCTGGGTAAAACCATGTTGCACTGGTTGGTCGATCAACCCGCCTGCGCCCACGCCCAGCGTTTGGTCACCGCCATCGGCATTAAAAATTCCATCTCCTGGTCGATGTTTGACGGTTTTGCCCGCGACATAGGCGCGCTGCCAATTAAATCCTTTGTAACCCCGATTACTTCATCGCCATCGCAGCAGCCAGAGGAATACCTGCTGCGCATTGCTCCGCTACCCAATCGCCCCGAACAGTCGGCCCGCCACGCGCTCGACAACCTCAAAACCAGCGGCTCCCATATTTCGGCGATGCGACGCTGGTTGGATTAACCCCTCCAGCGCAACGACTCCTCAGTAGCGACAACAAGTCGCACCCCTGCGACAATTTGTCACTGTGCGCGTGGCACTGAAACACTTAATGTTCCATTCCTAAATTAAAATCATAAGTGGGTGGGGTAAGTGAGAAATCTGAAAACCTTGCTGGCGATTGCTATCGCCAGTGTGAGTGCAGCCGGAATGGTGCAGGCGCACGAAGAAGTGCTGAAAAAAAAGCGCAGCAAAAATCCGCAACAAGTTGAAGAGGTAAAAGTCTGGGGCGAGGCGCGCGACAGTGCCAGCTCCGGTTATACCAATCCCACCAGTGTGCTGACGCAGGAAGATATGGTCAGCATTAACGCCACCACCACCGAAGATCTGGTCAAGTACGAACCCAGCATAGTGATTCGCAAGCGCTACATTGGCGATTCCAACGGTACTCTCGGGTTGCGCGGCTCCAATATGTTTGCCACCCCGCGCTCGATGGTATTTGCCGACGGCGTACCGCTGCATTATTTATTGCAAACCCGCTGGAGCGGCGCGCCCCGTTGGACCATGGTAAGTGCGAGTGAAATTGCGCAGGTCGAAATTTTGTACGGCCCTTTTTCGGCGGAGTACAGCGGCAATTCTATGGGCGGTGTGATCCTGATCGAAACCGCGATTCCACAAGAGCGCAAGGTGCATGTGGATCTGGATTATTTTGTACAGGATTTTTCTGCCTATGGTTTTAATGACACGCTAGAAGGTTACAAAACCTTTGTCTCTTATGGCGAAAAATTTGAAGATTTAAGTGTGTATCTCTCCTACAACCGGTTGGAAAATAACAGCCAGCCGCAGTCTTATTATTTTGATAGCAAACGCACGCTCAATAATGCAACGCCAGTGAGCGGTTTAATAACCGATACGGATGTGTATGGTAAGCCTGCATATTATTTTGGCGATACCGGTGTTGAACAAGCGGTCACTGATAATTTCAAAATCAAAATCGGTTACGATTTTGAAAATTGGTCGAGTTTATTAAATATCGCGTACGAAGATCGCAATACATTGCGCGATTCGGCCAATTCCTATTTAACCAATGCTGCGGGCGACACTGTTTGGTCGGGCAATTTTATTCAGGATGGAGTAGCAATCACTGTTCCTGCATCGCGTTTGGGTGCAAGCGAATTGGATCGCCGCAGTTTGTCCACTGGTTTGCGCATTAAAGGTGAATTGACTGACAGTACGCACTTTGAAGCGAACATGAGCGACTTCCGGATTTTGGAAGATAACAGCCGCGCGTCTAGCCATGCATTGCAAGATCCCTTATTCAAAGGGCACGGTTTAACCACCAATTATGAAGATACCGGCTGGCAAACATTGGAAGGAAAATTTACCTTTTCTAA
Source organism: Cellvibrio sp. ATLC23 (assembly GCF_057196725.1). NCBI lineage: Bacteria > Pseudomonadati > Pseudomonadota > Gammaproteobacteria > Cellvibrionales > Cellvibrionaceae > Cellvibrio > Cellvibrio sp. ATLC23. Next base: position 243,647 of record NZ_JBXUOS010000003.1, on the reverse strand, counting down.
TGTGGTTGTTGATGGCCTGGAAGTAATCACCGGCGCACGCTATGAAGCCTATGAATTAAATTTGGATACATATAATTCTGCCGTGTGGACTAAGGGTGATTTCGCTGGTTTTACCGGCCGTAGTGGTGGCAAAACCAATATCAGTGCCGCGTTTGTGCAAATGAATTGGGATATTAACCCGCGTTGGGATCTGGCCTTGGGTGGCCGCTACGAGCGCTGGCAAAGTGAAGACGGTTATTACAGCAAAGATATTTCAGCAACGCCTGAGTTTGATTTGGTCAATGTTGTTGAGGCGTCCAGTAATCAATTTTCGCCAAAATTTTCCCTCGGTTATGTGCCAGCAGATTCTTGGTTGGTGCGTTACTCGCTGGCAAAAGCTTATCGTTTTCCAATTGTAGAAGAATTGTTTGCCCAGAGTGCATCGTATTCAAATGCGGTAGAAGCGCGCCCGGATTTAAAACCGGAAAACGGTTTGCATCACAACCTGATGCTGGAAAAACAATTTGATTCCGGTTACGCAAGGATCAACTTGTTCACTGAAACGATTCAGGATGCAATTGAATCCCAAACCACACTTCTGCCGAGTGGCTCGGCGGTTCCATCAATCACTACTTTTTCGGCTGTCGATGAAGTAAAAACCGATGGCGTGGAATTAATTTTGAATCGCTACGGCGTGTTAGTGCCGGAGTTGGATATTCGCTTCAATATCGCTTACACCAAATCGATTATTACCGACAACAGCACCATTGAAGATACCAATCCCAATGTCATTAGTATTGAAGGCAATGATTACCCGCGTATGCCCCGCTGGCGCGGTAATTTAATGACGACCTATCACGCAAATGATCGTTGGGATTTGAGTGCAAACCTGCAATATGCCGATAAAAGTTTTGGTCGCTTGCAAAACGATGACACGGCCGAAAACGTGATGGGCGCGCAAGATGGCTACACCCGCATCGGCGTAAAAACCACCTACGATCTGCGCGATAACCTGGAGTTGGGTTTTGGTATCGATAATGTCACTGATGAGATCAGTTATGTCGCTCACCCTTGGCCGGGCAGAAGTTATTATTTGAGTCTTTCTTACGATATGTAATTTGCACAGGGTTAAGTTGATCTGAGCCCGCGCTTAAGCCGAGTAGATTTTGAAACCCTCAAGTCATGGACGACTTGCGGGAGCCCCATGGATGGGTTTATGCGTTTTCAAAAACTACTCGGCTTAAGTGTGGGCGTATTTAATGTGCTATCTAAAAAGCGATCTCAAAAAGGTTAAAAAATGAATGCCAACGCACCTCTTAGCCAAACCAATCAATCCCGTGGGCTTTATCGCACCATTTGGCGCTGGCATTTTTACGCCGGTATTTTTTGTATTCCGTTTGTCATTGTTCTGGCGCTCACCGGTGCGATTTATTTATTCAAACCCTATTACGAAAGCTGGCAGGAAAGCCAGTTTCACCAGATAAATTCAACTGCTGAGCGCGCGCCCGCTAACCAACAAATTCAAGCGGCGCTGGATGCAATCCCCGGCGGAAAATTTCTCAGCTATCGTATGCCGCAAGACCCGACTGAAGCTGTGCTGATTAAAGTGCAAGCTGACTCCAATTGGCAGGTGTTCGTAAACCCTTACACTGCCGAGGTGGTTGGCAAGCGAGAAACCAGTTGGCAGTTAATGAATATTGTCAAAACTATTCACGGCGAATTGCTGATCGGTAATGTTGGTTCTATTTTGGTTGAGCTGGCGGCCTGCTGGGCAATTGTATTGCTGGTGACCGGTTTGTATTTGTGGTGGCCGCGCAATGCAAAAGGTGTGGCGGGTGTTTTGTATCCGCGTCTGCGCGAAGGCAGTCGCATTTTCTGGCGTGATATTCACGCGGTTACCGGTATTTGGATTTCCACACTCGCGTTATTTTTATTAGTGACGGGGTTACCTTGGGCGACTGTATGGGGCGCCGCTTTAAAAGAAGTGCGCGCAATCAATTTTTCCGCACAGCAGGGTTGGACGCAAGGCCGCGCAGAAGAACATCAACACTGGCGCGCCCAAGCCAGCGAGGTATTTGATTTAACACCGGCAATGTTAACTGCCGCCGAAACCATTCAATTGGCGCCGCCGGTTGAATTAAGTATTGCCAACGCTCATCACAATAGCTGGAAAGCTTCATCGCAAAGTCAAAACCGCCCCGCGCGCGCCGATGTCTGGCTCGCGAGTGATGGCAGCATCGAAAAACAAAGCGGTTTTGCTGAAAAAAAATTATTGGATCGCGCCATTGGAATAGGCGTTGCCGCGCACGAAGGTTATTTGTTCGGCTGGTTTAATCTGCTGCTCGGTGTGCTCACCTGTGTGGGATTAATACTAATGAGCGTCAGCGGCTTTATTCTCTGGCGCAAGCGCAAACCCGATTCGGTATTGGGTGCGCCACCGGCAATGCCAGCCCGTGTTGGTTTTGCGGTGGTGGCGATTACCCTTGGCTTGGCGGTATTGCTACCGTTATTAGCCATTTCACTGCTGGCGCTGTTGGCGCTTGAGTTTTTACTGTTCCGGCGTATCAATTCGGTGAATCAGTGGTTGGGGCTGAGCAAATAATTGCTCAGCGTTTAACGCTCACATACTCATCCATTTCGCGATGGGGCATTGCCGTCCAGTTGTCGGCGGGCAACTCTGGAATGGATGCCGGTGTCGCCAGGGGCGGATGCTCAATGGCTAAGAGTTCATCCAAATGCGCCAGTACCGGATCGGCAATCGCCTCGCTCGGGCTTAAAAAGATTTTATGTTCGCGGGTGCTGCGCCCCCAATCCAAACTACTGGAGTAGCGCACTAGCACCGATGCCAAAATCAAACCGGTGATGACCGGTGTTAACCACCAAAAAAATATCGGGGCGTAGGTGTAGGTCATCGCCCCCCACACCAGCGCGGCGATGGTCATTTTAGAAGTGCGCGCAATACATTCCCCCCAAGGTAAGAGGCGGCCTTCGCGATCTTGTGAATCCCAATTGACTTTAAAACCGAGCAAAACCGAAATTACAAAATAGGCGTGGTAGACCATCATGATCGGTGCAATCAGTACCGCAAAAATGGTTTCAATAAACGCGCCTTTGATAATCGCCTTCGCACCGCCAAATTGTTTACGGCGATGCACTAAAGCTACCACCACCCCGAGGAATTTTGGCCCCATCAAGAGTGTGGTGGTGAGCAGGATCAAGGCTACGATCAATTCCGTTTTGGCGATCGGCCAGTTGGGGTACAACTGGTAAACCTCAGTGAAATACACATTGGAATTGATCGCGCGCACTACTGCATCTGCGGTGCTGAGCACTAGCATCAATAGCCAAATTAGCGAGGTGATATAGGCAATCGCGCCCAATAAAAAGTGCATGCGGCTAATGGGATGTAAATCTTTGGTATCGACTATGCCTAAGTGTTGGATATTGCCCTGCACCCAACGGCGGTCGCGGGTGGCGTAATCGATAATGTTGCACGGTACTTCTTCGTAGCTGCCTTCCAAATCGCTGAGCAGAAACACATCCCAACCGGCACGGCGCAGCATCGCGGCTTCGACAAAATCGTGGCTGAGAATATCGCCGCCAAAGGGCGCTTTGCCGGGTAAAGTCGGCAGGCCGCAGTGGTCGATAAAAGCGCGCATACGAATGATGGCGTTGTGCCCCCAGTAGTTGGCGGCATCGGTCTGCCAAAAAGCGAGGCCGGTGGCGAGCATGGGGCTGTAGAGCACGGCGGCGAACTGAACAAAGCGGCCAAAAAAAGTGGTTTGGCGCACCGGAATCGGAATGGTTTGAATCAGCCCGGTGCGCGGGTTGGCCTGCATGGCGCGCACCATTTTTAGCAGGCACTCGCCGGTCATAATGCTGTCGGCATCCAACACAATCATATGTTCGTAATTGGCGCCCCAGCGCTGACAGAACTCGGCAATATTACCCACTTTGCGCGCGGTATTTTTTTCGCGGCGGCGATAAAACGCCTGCTTGCCCAACCCACCCAAGCGCCCCTGCAATTGCTGCCAAGCATCGCGCTCGGCTTGGGCGATGGTCAGGTTGGTGGTGTCGCTGAGCAAAAAGAAATCGAACTGGGCGATCTCACCTGTCTGTTCCAGCGAGCGCAGGGTCGCCTCAAAACCGGCGATCACGCGGTGCGTATCTTCGTTGTACACCGGCATCACCACCGCCGTGCGACAGGTGATGGGCGCTGTGTCGGCCAGTAGGTTTTTGGTGGATTTCAGCGTGAGCGGATCAATGCGCAACATCTGCAATACAAAACCGAACAGGCCGCTCCAGAAGGCGAGCGAAAGCCAACTGAAGCTGATGCCAAACAGCAGCAGAATGACGGCTTCCAGTGTGGTCAGATCATTGGCGCGCAAGATGTCGAACATGATGTACACGCCGCTGATGGCGGTGAGCACACTCAGGATCACATACACATAGCGGCGCAATGATTTGCCCGGGATGCTGATCGCATCCGCAGGCAGTTGGGTTAAATCGGCTGGGGCGCGGAACTCCTGGGTCATATCAGATTGCATCCGGGTACCAGACATAGCTCCAGACTTCACTTAAACGCTGGTCGCGCAATTTTAGGTAGAGACGCATATCGGCTACTTTGTCGCCCTCGGGGTCCAGTTTAAACGAGGCGCGCCAAGTGCGGCCATCGGGCAGTTGGCGCACTGTTAATTCGCTGATGGTTCCGGCGTTTTTTTGCATCTCGGCGACTAGCGGTGCATCGGTCGAGAGGTTATCCAACTCCCCACCGCGGAAATCGATTACAAATTTGCGCTTGCTCGCCGGTGGCGGATTGGCCTGCCCCGGGTTTGCGCCCCAACCAATACGGGTGCGAATGACTTTGGCTCCGGTGTTTTCGGGTAGATGATCATCGAAGGTGCGCAGGCGATATTTAAAGGTGGCGGTACTGCCTGCTTTCATCGATTTACTGGGTACCCAATAGGCAACCAGGTTGTCATTAGTTTCGCTATCGCTCGGGATTTCTACCAATTCTGCGCGTCCTTTGCCCCAGTTGCCTTCGGGGATAATCCACATGCTTGGGCGCTTTTCGTAACGCGCTTCCATATCCATGTAGTGATCAAAGTCGCGGTCCCGTTGCAGCAGGCCAAAACCGCGCGGGTTTTCATCGGACATAGATGACACGCGCAGTTGGCGATGATTACTGATTGGGCGCCAGATCCACTCGCCGTTGGATGCGGCCATTAACAGACCATCGGAATCATGTACTTCGGGGCGGAAGTCATCGACAAAACGAGTGTGGTTTTCGCCCCACATATACATGCTGGTGAGCGGCGCTACGCCAACTTTTTGGATGTCTTTACGGGCGAACAGACGCGCTTCTACCGCCATCTCGGTCGGCGCGCCGGGGATGATTTCAAAGCGATAGGCGCCGGTAATCGATGGACTATCGAGCAATGCATACATCACCATGCGCGTATCTGTTGGACCTGGTTTGACCAGCCAGAATTCGCGAAATACCGGAAACTCTTCACCTTTGGGTTCGGCGGTGTCGATTGCCAAACCGCGCGCTGATAGGCCGTAAGCCAAGCCCGGGCCAACCATGCGGAAATAGGATGCACCTTGGAAGACGATAAATTCATCTTTGTAGTCGTTGCTATTGAGCGGGTAGTGAATGCGGAAACCGGCAAATCCTATATTGTCTGGTGCAACTCCGGCGAGCGGCGCGGCGGGGCCGTCGTAATTAAAGTATTCCTGTTTGAATTGCACAAAGGCATCTGGGCCATTGGTCGCCATATGCAGGGTGATAGGTTCACGATATAAAAATCCAGGGTGAAAGAGCTGCAGCTCGAATAACGACTCGTTGTGCCAGAGCGATGCTTCGGGACGGAAGCGAATTGAGCGATATTGGTCGTAATTCATATTCGCCAGTGCTTCGGGAATATTGGCTTGAATCGGTTTGTATTCACGGCGCGCGAGCAATTTTGCACGCGAGGCTATGGCATCAAACAGGGCGGGTTGGGCAATCTCGGTCGCCGCTACAGGGGCAACCGCAGGTTGTGATTGCGCCTGGGCAAGCCCGATCAGGCCAACATTGAATGCACAGCTGATCGCCAGCGTAGTGAAACCGGTACGGGTAAATAATCGACTACCAATTTTGTTGTTAAACAACATGCTCATCCACTCTTTCTCCGCGTCGAATTATTCAGATCAGTTAATTAAAAAATGATTTATGCACACACAACCACACCCGATGACAGCGGTGATTATTCTGAAGTTCGGGATGGAATTAGTTGTGGGCGGGATGCCTGCTCCCAGAGTGCAAAAACTGAGAGCTGGCGCGCATTGTAAACCATCTGTTGCTGAAAAATAGCGGGACTGGCAGCACAAGTCAGTCTTTTTTTTACGCTTCTTTGCAAAGCGCCATTTGATGTTCTGGGTGCTTCAAATAAATAGGTTATTCCCAATCAGTCTTTGCGATTAATCGGGTATCAGCTTAACTCAAGAGTAGTACTCAAGGAGAATCACTATGAGCAATTCTGCTATTCAGGCGCTTCATGCCCAGCCCAATTTATTGCCCGTTGTGCGGCGCGTTATCGAACAGTTAAACGAACTTTTTATCGAACATTTCGGTTTGTTAGGTCAGGGGTTGGTTGATGATGCGTTCAATCAGTGGTTGCGGGCGGGCAAAACGGGGCCATCGGGTTTGCGTCACTATGTCCACGCACTGGGGGTGCAGTTGGAGGAGCCCGCGGTGCGCGAAGATTTTATCGAGCGCGCCGAGCAGTTACTGCTACATCTCCAGTCCGGTTATGTAAGTTAAGCGCAAATTTCCCCCTAGTCTAAGGTCTTTACTCATGCTTGGTCATGGGGGCAAGTGCTTTTTGCTGCTACACTCAAGGGCACTCCTCTCTGGTCTTGCGGCGGTTGGTTGAGATGCCCAACATAAGAAAATATATGCGTGAAAACCCTATAGCGGCGCGGCTATTAGGGTTGATTATCATCAGTAGTTCGATCATCACACTGGTTGCAATCTTATTGCAGCTGCACAGCAATTTTAATGACGACATAGCCGCACTTGAAAAGCGTCTGGATCAGGTGCGTATCAGCACTCTCGCGAGCATCACCAAAAGCTTGTGGGGTTTTGATCAGGAACAATTAAATATCCAGATCAATAGTGTTCTGGCCGTGGACGATGTGGTGCAGGTGAAGGTGGTCTGGCACGATTGGAACAACACCGAACAGACGCTAGTGGCAAGCAATCAAGCCTATGACCCAAAGGATTTAGAAAATAAACGCAGTCAGTTTTTGGTGCGTAGTTATCCGCTAGTGTATGAAGACGCCAGTACGCCGGAACAGCAATTGGGCACCCTCACGGTGACTGCCAGCCTCAGCAGCATTTATGACAAATTGTGGGAACGCGCGTTTTTTATTGCGTTGGTGCAGGGTACTAAAACACTGGTTATTGCGCTGTTTATTGTTTGGCTGGTGCACACCTTGCTGACCCGCCATATGAAAACGGTTGCTAATTATGCGCGCAATCTCAATTTGGAGACCTTGACCAAACCGCTCAAACTCAAGCGCATGAAGGTGGATTCGGCTTCCGATGAGCTGGATAATGTGGTCAACGCGATTAATCACATGCGCGAGACGTTGCTCGACGATATCGAGCAGCGCCATGCAATCGAAATGGCGCTGTTGAGTGAAAAAGAAGAGAAGCTGGAAACGCGTAGACAAAAAAATGCAGCGGAAGATGCAAGCCGTGCCAAAAGCCAATTCCTCGCCACTATGAGTCACGAAATTCGCACGCCGATGAATGGCGTAATCGGCATGCTGGAGATGCTGCGCGATACTCCACTCGATGACAACCAAAAACATTACATAGATGTGATTCATCGCTCGGGTGAAACCCTGCTCGCTATCATTAACGATATTCTCGATTACTCTAAAATCGAGGCGGGGAAAATGCGCCTCGAGGAAACTACCTTTGAATTGGATGAAATGATCGAGAATTGCGTGCAATTATTTGGTGCTACCGCGAACAAACGCCACATCGAATTATTTGGCGGGCTGGATCCCAAGGTCCCTAAGTGGGTTAAAGGCGACCCCACCCGCTTGCGTCAGATCATTATCAATTTACTCGGCAATGCATTTAAGTTTACTACTGAAGGTTTTGTCACTTTGCAGGTGCAATGCAGTGCAGAGCTGCCGGACGATATGGTTGAGTTGCGTTTTATCGTACAGGATAGCGGCATTGGTATAGAAATGAGCCGCACGGAGGATTTGTTTGATTCCTTCAATCAAGCGGACGCGTCCACTACGCGCAAATATGGCGGTACCGGTTTGGGTTTGGCAATTTGCAAAAGTCTTGCAGAGTTAATGGGCGGTGAAATTGGTGTTGAGAGCGTAAAAGGGCAGGGCTCCACGTTTTGGTTTACTGCGCGCTTGCACCAAGAGTCGGTGTGCGACTGGAATCGCCCGCAGTTGGAGTCCAGCAGCGATTTGTTGCCAGGAAAAAAATTATTATTGGTCGAGTCCAGTTCTCATCTGGCGGAATTTATGGCGTCGCATTGCGCTGCGTGGGGAGTCAATTTGGAGTCGGCCGCATCGGCAAAAGCAGCGTTAACGCAGCTTAAACATGCGTTGCATTCGGGTGAGCCCTATGATTTTGTCGGCTTTGATCAGGCGCTACCAGATGCTGTTGGCTTTGAATTTGCGCAATGGTTAAGGGCGCTTTCTGAGTTTCGTGAGCTGCCCCTATTTATGTTTAGCGCGGGTGATGTTTATCACGATCAAGGGCAAGTGCGCAGTCTGGGGATTCATGCGATTCTGCGTAAGCCCGTATCGATGAAATTGTTGCAGCAAGAATTAATTGCATTGCTGGGGCACGAGCCACTACCGCAAATGACTGCTGAGAAACCGGTGCGCGACCTCGATAAGTTTTCGCACCTGCGAGTGCTGGTGGCTGAGGATAATCCGGTCAATCGCATGGTCATTAAAGGGTTGTTAGGCAAGCTGGGCATAGCGCCAGTCTTTGCTGAAAATGGAGTTGAAGCCTGCGATGCAGTGCAGGAGGCGAGTGAGCGTTTTAATTTGATCTTGATGGATTGTGAAATGCCGGAAATGGACGGGTTTGAAGCCACGCGCAGCATTCGCGACTATGAGGGGCGCGAGGGTTTGCCTGCAACACCTATTATCGCGCTCACTGCTCATGCGCTTCAGGAACATCGCGACGCGGTGTTCGCCAGTGGCATGAATTACTATCTATCCAAGCCTATTACCTTCAATAATCTGTATTTAGCATTTGAAGCGGCGGGTTTGGTTGAGCGGGAAAATTCCCCTAATTGAGCTTTGTCCGCTGCGCGCACATAGCGTTCCCCTATAGTAATGATTAGTTTTTTCTCCTTGCCTGCATCAGAGGCAATCCTTATGATGACTGCATCTAATTGGGAGCTTCCCACCACTAAATGACCGTTAGGTTTGGAGTTGATTATGAGTAGTGATGCCATCGTGCACGTGAGTGATGCCAGTTTTGAGCAGGAAGTAATCGGTGCTGATTTGCCGGTTTTGGTAGATTTTTGGGCTCCTTGGTGCGGGCCTTGTAAGATGATTGCTCCTATCCTTGATGATTTGGCAGAGCAGTTTGAGGGTAAAATAAAAGTTACCAAACTCAATGTTGATGATCACAAAGAGACGGCGGCTAAATTCAATGTGCGCGGTATTCCTACGCTGATCATCTTTAAAAATGGTGCGGCTCACGCGACCAAAGTGGGGGCCGTCAGCAAGCCGCAGTTGATCGATTTTATTAACTCGGCAATCTAATTGACGCAGGCCATCGCAAGATGGCCGAATTTGTTTTTGCACTGTGTGATATTTGCCGCTATACTCAGCCTCATCTGATGTTTGTTCCTCCCTGAATCACCTTCCCGATTCCCATAACCAGACGAACAAACCCTAATTTCCCTGCTATTGTTTTTGCCCCGGTACCTGACAAGTCGTTATCTGAATAACCAAATCAGTCAAGCAACCAGTCAATTAGCACAAACAATACTGATAGGGCGATTAAACGCAGGCGTTAAGCCAGCAACCTTAAAATAAGCGGCTTAATAACAGCAAAAAAACGCAACCCTATTTTTTTAAAATCAACACAGGCCCTGCGGCTACTAATCTGCAACAACTCACATCCATCCATAAAGTCTTTCCTATGAATTTAACCGACCTTAAAAAGAAACCGATTGAAGAATTAATTGATATCGCCCACGAAATGGGTTTGGAAAATATCGCCCGCTCGCGTAAACAGGACATTATTTTTAATATCCTCAAGCGCCACGCAAAAGGCGGAGAAGATATTTACGGCGACGGTGTACTGGAAATTTTGGTCGATGGCTTCGGGTTCTTGCGTTCAGCCGACAGCTCTTATCTTGCGGGTCCTGACGATATTTATGTTTCACCCAGTCAGATTCGCCGCTTCAACTTGCGCACAGGCGATACCATCTCCGGTAAGATTCGCCCACCAAAAGAAGGTGAACGTTATTTTGCGCTGTTAAAAGTTAATGATATTAACTTTGATAAACCAGAAAGTTCCCGCAACAAAATTCTGTTTGAAAACCTCACGCCGCTGTTCCCCAATATTCGTTTGCCGCTCGAAGCGGGTAACGGTTCCACCGAAGACCTCACTGGTCGTATCATCGATTTGATTGCCCCTATCGGTAAAGGCCAGCGCGGTTTGATTGTGGCACCGCCCAAAGCCGGTAAAACCATCATGATGCAAAATATTGCGCAGGCGATTACACGTAATAATCCCGAGTGTCATTTGATCGTATTGTTGATCGATGAGCGCCCGGAAGAAGTAACTGAAATGCAGCGCTCAGTGCGCGGTGAAGTGGTCGCTTCTACCTTTGATGAGCCGCCTGCACGTCACGTGCAAGTGGCAGACATGGTGATCGAAAAAGCCAAGCGTTTGGTTGAGCACAAAAAAGACGTAGTGATTTTGCTCGACTCTATCACCCGTCTTGCACGTGCTTACAACACCGTAATTCCTTCCTCCGGTAAAGTATTGACCGGTGGTGTGGATGCTCATGCGTTGGAGCGGCCAAAACGTTTCTTTGGTGCTGCGCGTAATATCGAAGAGGGCGGCAGCCTGAGTATTATCGCTACCGCACTGGTTGATACCGGCTCCAAAATGGACGAAGTGATTTACGAAGAATTTAAAGGTACGGGCAACCTTGAGTTGCATCTTGATCGCAAAATTGCTGAAAAGCGTATTTATCCAGCGATCAACGTGCGCCGCTCCGGTACTCGCCGCGAAGAGTTGTTAATGCGTGAAGACGAGTTGCAGCGCGCGTGGATTCTGCGCCGTTTGTTAAACGATATGGAAGACGTTGCGGCAACTGAATTTTTGCTCGATAAATTGAAAGACTTCAAGACTAACGATGAATTCTTTATGTCGATGAAACGCAAATAAACACCCCACCCTAACCCTCCCCTTCAAAAGGGGAGGGGACTAGCTCCTCCCCCTTGATCAAGGGGGAGGTTGGGAGGGGGTTAATTTGTAGCTTGTAGCCCGTATGGAGCACAGCGTAATGCGGGAAATTAAAATCCCGTAGTTTGCTGTATTCCATACGGGCTTTCTTTTTTATAACTTCGGTTTTTACTCTTTGGTTTTCTAAAAAATGAAATATAAAGACCTGCGCGATTTTATCGCCCTGCTTGAAAGTCGCGGTTTATTAAAACGCATCAAACAAGAAATTGATCCCAATCTGGAAATGACAGAAATTTGCGACCGCACCTTGCGTGCTGGTGGCCCCGCGTTGCTGTTTGAAAACCCCAAAGGTTATGACATTCCCGTACTCGCTAATTTATTTGGCACTACCGAGCGTGTTGCGCTCGGTATGGGGCAGGAATCGGTAAGTGCTTTGCGTGAAGTCGGCAAGTTGCTCGCCTTTTTAAAAGAGCCAGAGCCGCCGAAAGGATTTAAAGATGCCTGGGATAAACTGCCGATTTTTAAACAGGTATTGAATTTGGCGCCCAAGGTGTTGAGCAAAGCCCAGTGTCAGGATGTGATACTTGAAAGCGATGCAGTAAATTTGGATCTGCTGCCGATTCAAACCTGCTGGCCGGGTGATGCAGGCCCTTTAGTGACTTGGCCATTAGTGGTTACCCGCGGGCCGCACAAGGAGCGGCAAAACCTGGGTATTTACCGCATGCAAAAAATCGGTAAAAACCGGTTGATTATGCGCTGGCTTTCCCATCGCGGTGGCGCGTTGGATTTTCGTGAATTTCAAATTCAAAATCCCGGTAAAAATTATCCAGTTGCGGTGGCGCTCGGTGCCGACCCTGCCACCATTCTCGGTGCTGTCACGCCGGTTCCCGATACGCTGTCTGAATACGGTTTTGCCGGATTATTGCGCGGCGATAAAACCGAAGTGGTGAAATGTATTGGCAATGATTTGCAAGTGCCTGCATCGGCGGAATTTATTTTGGAGGGCTATATTGCGCCGAATGATTTAGCGCCCGAGGGCCCGTTTGGCGACCACACCGGCTACTACAATGAAGTAGATAAGTTTCCGGTGTTCACTGTTGAGCGCATTACCCATCGGCGCGACCCCATTTATCACAGCACTTACACTGGCCGTCCGCCAGATGAGCCGGCGATTCTCGGTGTTGCACTCAACGAAGTATTTGTGCCGATTTTGCAAAAACAATTCCCGGAGATTGTGGATTTTTATTTGCCGCCCGAAGGTTGCTCCTACCGCATGGCCGTCGTCACTATGAAAAAACAATATCCCGGTCACGCCAAGCGGGTGATGATGGGCGTGTGGAGTTTTCTGCGGCAATTTATGTACACCAAATTTGTCATAGTCACCGACGATGATGTCAACGCGCGCGATTGGAATGATGTGATCTGGGCGATGACAACACGCATGGATCCAGCGCGTGACACAGTGATGATCGAAAACACGCCGATTGATTATCTCGATTTTGCCTCACCCGTTTCTGGCCTGGGTTCTAAAATTGGTTTTGATGCAACCAATAAATGGCCGGGCGAAACTACCCGTGAATGGGGCACACCGATTGAGATGGACCAAGCGGTAAAAGATCGTGTCGATGAATTGTGGGATGAGTTGGGTATCGATGCACCTACCGCTTATTGATGTGGTTGTCGATAATTATCGGAGTTGGTAATGAGTTTACAAGAAGAGTGTTTTCTCGATTGCCCCTACTGTGGTGAGCCAATTAGCGTGTTGGTCGATTGTTCTTGCGAGCAGCAAACTTATGTGGAGGATTGCCAAGTCTGCTGCCAGCCGATGGTGCTCCATGTAAATGTCGATCACGCTGGTGTACCTGAAGTCTATGCGCAGCGCGAGGATGAGTAAGTGGCGCTAGCGCTTGGTTTATGGTGCCGGATAGGCTATAAAACCCCGGTGCTCGTTGCAGTGGTGTGTTTTAAACTAACAAAGGGGAATTGATATGAGCTTTGCAAAAGAGTTTAAAGAGTTTGCCGTGCGCGGCAATGTAGTTGATATGGCGGTGGGTATTGTTATCGGCGCCGCTTTCGGAAAAATTGTCAGCTCCTTGGTTGCCGACGTAATTATGCCGCCGATTGGCTGGTTAATTGGTGGCGTGGATTTTAGTGATCTTGCTGTCACTCTGCCGGCGCTTATCGAAGGCCGGGAACCGGTGTTGATTGCCTATGGTAAATTTATTCAAACCGTCCTGGATTTTACTATTGTGGCCTTTGCGATTTTTATGGTGATTAAAGGCATTAATCGCATGAAGCGTAAAGAGGAAGCAAAACCGACTGAGCCTACTCCGCCGCCTGCACCGACTAAAGAAGAATTATTGCTCACAGAAATTCGCGATTTGTTAAAACAGAAACAATAATGCTGCGAATGTATTGTTGAATAAAAAACGCGACTTCATCGTCGCGTTTTTTTATTGTCAATCCGCTGGTCTGCGGTGATGAGTTCCTGCGTTGAGTAGCGTCCAGTCTGCGACCGCTGGGTGGAAAAATCCGCTCTCGCGATAAGCGCGTTCGATGGTGCCCCGTTCGCGTAACACGGTCATCCCTTTAGTTAGTGCCTGATGAAATTCTATGCCATAAGGATGTTTTTGACTGATTGGCCAATGGCGAGAACCGGCAATAATCACTTTCACTCCAGGGATGGGCACCAGTTCTATACCGTCCACTTGGATGTGCAAATCCGATGACCTGCTGAATGGCGCAAGTGTAACGTCAACTCGTCCGACGTTGAGCATGCGCGCCATATTAATCCAATTAGAGGTGTGCATAATTTTGTGGAAGCCGAGTGTTTGCAGTGCTCGCAAGTCGGGTTTCCATTGGCGGCTGCTCACTGCTCGCAGCTGGGCAAGTTCGGCAAGCGTGTGGCTGCCTAGGGCACGTTGATTATTGGGCGAGGTATAGAGACCCACAATGAACTCGCCGTCGCGCACCACGGCGGGCGAGATAAATACGCGGTCTTTAACTTGATTCAGATCCTGCAGCCAAATCGTGCCGCTGATGCTCAGTGTTTTTCCTTCGACCACATTGCGGATACTGCGAAAATAGTTATCTTCGTTAATAAATGTGATTTTCCGTTTAAATCCGCCCAACGCGAGTGCCTGCTGCAACAAAATCAGTTCTGCGACATCGCGGCGCGCGTGGGGGCCGCCAAAAAAAGTAATCTCCTCTGGCGCGCGGTTTGCTAAAAATAAAAGGTAATCATGTTTGATATCGGTCAGCAGTCCGACCGGAGCCAGCTCGCTGTCATCGGCCCACAGCATGGCCGGAATGGCAAGTAACAGCCAACAAAATGCACGCATTGCAGATTGAATTTTTACCGGCATGAAAAGCACTCGCTACAAGCTTTGACCCTGGGCGTCGGCCTGTTGCGCAGCGGCGATCAGGAGACTTGTTTCTTACTATAGCCCAGCTTGGCCGCTCTTGACTTGGCACATGAAATTTCTTTTGGCTCAGTCAGGGCAGGCTACACAATAGGGTGGCCGCGGTACATGCGCACCGGTTTGGCGGCGGTGGGTGGAATGCTATTGATCAGCATCTCTTTGCGCAGGGCTGTGCCTTCTTCGGGAGGGCTGGCTTCTGTCATTTGTGGTGCGTCTTCCAAAATGGTTTGACCGCGATAGACTTTGACCATCTGTTTTGGAATTTCGGCTGTTTTAGGTGTTTCTGCTGTAGTCGGTTCTAATAGCTGTGGCCATTGGTCGCCAGCCATAAACAGCAGTTCTTTGATCAGGGTTTTGGTAATGGTGTCTTTGGTGTGGTGGTGGTAGTCCGCTAATTCCTTCAGCAACTCCGGGTTTGCCATTTTTACGCTTGGCTTCATGTCAGCATCTACGCGGCGGCGAATCTCGTACACCAGATCGATCATGGGCTTAGTGTATTGCATGCTGGGCTCTCCTCGGTTTTGAAAACCTAGTTGAGCAAATATCAGACCAAACGCGGAATAAGGGTTATATCGCCAGCTTTTGAGCGCTAATGAAGCAATCAGGGGAATTTTTTGGTGCAGGAATTTTATTTTGGGGCAGATTGGCGCTCTAAATACTAAAACGGCGCCTTGCATAAAACAGTGCGCCGTGCCTAAAACAATTAACGAATGGAGTGATCCATTTCCCGTGCCGGTTGATTGCACTGGGTTTCGCCGATGATCTGGGCTGGTACTCCCGCTACCGTGGCGCGCGCCGGAACGTCTTTGAGTACCACACTGCCTGCACCAATTTTGGCGCACTCACCTACGGTGATATTGCCGAGAATCTTCGCGCCTGCGCCGATCAGCACACCTTTGCGCACTTTCGGGTGGCGGTCGCCCGCCTCTTTGCCCGTGCCGCCCAGGGTGACGGATTGCATGATCGAGACCATATCCTCAATCACGGCCGTTTCGCCAATCACAATGCCGGTGGCGTGGTCGAACATAATGCCTCTGCCGATGCGGGCGGCCGGGTGTATATCCACTGCAAACACCCCTGAAATGCGGTTCTGCAGAAACAATGCCAGCGAATTTCGGCCTTGGTTCCACAGCCAGTGCGCAACACGATAGGCCTGCAGCGCGTGGAAGCCCTTGAAGAAGAGCAGGGGGGTTACTAGCGAGCAGCAGGCGGAATCGCGCTCGCTGACGGCCATCAAATCGGCGCGAACTGATTCAATAATGGTTTTATCGGCCTTGAGTGCCTCTTCAATTACTTCGCGGATCGACATAGCGGGCAGTGCCGGGCTGTCGAGTTTATTGGCGAGATGGAAGCTCAGGGCGGCCTCAAGGGTGTCGTGATTGAGGATGGTGGAGTAGAGGAAACTCGCCAGTACCGGTTCGGTTTCCGCTTGTTTGCGGGTTTGCAGGCGAATGGATTCCCATAGGCTATCGACAACATGTGCGGTGTTGGTAGCGGTAACGGTGGCGTTCATGGCCAGATCCTTACTCGGTAAATAAAAAGGGTGTGAGGCATTATTGGGGGTTAATGGCGGTTTTCCAACCGTATTTCCTCAATAAATGACCAGCGGCGGCTCGTTCAGCGCGGCCAGCTGCTCGCGTAACTCCAGAATATGTTCGCCCCAATAGCGCTCGGTATTAAACCAGGGGAAGTGACGCGGAAAGGCGGGGTCGCTCCAGCGCCGCGCCAGCCACGCACTGTAGTGCATGATACGCAGGCTGCGCAGCGCCTCGATCAGCGCCAGCTCGGCCAAATCAAAATCGCAAAATTCGCGATAGCCTTCCAGCACGTCGGCGAGTTGCAGTGTCTGCTGTTCGCGCTCGCCCGACAGCAGCATCCATAAGTCCTGAATCGCCGGCCCCATGCGCGCATCATCAAAATCGACAAAATGCGGCACGTCTTCGCGCCATAAAATATTGCCCGGATGGCAGTCGCCATGCAGGCGGATGGGAGTGTAATCCACGCGACTAAACAGGGTTTCGCAACGCGCTAATAAATCCGCTCCCAGGGTGCGATAAGACTCGCGCAAACTGGCGGGGATAAAATCATTCGCCATTAAAAAATCGTAACTGTCGCGGCCAAAAGTTTGGATATTCAGTGCCGGGCGATGGGCAAACGGGCGCGCTTGCCCCAGTGCGTGAATACGCCCGAGGGTGCGGCCAAGGGATAGCAGTGCATCAAAGTCATCTAGATTGGGTGCATGGCCGCCTTGGCGCAGATAGAGCGCAAAGCGGAAACCCTGAAATTCGCGCAGGGTCTTGCCCTCGTCATCGGCCATAGGAGGTACTACAGAAATCTCCAAGTCTTTTAGCGCTTGGGTGAATTCATGTTCTTCGATGATCTGCGCATCGCTCCAGCGCTCGGGGCGATAAAACTTGGCAATCAGCGGGCTAGCTCCCTCAATTCCCACTTGGTAGACGCGATTCTCATAACTATTGAGCGCAAGGATGCGGGCATCGGTCAGGAAGCCGGTGCTATCAATCGCATCCAGCACCATATCGGGCGTGAGAAGTTCATAGGGATGGGACTGGGTCATAACCGCTGCTCGCTAAAATGAACGGAGATTGTACCTGCCGCCAGTCAGTTGCGCTTGGATATGCGCCGGTTCGCGTTTTTACGCCGCTGATGGCGTATAAATTTTGAAGGATTTGGATAAAAATGCTACAAGTTATTATTGTTATTGAATAATTCACGCGTGATCGCAGTGCAACTTCGTCAAAAACGGAATTCCTATGATAAAAATCGCTTTTTACAATCTCAAAGGTGGTGTGGGTAAAACCACTACCGCCGTCAATATGGCCTACATGGCTACTAGCGCGAAAAAGAATGTGATCCTTTGGGATCTTGACCCTCAGGCCGCCGCCAGCTGGTTTTGCCAGCAGGAGCCGGACGCCACTAAAGCCATCAAACTCTTCAGTAAAGGTAAATCCATCGCCGAGATGGAACTTTACAGCCCTTATCCGCGGTTGATGCTGATCCCAGCCGATTTGAGTTTGCGCAGTTTGGACAGCGAATTCGATGAACTCAGTAAAGATAAAAAATTCCTCAAACAACTGCTCAAACCCTTGAGCGAAAAAGCCGACATTCTTATTTTTGATTGCCCGCCTACGCTCTCGCCCAGTGTTGAGCAGCTATTACTGGAAGTGGATATTTTATTAATCCCGATGATTCCCAGCCCTTTATCGATCAGGGCGATGGAGCAGGTGGTGGAGTTTCTCAATGGCAAAAAATCCGCGCCTACCCGTATTGTCGGGTTTTTTAATCAGGTGGATATGCGCCGCAACTTGCACCGCGAAGCGATAGAAAACAGCAAAAAAATGCCGGTGCCTATGTTGAAAACCTATATCCCGAATGATGCCGCCGTTGAACAAATGGGGCTGCGCCGCGCGCCGCTAACCAGCTACAATCAGCGCAGCCGCGCGGCACTCGCCTATCTCGATATGTGGAAAGAAATCGCACGTTTATTAAAAGCAGCAGCGAAAGACGGTGAGTAGCTCTTGGGCAAATCACCGCATAAATCCCGTGCGCAAGTCAGTTTTCGAATGTCCATTTTCCAATTGAAGAGTTATTCATGATTAAGCTATTGCTCCGCCCCTGCCTGCTTGCAGGCATGTTTGTTATTGCCGGTTGTTCCACTTATACCCAGCAGCCACAAAACCCGCCGCCCGTGGTGAATAAACCGGGTGTAATTGAACCCAATCAACCGGTCATCTTAAAACCTCAACCCGGATCTGTGCCCAACGCCCCCGCCCCTGCAGTCGCCGCATTAAACCCTGCGGCATTGAGTCTGGCTAAACAGGCGCGGCAGCAGTATCAATCCTTAGACTATCAAGGCGCGATCGCCACCGCCGAGCGCGGCCTGCGCATTGAGCGCCGCTCCGCCGAACTGTATTTGGTGCTGGCGCAAAGTTACATCCAACTAGCGCTTCCAGATAAAGCCAGAATGTTTGTGCAGCAGGGGCTGCGTTTTGCAGTGCCCGGCTCTGATGCCGCCGAAGGGCTCACACGCGCACAAGATTTAATCAATCAAAATTACTGATTAGTTTTCACTTAAAGATCAATAAAAAAGCGGCGTGCTTCCGGCTCGTCGCTTTTTTATTGCATGCTGTTTTTACTGCTGCAGTTGAATGCACTGCTAATTTCAATAGTAATTAAAAATGGATCATATCAAATAGATAGGTTTTGTCTATGCGGTCTATGGCCACAGACAATTAGTCCTATCACGCCTGAATCCCTAATCTGTACCCCGTTGACGCAATTAACCCAACGGGCTTAGCCCATACAGACCTTTCCATAATTAGGAGATTTACTCATGGCAACTATCAATTCAGAAATCAAACCTTTCAGTGCTCAGGCTTATCACCAGGGCAAATTCATCCCTGTGACCGACGCGGACCTGAAAGGCAAATGGTCTGTCGTGTTCTTCTACCCAGCGGATTTCACCTTTGTATGCCCTACCGAACTGGGTGATCTGGCGGACAACTACGCTGAATTCCAAAGCATGGGCGTAGAGATCTATTCAGTGTCTACCGACACTCACTTCACTCACAAAGCATGGCACGACAGCTCCGAGACCATTGGCAAAATCCAATACCCAATGATCGGTGATCCAACTGGCACCATCACCCGCAACTTCGGTGTGATGATTGAAGACGCTGGTCTGGCGGATCGCGGTACTTTCGTGATCGATCCAGAAGGCAAAATCCAAATCATTGAAATTAACGCTGGTGGTGTCGGCCGCGATGCATCTGAACTGCTGCGCAAAGTAAAAGCCGCACAATACGTTGCTGCTCACCCAGGTGAAGTGTGCCCAGCTAAGTGGAAAGAAGGTGAAGCGACTTTAGCTCCGTCTCTCGATTTGGTTGGCAAAATCTAAGATTGCTGATTCGTCACTCCCGCTTGCGGGAGTCCAGCTTTTAATTGCTAAGACCTATGGATCCCCGCATGCGGGGATGACATTTGCAAACAAGCAACCGTTGTAGAAAAAGCCCGCTCACAAGGCGGGCTTTTATTAAAAAATTCTTACGGAGAACACCATGTTAGATGCCGCGATTAAAGGCCAACTCAAAGCCTATTTGGAAAAACTGCAACGCCCCATCCAACTGGTTGCAAGTCTGGATGACAGCGCAAAAAGTCAGGAGATGTATAGCCTCCTGCAAGAAATTTCTACACTTTCCGATAAGGTAGGTGTGACTGATCAAGGCGATTCAAACTATCGCCCATCGTTTGCTATTGCCTCCCTAAGTGAGGCACCGCGCATTCATTTTGCCGGTATCCCAATGGGGCACGAATTTACTTCGCTAGTGTTGGCTTTGTTGCAAACCGGCGGACATCCGCCAAAAGTGGATGCAAAAACCATCGAACAAATTAAAGCGATTGACGGCAAGTTTCATTTTGAAGTCTTTGTCTCGCTCTCCTGTCACAACTGCCCGGACGTAGTGCAAGCGGTAAATTTATTGGCAGCGCTTAACCCGAATTTTTCTGCCACCATGATTGATGGCGCGCTCTTTCAAAACGAAGTTGAGCAGCGCAAAGTCATGGCGGTGCCGAGTGTGTATTTAAACGGTGAACATTTCGGCCAGGGCCGCATGACGCTAGAAGAAATTATCGCCAGAATCGATACAGGCGCCGCCGAGCGCGATGCCAAAGTCTTGAGCGAAAAAGATCCGTTTGATGTGCTCGTTATCGGCGGCGGCCCAGCCGGTGCAGCGGCAGCCATTTATTCGGCGCGCAAAGGCATTCGCACGGGTGTAGTAGCCGAGCGTTTTGGTGGTCAGGTATTGGATACTGTCTCGATTGAAAATTTTATTTCGGTAAAAGAAACCGAAGGCCCGAAACTTGCGATGGCGTTAGAGCAACACGTAAAAGAATACGCTGTTGATGTGATGAACCTGCAAAAAGCGGCTGAAGTTATTCCCGGTGCAAATCCCGGTGATTTGGTAGAGGTAAAACTCGCCAGCGGTGCCAGCTTAAAAAGTAAAAGCATTATCCTTGCTACCGGCGCACGTTGGAGAGAAATGAATGTGCCGGGCGAGCAAGAATATCGCGGCAAAGGCGTTGCCTACTGCCCGCACTGCGATGGCCCTTTGTTTAAAGGCAAACGTGTAGCGGTGATCGGCGGCGGCAATTCGGGTGTGGAAGCAGCAATTGATTTGGCGGGTATTGTCGCTCATGTAACCTTGATTGAATTCGATTCAAAATTACGTGCCGATGCTGTCTTGCAGCGCAAATTATTCAGCTTGCCGAATGTGACGGTAATTACCGAAGCGCTGACCACTGAAGTGATCGGCAACGGCGAAAAAGTCACTGCGCTGAAATACAAAAGCCGCAATACCGATGAAATCGCCACTGTGGAATTGGAAGGTATTTTTGTGCAAATCGGTCTGCTGCCCAATACCGACTTTTTAAAAGGTACAGTGCAGTTAACTAATCGCGGCGAGATCGAAATCAATGCGCGCGGTGAAACCTCGGTTGCGGGTGTATTTGCGGCGGGCGATTGCACCAACGTGCCTTACAAGCAAATTATTATTGCGATGGGTGCAGGAGCAACTGCATCACTGGGGGCGTTTGATCACCTGATTCGCGCCAGTGCGCCGGCTTGATAGTGTTTTGAAAATGGAGGTGTTGGCGCACCTCCATTTTCTAGTAACTAGTTGTTACCCCTTTAATAGGAGATGCCTCTATTATTTTGGCGTCAATTTGCCATAGTTCAGCGTCTATTGGATCTGCATCATCCAAATTAAACAGTGCAATATTTTGGCTTATACCTGAGTATCTTTCCTCTCCCTTAAGCCGCGCATCAAATTGAGATTGATAGATAATGCCGTCAAAACCGTTATGTTTAAAAAATTCTGCAATTATCTGGGTTGGAGTATAAAAGTGCCTCTGATCTTCGTCTTCAGCAGGTTTCGAGAATGCTCCGCCAATTTCAACCCATGTAAAATTTTCAGCATCCTCTAGAGTATTTGGATTATAGCTATAAAAATACCAATACCAGCCGGGCCGATCCATTGTGCAATCGATTAACTTAAGTTCTCTCTTGGTAATAAATCTTGCAATTGTTATTGGTTGTCTATTTGCCGCTCTGGTTTCTGCGATAGCGGTTTCTTTTCGGCTGGCGAGGTACAGCACATTTATGTTGTAGGGATTAATTCTGCCTTCGCTGCGTAAGTTTTTTTTCGGTTTCATTTCCTCTTTGGTCAGAATTCCGCTCACTGCGTTGCTTGCCCTAGCCCTAAAGTATTCCGCGCCTTGAGGGATTGATTGGGTTCGAGTTTTGCTTGAATCAAGAAGCGCATTTAGAAAAACATTGGTCTTTTCTGACCAAAAATGCCTTTCCTCATTTAAAACCCTTTCAATAAATTCTGAAAATGATTTTGGTGAAAGAATAAAATCGCTCATCACTTTTTGCCTATTGTGATCACTGGTAATCGTCAAGCTGCTGTACTTTTATCCAATTTCCACCCCGGAAAAACCAATACTGCCGGATGGCACTTTAACGCGGTTGCCAGCACCTTAGCTCGCTCGACTCCAAGATTAATTCGCCCAGATTCAATGCTGGAAATGGTGGATTGCGGGATGCCAGTGAGTTCTGCCAGCTGATTTTGGCTCAGCTCCTGGAGTTCGCGAATAATGCGTACCGATTCACCGGGAGTGACGATTATGTGTTGTGTGGCGGGAATAAAATCTTTCATCAGGACTTCCTCTTGTAATCATGAGGGGTAACTTCGACAACGTTTACATAGAGCTCTTTGTCCTTAACCTGATAAATCACGCGATACTGAATATTCAGGCGCGATGATCTAAACCCTTTCCATTCTCCTTGTAGACCTTCATCCTTAAAGCCTTTGATGGCTTTAAGCCCTTCCGGGCCTGAGATTTCAACAATGCTTTTCCATATCTCATAACGTGCCAAGATCTCAGCCGGTACTTTGCTGAGTTGTTTGGTGAGCTTTCTATGTTCGAATATTGTCCACATGTCTTTTATGGTATGTATTACTATTATGGTATGTCAAGTATTGAGGGTGCATCCCTGCCTTGAGTTTCGGTATTTAGCATCAGAGCTCTCTGGTCATGCTATAGCTTGGCAAAGGCCAATGCTCCGCCCGCGAGAATTAATGCACCGCCAGAAATCCAGTTAAACCAGCGCTGGTGTTCCGGTGATTTTAGCCAGCGCACAATGCTGCGTCCGCCAACCGCGTAGATGCTCATCCAGACAAAATCCATTGCTAAAAATATCACCGTGAGCAATGCAAATTGTGGCGGCATGCTGCGCTGGATGTCGATAAATTGCGGAAAGAGTGCGCCGAAATAAATCAGCCCCTTGGGGTTGGTTACCGCCACGATAAACGCTTTGCTGAATAAATGGCTGCTGCGTATTTGACGGGATTCCAGATCAACACTTAATGCGGGCGCCAATACCAATTGAATGCCCAGATACACCAGATAAGCTGCACCAATCCATTTAATCGTATGAAAAATCCATTCCGCTTGTTCGACTAATAAACCTAACCCCAATGCAGATAACAACATCAACACCAAATTCCCCACACTGGCACCGAGCATGGTGTAGAGCGATTTGCGAAAGCCGTAGCGCCCGGCATCGATCATACATGCCAGCATCACTGGCCCGGGGCTGGCGGAGAGCACGAGCGTAATAGTGGTAAACAACCAGAGTTGTTCGAGCGGCATGGCGGTGTCCTGAGGCGAGGAGAGCGGAGTTTAGCAGAGCCGCCAGCAACGACGCTAAAGTCTTCTATACTCAAACGATTCATCATGAACTTAAAGCAAGGTGTGTTATGTCGAATAGCAGTATTTCCAAAGCCATCAAGGTACTTGAAGATTTGTTGGGCGGATTGAATCAAGCTTATTGGGAAGCCAATAGTTTGGATCGCAAAGATTTTTTTTATGACCTGATCAGTGTGTTGCATGCGGAGTTATCTGAGCTGAACAAGCTGAGTGTGCAAGATCATTATCTGGATTATGAGCCGGTGACAGAAGAATTGCGTGCCGTGCGCCCGAAGCTGAGCCGTTTACGTAAACTTGTCGATGACTTTGCGTTGCGCTCCACCACTGCAACTCGCCTTGAGTATTTAATTAACGAGGCAATGATGTTGATGGGGCACAATCCACCGGTTTAATTGGTTTTTATAGCCTTTCCTAATCAGTTTTGCGGGTTTATCGCTAAATAATTTAAATAGAAGAATAAAAAAACTGGCAACGGCTGAAAAGTGAACAATACTGAAACTACCGGTAAGGGTTTCTTCCTGTGAGTGCAACAGCTTGTGATTTGGTTGACTCATCGATTTAGGAATAGGTGCCATTGCCGATGGGTTTTCTCTTGGCCCAGTTTGGAACTCCCCTTTGTTTGTACTCTAGTATGGTCTTGGCCGGCATCTTGTGATGCCGGCTTTTTTTATGCTCTACTTTCTAGAGGTTAATTCTTATGGTGAAAATTTGAGATGAAAAAAATCTTTGTTATGACTGCATGTTTGGTGGCGTCAATTGCGCGGGCGGAAACTTGTCTGGATATAGAAACGCTGCTGAAGCTGGATGCACAATACGAAACTGCATTGCAGGTGGGCAATGTTCAATTTTTGGATAAGTTGCTCGCACCGGAGTTTTATTGGGTGCATAACCTAGCAAGCCTGCAAGAGACCAAAGCGCAATTGCTGATGCGAATAAAAAAACCGGAGGCGCAAGCGCATCAGCGCCGTTCCCATGATGTTCGCTCGCATCGCTTGGGAAATACGGTGGTGTTGCAGGGCTTGAGCAGTGTCGATAAATTAAATCCAGACGGAAAAACCCTGCGCACCTCGCGCTACCAATTTATGCGTACATACGTTGAGCAAAAAGGTCAGTGCAAATTGCTGGCGGTGCAAACCATGAAAGTCTGGTCAAGTGAAGGGAATTGAGATTTAACGATGTTATCCTTCACTGCCGTATTGCACGGCAGTGAAGGTGCTGTGATTAATATCTATTGCGGATATTGTTCAGCCCAGCGGGCGTACTTTGCTAATACTTGGTTGGGCGAGGTTGTGTACCAGGCATAGCCTAGGCGGCGCTCTTCCGATACTTTCGCCAGATCATAATGCACTGAGTCATCGCGGTCGCCAAATAAAGGTTGGTTAGTGCCTATCTCATAAAAACGCGCCCACATTGGCGGTGCATTTTTATCATCTTTCAGCAAGGCGTCGCCCCGTGTCCAGGTTTTTCCGATAATTTTATTTTGTTCGTACCAGGCAGCTGCGGCATGAATAGCATTGATAATCTCACTACTTGGCGTCTCCAAATCCATCAAAAAATTCAGCGTGCCTACGCTCTCTGAACTGGTGAGGGAAATCATTTCATAGGCGCGAGCTTTGGCTGGCTGTAAGGTTTTCGCATCGTGTTGTGCTCCCCAGATAGTGCGCTTGCCATTGCTAATGACTTGGGTTTTGAGTACGCAATCAAGCGCACGCGAGAGGCTGGTTTGCGCTGCTTGTTGTTGTGCGGGTGTTGCAAATGAATACTCTTCTTGCGCAAGGGCAACCTTATGCAAAATTACCATCAGGTCGCTCATGAGCGCATCATTGTAGGTGATGTGATCGTGGTAGCCGCCAACCAAGGGGAAGTTTTGCGGCCAGCCGCCATTGGGATATTGGGCAGCGATTATAAAATCCAAACCTCTGGCAAATGCATCGCTATAACGTTTATCGCCGGTGGCCTGATGTGCTTGTGCCAGCAGCATTAGCTGTGTGCTGGTCGCACCGTTATCAAAGGTAGGGATGTAATCTTGTTCAACACCAAAAGCTTGACCGGGTTTACGCGGCGCTTTGCTCATATCGGTGCGTTTTGACCAGCCGCCGGACGGGGTTTGAAACGAGAGGATAATATCCATCACGCGTTTACCTTCGTCGCTTTTAAACCAATCGGGTTTTTGTTTGACTTCAAAGCCAAATTCTTTGGTGTATTCCGGCAGGCTTGCTTTTTTTTGCCCGAGCTTTTTTAACTCGTTCTTAAGAAATGCCTGGTCGGCTTTGCGCAGCGCTTGGGATTTGGCGAGATAAGTTTTCCAGGCCGCTTTGTCGTTCGTGGTTTGGGTGAATGTTGTAGATTCTTTAGTAGCAGGTGTATCCGCGTGTAGTGGTGCGATAAAGCAGCTGCTTAACAGAGCAATAAGTAGTGATGTTTTGCTGAACATAACTCGTACCTTTTGGTTACCGCTTAATAACGGTGGTCGGTTGTTGATAGCGTCGCCTTGTAATTGTTGTGCGACTATTTGCCGAATTTTTTGCCGATTAGGTAAGAGTGTAGCAACAGGGCAGGGAATTGCCCTGTAGTTATATTTTTAATAGAGAGTAAAAACAGGTTAGATAAAAATGTTGTCATCGCCGGGGAATGTTCCGGCTTTGACATCGGCAACATATTTTTGCATTGCGCCGGGAATGTCGGTTGCTTCTAACAAAAAGTTTTTAGAGAACTTAGGTGGCTGTTCGGTGAGGCCGAGAATATCGTTAATCACCAAGACTTGCGCATCGGTATCGCGCCCTGCACCTATACCAATGGTTGGGATCGCAATTTCGCGGGTAATACGCGCGCCCAAATCGGCAGGTACACATTCCAGCACTAATAAATCGGCACCGGCATCAGCGAGTAATTTAGCATCTGCGAGAATTTTTTCCGCGCCCGCTTCATCGCGCCCCTGCACCCGAAAGCCGCCAAATTTATTCACTGATTGCGGTGTTAAACCCAAGTGCGCACACACCGGAACGCCGCGTTCAGAGAGCATGCGCACCGTCTCGGCGAGCCAGGCGCCGCCTTCGAGTTTTACCATTTGCGCACCGGCTTGCATGATGCGGGTGCAATTGCGCATGGCTTCATCGGGCGTGGCATAGGTCATAAAGGGAAGGTCGCCAATAATCAGCGATTTTTTATTGCCGCGCGCTACCGCTTCCACGTGATAAATCATCTGCTCCATAGTGACCGGGATGGTGCTGTCGTAGCCCAATACCGTCATGCCGAGCGAATCGCCGACCAACACAACTTCTACACCGCAGCGCTGTGCCATAGCGGCCATGTGTGCATCGTATAGGGAAATCACCACAAACTTTTCGCCACTGGTTTTTAGTTTGTGCAGTGTATTGATGGTGACATTTTTGGTGAGCGCGGTATTCGCCGTGGAGGTGCTGTTAAGGGTTGCGTAGGGCATGGCTGTTCTCGCTGAAAATATGGAGTCGTGCGCGTGGTCGTTAGAGCGCAGGCACTGGATTGTAATAGTGGCGGCCGCTGTTGATGGTGAGAATATATTCCACCAGCTGCTTAAAGTGATCGCGGTTTTTCGCCAGATTGAGATCTTTGGCGTTAACGATCAGCAGCGGCGCGCCATCGTAGAAATGGAAAAATTCAGTATAGGTGTCGTTGAGCGCTTTTAAATAATCAGCGCTGATATGTTGCTCGGCGCTGATGCCGCGCTGACGAATACGGTCGAGCAATACATCGAGCGGCGCCTGTAGATAAATCACCAAATCCGGGCGCGGTGCGTTGATGACCAGCCGATCATATACCTGGCGATAAATATTGAGTTCATCGTCATCCAGCGTTACCCGCGCAAACAGCTGATCTTTCTCGATTAAAAAATCCGCCACGCGCACTGGTTCAAAAATATCGTCTTGCCGCAGGCTTTGTAATTGATTGGCGCGCTGGAATAAAAAGAATAGTTGCGTGGGCAAGGCGGTGGATTTTGGGTCGCGATAAAAGCGCTCCAAA
Organism: Cellvibrio sp. ATLC23; assembly: GCF_057196725.1. Lineage (NCBI taxonomy): Bacteria > Pseudomonadati > Pseudomonadota > Gammaproteobacteria > Cellvibrionales > Cellvibrionaceae > Cellvibrio > Cellvibrio sp. ATLC23. The sequence continues at coordinate 215,996 of NZ_JBXUOS010000003.1, read as the reverse complement.
AAGGGATTCTCTTCCGGTTGCTCCAGCAGCATATCGTAATTAAACAATTGCGCGATATTGCGCGCGAGCGTCGTTTTGCCTACGCCGATGCACCCTTCCACGGCGATATAACGGGGTAATTTAACGTTGGTTAAATCCAGTCCGAGCTCTTCAAAAACAGCGTCCACGGCAACTCCTTGAAACTAATTTGTTAAGCGGGCGATGGCAGGCGCGTCAGGCCGTCTGCGGGGCAGCAGCTGAGCAACTCGGCGAGCGGGGTGCCATCAGGCAAGTGCAAATTCGGGGTGATCTCCGCCAGTGGATACAGTACAAAACTGCGCTGGCTGAGATAAGGGTGAGGTACGGTCAGTCGCTCAACAGCGATAGTCTGGTCGCCATAGAGCAGCAGATCCAGATCCAGTGTGCGAGGCCCCCAATGTTGAACACGCACCCGCTGATGGGCTTGCTCTATAGCCTGCAGCGCGTCTAACAGCGCGATGGGTGCGAGCTGGGTGTCGAGCAGGGCGACTGCGTTGGTGTAGTCGGGTTGCGCGGGGCCAATGGCGCGGCTGGTGTAAATCGACGAGCGCGCCAGCAGTGCTGTGGTGGGAAGATCCGCTAGCTCAGCAAACGCGCGTGTCACTTGTGCGAGCGGGTCTTCGAGATTGCTACCCAGACCTATGTAGGCCAGCGCCATGAATTACTCGTTCCCGCCGGGTGCGGCATCGGTTTTGGGTTTGCGCGGGCCGCGGCGACGACGCGGTTTGCTGGCCGATTTACCCCCACTTTGTTTGCCTATGTCTTTCACCATTTGCTCGCGCTCTTCATCGCTGGCAGTTTGGTAATTCGTCCACCATACACCCAGGCCATCGAGTGCTTCGCCAGCGGCTTCGCGCATCAACAAAAAGTCGTAAGCGGCGCGGAAGCGCGGGTGATCCAGGGTGCGCAGTGCACGCATGCCTAAACGGCTCGGCAAGCGCTGTTGCAAGTCCCAGATTTCGCGCATGGGGATTAAGAAGCGCTTGGGTACCGCAGTGCGGGTGAGCTGTTGGTTGATAACATTTTGCGCAGCCTGCGCCCATGCCTGGGTGGGGGTCATCTGTCCGCTGAGCAATTTGAATTGTTGCTGCAGTGCGGGCCAAAGCAATGCGGCATAGATAAATGCCGGGGTGACGGTTTTTTCGCTGCGGATGCGTTTATCGGTATTGATCATGCATTGTTCGATCAGGTTGGCGCCTAGTTCATCGCCTGACTTGAGTGCTTTATCGGTACCGGGAAAGAGGTGTGTCAGTAAATCGTAGTCGCGCATCAGGCTGAAAGTTGCAGTGGCTGACCCGCCCAGAAATAATTTCAGCACTTCCTCGAACAGGCGCGCATCGGACACGTTCAATAGTAGACCGCTCAGCTCACGGATAGGCTTGGCGGTTTTGGCTTCCAGATTAAAGCCCAATTTGGCGGCAAAACGCAGCGCGCGCAGTATACGCACTGGATCTTCTTTATAGCGGGTCGCTGGGTCGCCAATGATGCGTAAGGTGCGCTGTTTGAGGTCGTCCATACCATTGCAGTAGTCAATGACAGAAAAGTCCTTGAGCGTGTAATAGAGCGCATTGACGGTGAAGTCGCGGCGCATAGCGTCGGTTTCAAGCGTGCCATAAACATTGTCGCGCAGTAGCATGCCATCCTGACTGCGCGTACTGGAAGCCTCATCATGGTGACCGCGGAAGGTGGTCACTTCAATCACTTCACGGCCCATGCGCACATGGACGATTTGAAAGCGGCGGCCAACAATGCGTGCGCCGCGGAAGATGCGTTTTACCTCTTCCGGTTTGGCATTGGTGGCCACATCAAAGTCTTTGGGGCGATTACCCAGCAGTAAATCGCGCACGCCGCCGCCAACCAAATAGGCGGCAAAGCCTGCATCTTCCAGTTGTTTGATAATCTTGATCGCCGCAGGGCTAATGTTCTTGCGGGAGATAGTGTGTTGGTCGCGCGGGATAAGCGCGGCGCCATCGCTATTGCGCGCATTGGATGCCTTACTGGAATCTTTGGCGCCGGTGGTAAAGAGGTTTAGCAAGCGTTTGAGCATGTTGTCTCGCTGGTGTTTAGGCAGTCAGTTGCACAAGAGCGGCGAGTTTAGCAGAAGCACGGGGTTTTTTACGACAATACTACCGCGTGTGTTACTTTGAAATCGGGTCGAAATCCTAGTTCGGTTTTTAGTGTAGGTGCGAATCTGTAAAAAATCTGGCTCAGAAAGCAAAACGGGAAAGCTTTCGCTTTCCCGTAGGAGGGAGCACCGGAGTGCTTTAATCGGCATTCAATGGGGTGCTTCCGTGCCCATATCCAATCTCGCGTGCTGTCCCATCCCGTGCCTAGTCAGTATCCGCTTTATTTTAGTGTCTTATTGCTCTTGTCTTCTAGCGTAGGTCTATCTAAGTTATTGTTTTCGTTATTATTATTCAGTTTATCTTGTTATTGTTTGTTGTTGTTATGCTCTTTTATTTTCCGTTTCTTATTGTTTCTTGTTGTTATTCGTTTGTTTCAGTTTCTTATTGTCTATTGTTGTTATTTTTAAGTTCGTTCTGTTTTTTATTATTTGTTGTTGTTATTAGATTTTCACATTTAATTCTTATTATTTGTTTTTGTTATGGCGCTCTAAAAGCAGTACTCGTGCCACTTTTTAAATGTTCAATTAAAACAATGGGTTACATTTTTTTCGGTTCTTCTTATTACTTTTTGTTATTTCGAACGGTTACATGTTTGTCACTAAATTGTTACGTAAGACAAATGCGGTAACAGTATTTGTGCGGTAACACTCACGTGTTTGGGGGTAACGATTTGGCGTTAATAACAACATGCGTGGCGCATTAATCAATAAATGTCACTAAAAAACAAAAATCCCCAGTGCTGATAAGCTGCTGGGGATTTGCTGTGTGCTGCTGTGTAAGGAGTTGTTATTTGGCGCTGCTAAGTGCCGCAGTGGATTTGCTACGCGGTATGCCAAGGCGCTGACGGCGCTCCCACAGGCACTTGCGGCTAACGCCCAGCTTACGTGCCAGTTCGGTTTCACTCATGCTGTCCTGATGCTCTAGTACAAAGCGCTGGAAATAGTCTTCCAGCGAAAGGTCTTCTGATGCAGCAGGTACACCGTTAGCGTTGCGGTTGGCAAGGCGGGCAGGCTCAAACAGTGAGCTCCCGGTATTGTCGTCCAGATCCTGAGCGTCCATATCGATGGAGAGCAGGTGATCGCCAATTTCGTTGCTGTCTTCGCACAGAATCACCGCGCGCTGCATCGCATTTTCCAGCTCGCGCACATTGCCCGGCCAGTTGTAGCTCATGATCGCATCCATAGCAGACGAGGATAGCTTTAGCTGTGTTTTGCCAAATTGGGCGCAGTAGCGCTGCAGCAGGGACTCGGCGATATTGATGATATCGCGCCCGCGCTCACGCAGCGGTGGCAGCTCTAATTGCATTACATTGATACGGAAATAGAGGTCTTCGCGGAATTTGCCTTCTTTGGATAGCTTGCGCAGATCGCGGTGAGTTGCGGCGACCAAGCGGACATCCACTTTGCGCGATTCAACTGAGCCGAGCGGGCGCACTTCCCCTTCTTGCAGTACCCGCAGTAGGCGCGCTTGGGCTTCCAGAGGCAACTCGCCAATTTCATCGAGGAACAGTGTGCCGCCATCAGCCGCAGCGACGAGGCCTTCGCGATTGGTGGCTGCGCCGGTAAAGGCGCCTTTTTCGTAGCCGAACAGTTCGGATTCGATCAATGTATCCGGAATTGCCGCGCAGTTAACCGAGATCATCAGGTGGTTATTGCGATTGCTCTCTTCGTGCAGTGCACGGGCAACCAGCTCTTTGCCTGTGCCGGTTTCGCCGTGAATGAGTACGGTAGCGTTGGTGGGAGCAACTTTGTGGATGCGGTTGTACAAATCCTGCATTACGTCGCTCGCGCCAATCATGCCGGCGATTGCGGTACTGGCGGTTAGCCCGTTTGCCGCCGCTTTATTGGCTGCTTTAGCTTTGCCGATCACCCGCTTGACGGCATTGACCATCTCGTCATGGTCGAAGGGTTTGGCGATATAGTCCACCGCGCCCATGCGCATGGAATCTACCGCTGAACGCAGGCTGGCGTAGCTGGTCATGATGAGTACCGGCGTATCACCTGCCAGTTTGATCAAATCCGTTCCCGGTGCGCCGGGCAGGCGTAGGTCGCTGATGATCAAGTCAAATTCTTTCAATTGGAATTTGGATGTCGCCTCTTTTACCGACGGGGCCTCATTGACCTCGTACTGGTTGCGCTCAAGCAGTTTGCGCAGGGCGTTACGGATGATGGTTTCGTCTTCAACAATCAGAATCTTACTCATAGCTATCCGGGTCTTGCGTTAAGTGTTACGGGTCAATAGCTTGCAAGCTAGGCTTGTAAGCCGCTGGTGTGGTTCACTTTTTAGATCATGCATCCATGAAGTAGTCGAGATGACGCGGCAGGGTGATGACAAAGCTGGCACCGCGATGGTGAACTGTGTCGGCAGGGCTAATGATATCCATATGGCCACTGTGGTCTTCGATAATGCTGTACACCATGGCCAAGCCCAAACCTGTACCTTCACCGGGTTCTTTAGTGGTGAAGAAAGGTTCGAGAATCCGTTCAATCAGTTCGGGAGGGATACCATGCCCCTCGTCGGTAACAGAAACTGTTACCGAATCCTCATCTTCGTTACTTTCAAGCATAACACGCCCTTGCTCTGGGCTGGCATCCCGCGCGTTAGATAAAAGGTTTATAAAAACCTGAATAATGCGTTGTGCGTCACCTGCCACTATGGCGGTTTTGGGGATGTCATTGCAGAACAGTACTTGGGTTTTCTCTTTTTGCAGCGACAATAGATTGATGGCTTCATTGGCGCAATCGCGAATCGATACGGCTTCAAACTCGGTTTTGCTGGCGTGACCAGCGTGGGAGAAGCTCACCAGCGACTGCACGATGCGCCCGACACGATCGGTCTGACTGAGGATCTGCTCGGCAGTTTCCAATACTTCGGCAGGATCGTGAGAGTCATATTTGAGATTTTGTGCAAGGCAGGCGATGCCGGTAATCGGGTTGCCAATCTCATGGGCGACACCGGCCGCAAGGCGGCCGACCGAGGCGAGGCGCTCGGAGTGCACCAGTTCCTGTTCGAGCAATTGGGTTTCGGTCACATCTTCCAGCAGCATGACCTGATCGTATACTCCGGCGGTGATTGGCCCCTCAATATTGGCTTTGTGCAGGCTGATCCAGTGTGGGCGGTTGTTGAGTTCGATTTCACGGCGATAAAAATGCGGCTCGCTGCTCTGGCTGAAGTCGATCAGCAGGCTGCACCAGGGTTCAGGGATATCTTCCAGATAAGAGCCGGTGACATCCTCCCCCGGGGTTTGGGTGAGTTCGGACATGGCGCGGTTCCACATGAGTACTTCCATATCGCGCCCGAGGGAGCAGACCGCCATCGGCAGTTCTTCGAGTGTTTTGCGATGGTATAGACGCAGTGTATTCAGTTCTGCCGCCATGCCGGTGAGATGGTTGCGGTATTCCGCGAGGCGGTTTTCAATCAGGTTGATATCGACGGTGGATTGCGCCTCGGCGGTCGCATGCGGAATGCACTTATCCATAATCTCGCTGGCGACATGAATCCCCATCAGGCTCGATAAATTACCCTCGATCTGGTCGCGCAGGCGGCGCAAGGCGTAAGGGCGACGTTCGTCGATACCTAGGTTGAGTTCTTTTAGCGCTATATCCACCTCGCGACTGGCCGTTACTTTACCCAGTGGTTTGGCGAGGCGATGTTTAAACTCCGAGGCGGAGTGAACGTCCAGCGCTTGACGCACCGGGTGACTGATTTCGTCAGCGGCGCAGAGGTCGGCGCTGTATTGTTCATCTTCTGTTTGGCGGCTGAGCATGGAGATCACTACGAAACAGAGGGTATTAAGCCCGAGGGAGATAAGTGTGACTTCGCTCCAGTACTCGATACCGACCGGGATTGACCAGCTGGGCAGTGGTAATTGGATGTATTGCAGGCCAGTTAATATGGGCAGCAGGAGGCCGAGCGCCCAAATACTGGTGCCCACCGCCAAACCGGCAATAATCCCGCGTCTGTTGCCTTTGCTCCAGAACACAATCGCAAAGGTGCCGGGCAGGAATTGCAGGGTTTCGATAAAGGCGGTCATCGCTAAATCAGCGAGGCTGAGGCGGTTGTCCAGAATCCAATAGAGCAGATAGCCGCCAAAAAAGATGGCGGCGATCAAAATTCGGCGCAACCAAATCAACTGGCTGTAGAGGTCGGTACGGGTGCGCAGTTTTAGACTTGGCAGGAGCCAGTGGTTCATCACCATTGTGGATAGGGCAAGGGAGATTACCACCATGGCGCCGGTCGCTGCTGACAAGCCGCCGATAAATGCCAATAGGGTTAGGCCGGGCGAATTAAACAGGATCGGCACACCCAGCGTGTAATACTGGGGTGGTAGGGGCACGCTCAGTTCGGTGCCCGCCCACAGGATGGGGAAAATCGGCAGCGCCATCAATAATAAGAACAGTGGAAACGCCCAAGTTACTGTGTGCGAGTTGCGCATCAATGGGTTTTCCGCCAGCCCTAAGTGGAAAATATGTGGCATGGTGACGGCGGTAGCGACAAACACTAATAGCAGGGTGTGGGCGGAATCTGTGTGGATGGGGGTGTGCAACAGGGCGAGGTTTTCCGGATGGTCGAGCAGCCATTGGTCCAGCCCTTCCAGCCCATCAAACACACCAAAAACCGCAACCAAGCCTACCGCGCAGAGCGCGCAAACCTTGAGTAGGGACTCGAATGCCATGGCGGTAATCAGCCCGCGATGCTGTTCGCGGTTGGCGCCAAAAGAGATAGTAAAAAAGGCGAGAATGGCGCAGTAGCAGAGTGCCATCACATCCTTAAAGGTGAGGCCAGTGCCCGCCAGCGGCAGCGATGGGTTGCCGCTCACTGTGAGGATATGCATGGTGTCGGCGATCGCCTGAATCTGCAGTGCCATGAGCGGCAATATGCCGCACAGCATGCAGAGGGTGGTGAGCGCGCCCACGCTGTGGCTGTGGTAGCGGAACACCAGCAAATCGGCGAGCGAGTGTACCTGATGGCGCCGCGCCAGTTCTGCCAGCGGCGCCAATGCAACCGGTGCAAACAGAAAGAGTGCGCCGGTGCCCAAGTAGTAGGCGAGCGCGCCATAACCGTATTGGAAAGCGAGGTCGATCACCCCGTAAAACGCCCAGGCACTGGCAAAAATACCCAGCGATAAAATATAGGTAATGGGGTGTGAGGTTACCGCTTCGGGAATCCAGCCGCGCTCGGTAATCCAGGCTATGCCAAAAAGCAGCAATAAATAGCTAATGCCGATGAGTGCTACCTGGCTGAGATCAAATGTCATATTGTTTTAGTTCTTATCAGTCTTATGGGAGAGCTAATTCCTAGGTGAACTAGTCAAACTCGTGGTAATTCTTGCGGCGAATCTGCATCACAAAGGCGATGACAATCACGGCCACCCAGACTAAATAAGGGCGATACCAAGCCCCTTCAGGGTTGATAATCCAGTTAAACAGGCTGGGTGAAAAAATATAGGCCACTAACAGCAGCAAAATAACCAAGCGTTGATTGTTCATAATTCGGTTCCCCTTGCACAAGGCGCGGTGGGTTGAGTTTTCTTATTCTTCTTGGTGTAAATGGCTTAAGCCGTGAATCGCACTGCGCTGCCAATGATGCAAGGCCCAGTCCAAACATTCTGATGTGGAAGCATCCGCCAAATCAGAGGGGGGATTCTGCCCTAAAAATGCTAGCCCACGCCATAGGTTCCTGCTGGCGTGTTGGCTTTCAATAGCTTTGGCATGGTTTTGTTTACTGAGTTTTTGGCCGTTGGCTTGCATTGCCAAGGGCACGTGGCCGAATTGCGGTAGTGGTGCGCCTAATAGCTCAAAGAAAAATAGCTGCCTGCCGGTTACCTCTAGCAAGTCGCTGCCGCGAATAATATGGGTGATGCCCTGGGCTATATCATCGACTACTACGGCCAGTTGATAGGCGTAAAAGCCATCGCGCCGCTGCAGGATTTGATCGCCCGCTTGGCTGCGTAAATGTTGGCTTTGTCGCCCCTGAATTAAATCGTCAAATTGGATCTGCTCTGCGGTAACGCGATCTGGCAGGTCGTAAAGCTTCAGTCGCACCGAACAGGTTTGTTCTGGGTTTGGCTGGCGGTTGCGGCAGCGGCCATCGTAAATACCGCCCATGGCTGTTAAATCTTGCCGCGAGCAGCTGCAGCGATAGGCCAACCCTGCATTTAATAGGGCATCAAGGCAGGCTTGATAGGCATGGCTGCGCTGGCTTTGATAGATGACGTCGCCATCCCACTGCAAACCGTGATCTTCCAAACTTTGCAGGATTGCGCTGGCGGCACCGGCTTGTTCACGCGGCGGGTCGAGATCTTCCATGCGCACCCGCCACAGTCCGCCATTGGCTTTGGCATCCAAATAACTGGCAAGCGCACTGACCAGCGAACCAAAATGTAATGGGCCGGTAGGTGAGGGGGCAAAACGGCCGATATAGCCTGAGGGGGTGCTGCCGTCGGGTAAACGAGCGGGGGTGAGGGTGATAGGTGTGACTGACATGATGAAAGAGGCGAGCGCTGCCCGCCTCGATCAAATCGGCATTAACCGCCGACTTGTTTTTCTTTGATTTCCGCGAGGGTTTTGCAATCCACGCAGAGGGTAGCGGTTGGGCGCGCCTCAAGGCGACGAATACCAATCTCTACGCCGCAGGCATCGCAGTAGCCGTAATCATCGTTTTCGATCAGCTCCAAGGTGCTGTCGATTTTCTTGATCAACTTGCGCTCGCGGTCGCGGGTGCGCAGTTCAAGGCTGAACTCTTCTTCCTGACTGGCGCGGTCGGCGGGGTCGGGAAAGTTAGCCGCTTCGTCCTTCATGTGGGTTACTGTGCGGTCTACTTCTTCCATCAGCTCTGAGCGCCAGTTGAGCAGCAGTTGTCTAAAGTGCTGCTTTTGACCTTCGCTCATATAATCTTCGCCTTTTTTCTCCACATAAGGAGTAAAAGGGCGCAGTGCAAATGTTTCAGTAGAGGGTGTTTTTTTCGCCATAGTAGCGCCTCGCAAGACTTCCTGGATCGGCAATAATCTGCACCAGCGGGTGGGCAGAATTAGAAGGGGGAGCAAGCTATCAGATAACAAATGCGAGTGCTAGCGTTTTTTCGCGCGCCTGTTAGCGGATTGCTTCTATATTGTCCAAACTGTATTCAATCCTGTCTCAAGCAAAAACTATAGCCCCAAATTGGCGCGTTTGTGCTTCAATTTGCCATGAATTTGTCATCTGCGAGTGCCTTGTCGACTATGTCCCGGTTTTATCCTGCGCTGCTACTCAAACGTTACAAGCGTTTTTTGGCTGATATTCGTCTAGCTGATGGGACGGAGTTGACCATCCATTGCCCCAATACCGGTTCAATGAAAAATTGTCTGGTGCCCGAAAGCCCCTGCTGGTATTCGGTGAGCGATAGCAAAACCCGCAAATACCCGCAAACCCTGGAGGTGGTGACTGCGCCCGGTGGGCATCTGGCAGGGATCAACACCGCGCGTACCAATGAGCTGGTTGAGCAAGCGCTGCGCGCAGACGTGATTGCCGAATTGCGTGGTTATCAAACGCTGCGGCGCGAGGTGGTGTATGGCAGCGAAAAATCGCGCATCGATTTTCTCTTAAGTGAAAATAGTGGCGATGTACGTCTCTGTTATCTGGAAGTCAAAAACGTGACCCTGATGGAAGCAGAGGGTAAAGGTTTTTTCCCCGATGCGGTCAGTGAGCGCGGCAGTAAACATTTGCGTGAATTAATAGCGATGGTTGAACAGGGGCATAGAGCGGTGTTGTTGTTTTGTGTGCAGCACACGGGGATTCAATCGGTGCGCGCGGCGGCGCATATTGATAAGACTTATGCAGACACTTTAGCGCTTGCGCGTGCTGCCGGTGTGGAGGTTATCGCCTATGCTGCCAGCATCAATCCAGCGCAGCATAGGATTGCGCTGGATCGAAGCTTGCGGGTTTTGTCGTGAGGTTTTGTCGCGTTATTTTGTGGCGGGTGCGGGCGGAAACGGCGCTAAGAGTTTGCTAAAAGTTTCGCGCAGTTTTTGCTCGGCTTTTAACGAAAAATTAATTAGCGGAATACCTTCGGCGTTGCCGCGCCAAATTAATTGGTTGCTGCTAGTTTGGGTGATATCAAGCACTATCACGCCTTCTTGTTTGCCCTTGCCCAGTGTTTGACCTGTGCCCAAACCGATGCTGCCATTGCGCCCGACCGGTAAGCCAATGCCAATCCCGATGCTGGTGTTGCCACCTTTGCTTACTCGTGAAAATACCTGCATGTCGATCAATAACTCAGCGCTGGTGTCGGCCAGAATAAATCCCTGTGCGCGCAATTGTTCATCGGCGATTTTTTGTAGGGCAGTTTTATCTATACCGCCTATATCCACACTGACTGCCCGCCAATTGTAGGTTTTTAACCCGCTAAAATCGGTACCGCTTTTGTAGTCGTTGGCATATTGGATGTTGGTGCATGCGCTGAGTAGCATCAGCATGATAGACATTAAACAGGTGTAAGTTAATAAGCGCATGGTGCTGTCCTCTTGGGGGAAATGCGTTCGGTGCGAGTATAACCTAGCCTCACCCTCGATATAGGCACATAGATTGCAAACAAGGGGTAATTGCCGCAGACTTGCGCCGCCTTTTTATTGCTTACTTTGCCAATCAGGGAGTTATTGTGGATTTACTGCTGATGTTACAAGCCGTCATCATGGGTATTGTTGAGGGGTTAACAGAGCTATTGCCTATTTCCAGTACTGGCCATTTGATTCTGGCGGGCGAGTTGATGGATTTTTGGCGTAAAGATAAGCGCGTTGTATTTGAAATCTTTATCCAGATGGGCGCCATGATGGCGGTGGTCTGGGAGTATCGGCAAAAAATATTTTCCAGTTTGTTAGGCTTGGGCAAACCCGGCGTTGAGCGCAATTTATATATCAATGTGGCGATTGCATTTATCCCTTTTATTTTAATTGGCTACACCTGTGCGGACTTTATTCGCTCTGTGTTGTTTAGCCCCTATGTGGTTGCGACCGGATTTATTGTGGGTGGGCTGGCGATTATGTGGGTGGAAAAACGCGCTTATAAACCCGACACCGATGATATGGATGCTATTAGCTATGCGCGCGCGTTCAAGGTCGGACTGTGCCAATGCTTGGCGTTGGTGCCTGGAGTGTCGCGTTCGGGGGCATCCATTATCGGTGGTATGTATTTCGGCTTGTCACGCAAAGCATCGACCGAGTTTTCTTTTTTTCTGGCAATTCCGGTGATCAGTGCCGCATCGCTGTACAGCATGTGGGGCGCGCGCGATTTAATTGAAGTGGCGGATATTGAAATTTTTGCACTGGGTTTTGTAGCTTCGTTTATCAGTGCGTTTGTGGTGATGCGCGCTTTGCTGAAATTTATTAGCAATCACACCTTTATGGTGTTTGCTTGGTACCGCATTGCGTTTGGCTTGCTGATTTTGCTGACTGCCTACAGCGGCGCAATTAATTGGGTGGCTTAACGCTTGGGTTATTAACGAGGGTACTGATTTGGCTGGCGCAATCTGCGCCAGTTGTCAGCCGATAAATTTCACTACGCTGGTATCTTTGGCGCGGCTTTTACCCGCTTGATGCAGCGCATCTAAATACGTGTTCCACAGACTTTCCTGATTTTTCCCCAGCTCGTAAAAATAATCCCAGGTGTAAATGCCGCTGTCGTGGCCGTCGTCAAACACCAGTTTGAGCGCGTAGTTGCCTGCGCGCTCAATGGTGCTGATCGCCACACCTTGTTTGCCATATTGCAACACTGCTTGCCCGGGGCCGTGACCTTTTACTTCGGCACTGGGTGAGTGCACGCGCAAAAACTCGGCGGGCAATAAAAATTGCTCGCCGCCGAAATGCAGTTCCAGTTGTTGCGATTGTTTGTGCAATTGAATTTTGCTGGGCATTTTGTTCATGGTGAAGCCACTTAATAAATGGGCGCGGGATTACAAAATAAAGCGGCTAAGGTCTTCGTCTTTTGCCAGCTCGCCCACATGTTCGTCAACATAAGCTGCGTTGATCTCCACTTGGCGGTTGCCATCGCCCGCTTCAAACGATACATCTTCTAACAAACGTTCCAAAATTGTATGCAAACGGCGCGCGCCGATATTTTCAGTGCGTTCATTTACTTCATAAGCGGTTTCCGCAATGCGGCGAATACCGTCTTTAGTAAAGGTGATGTCGACCCCTTCGGTTTTCAGCAGCGCTTCTTGCTGTTCAGTGAGCGATGCCGTTGGCTCGGTGAGGATGCGCTCAAAATCATCTGGCGTTAAGGCTTGCAGCTCAACGCGAATCGGCAGGCGGCCTTGCAATTCCGGAATCAAATCCGACGGTTTGCTCAGGTGAAAGGCGCCCGAGGTGATAAATAAAATATGGTCGGTTTTGATGCTGCCGTGTTTGGTGGTTACAGTGCAGCCTTCGATCAGTGGCAGCAAATCGCGCTGCACACCTTCGCGCGACACATCGGCGCCACTCACATTGCCCTTGCGTGCAACCTTGTCTATTTCATCGATAAATACAATACCGTTTTGCTCTGCTGCTTCAATCGCCTGGGTTTTGATGTCGTCATCGCTCACTAACTTTGCGGCTTCTTCATCTTGCAATTGTTTGAAGGCTTTTTTCACCGTGAGTTTGGCTTTTTTGGTTTTGTCGCGCCCGAGCGATGAAAACATGCTTTGCAATTGATTGGTCATGTCTTCCATGCCGGGCGGCGCCATGATCTCTACGCCGACGCTGGCAGCGGCTATATCGATTTCAATTTCTTTATCATCCAACTCGCCTTCGCGGAATTTTTTGCGGAAGATTTGGCGGGTGCTGGATTCGTGTTTGCTTTCTTCGCTGGAGAGATCGCGCGCGGGTGGTAAGAGTGCGTCAAGGATGCGCTCTTCCGCTGCCTCGGCGGCGCGATGCTGTACCGATTTGGTCGCCTGCTCGCGGCGCATTTTAATGGCGACATCAACCAGATCGCGGATGATGGATTCCACATCGCGGCCAACGTAACCAACTTCGGTAAACTTGGTCGCTTCCACTTTGATAAACGGTGCGTTGGCAAGCTTGGCCAAGCGACGCGCGATTTCTGTTTTGCCGACACCGGTTGGGCCGATCATCAAAATATTTTTGGGTGTGATCTCATTGCGCATATCAGCCGGCACTTGCATGCGACGCCAGCGGTTGCGCAACGCAATCGCAACGGCGCGTTTGGCATCGCCTTGGCCGACGATATGTTTATCTAATTCGTGCACGATTTCGCGCGGAGTCATGGAGGACATAAAAAACTCTTAAAAGAATGAATTAATAATCGAGCAGTTCGATGGTGTGGGATTGGTTGGTGAACACGCAGATATCACCAGCGATTTTCAAACCCTTTTCCACAATGCTGCGCGCATCTAATTGGGTGTTTTCCAGCAGCGCGCGCGCGGCGGCTTGGGCGTAATTACCGCCGGAGCCGATGGCGATTAAATCGTCTTCCGGTTGGATCACATCGCCATTGCCGGTAATGATTAACGAAGCCTCTTTATCGGCAACGGCGAGTAATGCTTCCAATCGCCGCAAGCTGCGATCCGTTCGCCACTCTTTGGCGAGTTCGACCGCCGCGCGAGTGAGTTGGCCGTTGTGGGCTTCAAGTTTGGCTTCAAAGCGCTCGAATAATGTGAATGCATCGGCAGTGCCACCGGCAAATCCGGCAATTACTTGATTTTTGTAAAGGCGGCGCACTTTGCGCGCATTGCCTTTCATCACGGTATTGCCGAGGGATACCTGGCCATCGCCGCCGATAACCACTTGCCCTTCGCGGCGCACAGAGAGAATTGTTGTCACTGGACTTCCTTCTAAATTTACTTCGGAGAAGCCAGAAAAGTGGGGGCGCGCGTGCCTTTTTCAAGGCGCGGGCTGAGGGAAGGGGCTTATTTGGTTTTGGCGCGCTTGAGCACCAGTGCGTTGTATTCGTTTTTAACCAATTGCGAGCGCGCGCTGGTGAGTTGGTTTTGGGTTTTGAACGGGCCGACTACTACACGGTGCCAAATTTCGCCTTTGCGAATTTCCACTTTCTCGATATTGGCGTCGAGGTTGAGCAGAATTAATTGCGCGCGCAATTTGTCTGCATCTTCCGCGCGCGGGAAAGAACCTACCTGCAAGATATATTCGGTAGTTTGTTCCTGCGCCGGTTTTTCTTCGTTGATGGTTTCGCTGGCCGGAACAATCGTCTCGCTTTCTTGCAGTAATTTGTAGAAATCAAAACGCGGTTTAGGGGTTTTGTTATCGACGACTTTGGGTTTAGGTTCTTCTTTTGGTGCCGGAGCAGTCACCGGATTTTTAATGAAATAGAGGCTGGCCGCAAAAGCCCCCAAGACCAAACCTGCAGCAAACCACAGCCAAGGCGGCGTGGGGGCATTGTTGGATGACGTGCGGCGCGCCGGTGCGCGGCCTTTTTTGGCGAAATCTCTACTCATGGGATTGGCTTTTTTGGGTTACATCGAGGGCGCGATTGTAAAGGGATTGCACAGGTGAGTCACTAAGCCTGCAATTCCTGCTGCTGTCTGTTAGTTATTACACTTAGGGTTGTTTATCCCATCTCCTGCGGATCTACATCAATCGACCAGCGCACCCGTTTGGCGAGCGGCGATGCCTCTAGTTGCAAGGCAAGTTGGCTGAGCAATTGTTGCAACGGTTTGCGCTGCGCGCTGTTGATTTGTAATTGGTAGCGAAAGCGGTCGCCGCGTTTTTCCATCATCGCCGGCAGTGGCCCGAGGTAATTAAAGAGCGGTTGCGGTGCTTGTAGTTGTTCGGCCATTTGCCGTGCGACTTGTAAAAAATCCACAGCGGCTATGGCTTGTTTGCTCTCGGCGCGAAGCAGTGCCAAGTGGCGATAGGGCGGCAGCTGGGTAATTTGGCGTTCATGCAGAATCAAATCTGCCAGTGCGTGATAGCCCTGTTGCACTAGGGTTTGTACCAGCGGGTGATCGGTGTGGTGGCTCTGCAAAATCACTCGGCCATTTTTTTCTTCGCGCCCGGCGCGCCCGGCGACTTGCAACAAGAGTTGCCCCATGCGCTCGGCGCCGCGAAAGTCGGTGCTGAATAAACCGGCGTCGGCATCGATAATCACCACCAGTGTGACATCGGCAAAGTGATGACCCTTGGCGAGCATCTGTGTACCGACCAGAATGCAAGGTTCGCCGGAATGGACATCGACCAATAATTTCTGCATCGCGTTTTTGTTGCGGGTGGAATCGCGGTCGACGCGGATCACTTTCTGGGTAGGAAACAGTTGTTGCAGCACTACTTCGCTGCGCTCGGTGCCTTGGCCAATGGGCTGGATTTTGCTGCTGTTGCAGCTCGGGCAGCGCTTGGGAATACCGCGCTGGTGATCACAGTGGTGGCAATGCAAATGGCGCGGGGTTTGGTGCACGGTCATACGTGCATCACAGTGATTGCAGTTCGCCAGCCAGCCGCAATCGTGACACTCCAATGTGGGGGCGTAACCGCGGCGATTAAGGAAAACCAGTACCTGATTGCCCTTGTCGAGGGTATCGCCAATCGCATCGATACTGGCTTGCGCAAAACCTTCGTGCAGGATTTCGCCGCGAATATCGAGCAATTGGATTTCAGGCGGTTTGGCCTTGCCCGCGCGTGCTTTCAGGCGCAGATATTGGTAGCGACCTTGGATGGCGTTGTGCAGGGTTTCCAATGAGGGGGTGGCGGAGCCGAGGATCAGTGGAATCCCGAGGCGATGGGCGCGAACGGCGGCGAGATCCCGTGCGGAATAACGAAAGCCATCTTGCTGTTTAAAGGAGCCGTCATGCTCTTCATCGATAATCAAAATGCCCGGTTCTTTTAATGGGGTAAACAATGCCGAGCGGGTGCCGATGATAATTCGTGCGATACCGTCGCGCGCTTGCAGCCAAGCGTCCAACCGCTCGCGGTCATTCAGGCCGGAGTGCAGGGCGACAATTGGCAAATTAAAGCGGCGCTGGAAGCGCTCAAGGGTTTGCGGGGTCAGGCCTATTTCTGGCACCAGTACCAAGGCTTGTTTGCCCTGCTTGAGGGTTTGTTCAATGGCTTGCAGGTAGATTTCGGTTTTGCCGCTGCCGGTGGCGCCATCCAGCAGGTAGGTTTTAAAGTGGTGGTAATCGATCTGCGCAAATGCGTTGTGCTGTTCATCGCTCAATACTAACGGCTGCTCACCCAATAGTTGTGCGGGCAGCGGTGCTTGCACTGGGGTGATTTCATCGATGCGAACCAGACCTTTATCGATCAGGGTTTTGGCGATGCTGCGCGGAATGTCGAGCAAGTCTAGATCGGCGCGGCTGAGCTGATGGCGAGTTTGCAGTGCGGCGAGTAAGGCCGCCTGTTTGGGGGAGCGTTTAAGTGCGCCTTCGGGTAAACCTTTACCCTCAGTGGTGAGGCGAAATACCGGCTCGCCGCGCAGTTGTGCCGGTTCGCCTTGGCGCAAGAGTGCGGGCAGTGCGGTTTGCAGGGCTTCACCGGGGGCGCATTGGTAGTAGTCAGCGGCCCAGAGGCAGAGGTCGAGCAATTCGTTATCGAGCGCGGGTCGTGGGTCGATAATCGCCAAGGCTGCACGCAATTTGGCAGACTCCTGCACGGTTTCGGTTTTCACCCTGAGCAGCACACCAATCAATTCCTGACGGCCAAAGGGCACACGCACCAATACGCCGGGTTGCAGTTCATCGGCGCTAACACCTGCAGGTAATAAATAGTCGAAGCAGCGCCTTAGCGGCACTGGCAGCGCGATTTCCAGTAGCAGGAATTCTGTCGATGTGGTTGAGGTCATGGGGTCGATAGTCGCCAAACGAGGCGGGCAGAATAACCTAATCGACCTGAGCTTCGTAGGCTAAAGGCACATAGTGGCAGATAAGGGCAAGGCTGGCTGGTGATTTTTTGCGCTAAACTGCTCTTTTCAGTTGCGCAGATATGGTTTTCTGGTAGTATCGCCGCTCCCTGAAAACAGCCGTTTTTTAAACCTATGTGCGGTGCTCGGCAACGACCGGGTGGCGGCACAGATCACACAAGGCAATCATCATGAAAGCAGATATTCACCCAAATTACGTTGAGATCGCAGTAACTTGCAGCTGCGGTAACACTTTTAGCACCCGTTCAACTATGGGTAAGCCTTTACACGTTGACGTATGTGGTTCTTGCCACCCGTTCTACACCGGCAAGCAAAAAGTTGTTGATACCGGTGGCCGTATCGATCGCTTCACCAAGCGTTTCGGCAGCCGTATCGCTGGTGCCAAGAAAGACTAATTTCTTGTATCGCACTTTGCTAGCTGCGCTAGTAAAAACGCCGGGAATGAAAATTTCCGGCGTTTTTTTATGCCTGTTATTTTCCGTTTACGTTGTTGCTGAATGCGGCTCTTCGTCCGGTGAGCTGTTGCAGGTAGTGCGTGTATCTGACGGCGACACCTTGAAGCTGCAAGATGGCCGCTCGGTACGCATTCTCGGGGTGAATGCACCGGAAATCACCCACGGCAAAAATGCTGGTCAGCCGCTCGGGCGAGAATCCCGCGCAGCGGCGCAGGCGTTTATCGAGCGAGCTAAAGGCCGTGTGCGCTTGGGTTTGGCGCGATCACTACGGTCGTTTGCTGGCGCATGTATATGATGGCAGTGGCCGCAGTTTGGGGGCAGAGCAGGTGCGCAACGGGATGGCGATGCAAGTCGGGGTGCCGCCTAATATCGCACAGGCAAAATGCCTAGCGGCAATTGAGTCGGGCGCGCGCAAAAAACATCTGGGCATGTGGCGCGACCCCTATTGGCAGCCGCTGCCAAGGACCTCCATGCGCGGCGATGAAACTGGTTTTCGTTTGGTGAGGGGGCGTGTCGCTAAGGTGGATATTAATTCTGCGTTGTGGCTGGAGTTGGATGGCAAGCTGGTGGTGCGAGTCGCCAAAAAAGACTGGCCTCTATTTGGTTACCGTAAGCAGAATTGGCTGACGTTGAAAGGGCGAAAAATTGAAGTGCGCGGTTGGATTAGTGCGCAAAAGTCGAAGCGTTCGCAGCAATTTAAGCCGCTGGTGATGCAGCTGCGGTCGCCCTCGTCCATGAGGGTAATCACTGAATGATAAGGGTTAGAAAAGCTCTTCCGGTAAGGTCGCTTGCTCGCTGCTTTCATTACCTGCAGCCGAAGTGCGGCCTGTGTCTTCACCTAAAAATACTTCAAAAATTGCATCTGGATCGCCTGGCATGGCTGGTTTTCCGGTGTCTGGATTGATCCGCACAGTCACTATCCCCTCTGGCTGGCGCGGCAATTTATCAGGAATTCCCTCCAGTGCGGTGCGCATAAAATCGATCCAGATAGGCAGTGCTGCGGAACTGCCAAATTCTTTGCGCCCCAATAATGTGTTTGCATCAAATCCGACCCAAACACTGGTGGCAATATTGGGGTTGTAGCCGGAAAACCAGCTGTCGCGTGGGCCGTTGGTAGTCCCGGTTTTACCGGCGATGTCATTGCGGCCGAGTTGTTTGGCTAGCCGACCAGTGCCTTTATCGACAACATCGCGCAGCATGGAGTCGATCAGGTAGGCGATGCGAGCATCAATAATACGAGGCGCACGCGCATTGTTATCAAGGCTGGGGGTTGCCGGTATCAGGCTGCCATCATCGGCATAGCTGAGTTGGTTGAACTCACACTCCTTACATACCCGCTTTGGGCGTGCCTCGTAAACAATGTTGCCTTTGCTGTCTTCAATTCGAGTGACCAGATAAGGGTCAACCTTAAAGCCGCCATTGGCAAAGGTGGCGTAAGCGGTGGCCATTTGCATGGGGGTGAGGGCGTGGGTGCCCAGTGCGAGGGTTAGATCACGCGGGAACTCTTTGGGGTTAAAGCCAAAACGGGCGAGGCTGTCTAGCGCGGTTTGCATGCCAATGCTGCGCAATAGGCGAATCGATACCAGGTTGCGTGAGCGATAGAGTGCCTGACGCATGCGCATGGGGCCGACAAACTTACCATCGTCATTCTCTGGGCGCCAGGCAATGCCGGTGCTGGTGTTTTCAATCACGATGGGAGCATCGTTAATGATCGACGCTGGAGTGAAGCCATTTTCCAGTGCGGCGGTATAAATCAGCGGTTTAAAGCTGGAGCCTGGCTGGCGCGCTCCTTGAATTGCGCGGTTGTAATGGCTTTGATTGAAATCGAGGCCGCCAACTAACGAGCGAATTGCGCCGTCGAGTGGGTCGAGGGAGACAAGCGCTGCCTGAATGGTGGGCACTTGGCTAAATCGCCATTGGTCGTCACTGTCTTTGGTGATGCGCACTACATCGCCAGGTTTGAGAAATTCGGTGACCGCTTTATAGGTTCCCCCGCGGCTATCTTCCGTCAAGTAAGGGCGAACCTCAGATAAGCCTTGCTCCCATCCCAGATCAACAAAGTCGCCATTGCTCATCAATACCCGTAGCGATTTTGCTTGTGCATTTACCACTGCGGCAGGTTCCTGGCCGCCCAGGGTGGGAATGTTTTGCAACTGATCTTGCCAGTCGATCAGATCGGCATCCTCTGAGGGTTTTAAATGCCGCTCCGGCCCGCGATAACCGTGGCGCTGATCGTAGCTCAGCAATCCCTTGAGTACAGCGGCTTGCGCGGTTGCCTGCATGGCGCTATCGACACTGGTGTAGACCTTGTAGCCCTCGGAGTAAGCCTTGTCGCCAAAACGATCCAATACTTCCTGGCGTGCCATTTCGGAGATATAAGGCGCTTGCACATCTAATGTTGTGCCGTGGTAACTAGCGGTATTGGGTTCATTAATTGCTGCTTCGTAAGTCGCTTGATCGATGTGTTTTAGCTCGTACATCCGCCCGATAATCCAATTGCGGCGAATCATAGCGCGCTTGAGATTGGCGAGTGGGTTATAGGCGGAGGGGGCTTTCAATACACCGACAATCATTGCGTATTGGGCGATACTTAGTTGGTGAATATCCTTGCCATAGTAGATCTGGGCTGCCGCTTGCAAACCATAGGCGCGGTTGCCAAAGAACATTTTGTTATTGAACAGCTCAAGAATTTCTTCCTTGGTAAATTTTCGTTCAATTTCAATAGATAAGAGGATTTCGTTAAACTTGCGTGAGAAGATTTGTTTGCGAGTGAGAAAGAAATCACGCGCCAACTGTTGCGTAATAGTGCTTCCGCCCGATTGAATGGCGCCGGACTTCAGAATTTGTGATGCGGCGCGCAACATGCCTTTTAGAGAAACTCCATGATGCTCAAAGAACTCTGCATCTTCGGCGGAGAGGAGTGCTTTTATATACAGAGGCGGTATCTGGTTGTAGGTAAGGGGAGTGCGACGCTGTTCGCCAAATTCACCTATTAACTTGCCGTCGCTTGAATAAACTCTCAAAGGGGTCTGTAATTTAACCTCCCTCAATGAATCAACCGATGGCAATTTAGGGCTCAAATAAAGATAGAGCCCGGCGAATGTCACCAAAGTAACGCTGAAACCGGCCAGTAACAGCCAGAAAATAATGCCGAAGAAGGATTTTTTACTGAACATTTTTTCTATGTGAATTAATGAGTTAGCGCGGTTGCCGCAGGTGGCGGGCATTATACGGGCTTTTTGCCTGTTTACATATTCATCGGTTTGTTGCAGGCTTAAGTTAAAGTGCTATAACATAAACAACGTCTAAGTTACGGATATAGATAGAAAAATGGGCATTTTAAGTTTCCTCGATAAGAAGGCTAAGCCGGTGGTCGGGTTGGATATCAGTTCCACCTCGGTCAAATTGCTTGAACTTAGTCGCAGTGGCGATCGCTACCGCGTTGAGTCCTATACCGTAAAAGCTCTCCCGCCCAATGCGGTGGTGGAGAAGAACATTGCTGACCCCGTCGCAGTGGCTGAAGTGGTCAGGTCTATGGTCAAGCAGTCTAAAACCAAGCTTAAACATGCAGCTGTTGCTGTCGCTGGTTCAGCGGTGATCACTAAGATGATCGATATGCCGATGGATTTAAATGACGACGCAATGGAAAGCCAGATCGCTGCTGAGGCTGATCAATATATCCCCTTCCCCCTTGAGGAGGTTGCACTTGACTTTGAAGTGCAGGGGATTTCTCCGCGCAACCCCGATCAGGTGGAAGTTTTGTTGGCGGCATGTCGCCGTGAAAACGTAGAGGTTCGCCAGCAGGTGCTGGCTGATTCAGATCTGATAGCGGAAAAAGTTGATATTGAAGCCTATTGTATGGAGCGCGCCTTTGAATTGATCGCTGAGCAATTGGAAGATCAAGAGGGGCAGGTGGTTGCGATTATTGATATAGGCGCAACCATGACGACCTTGAGTGTTCTGGTTGATGGCAAAACCGTTTATACCCGCGAACAGTTGTTTGGCGGGCGTCAGCTGACAGAAGAAATTCAGCGGCGCTATGGTTTATCACGCGAGGAGGCAGGTCTTGCCAAGAAGCAAGGCGGTTTGCCCGATGACTACGAGATGGAAGTTCTGGTTCCCTTTAAAGATGCTGTTGTGCAGCAGGTCACTCGTTCCCTTCAATTCTTCTTCTCCGCTAGTCAGTACAATGATGTGGACTACATCATCCTCGCTGGCGGTGTTGCTTCGTTAGAAGGATTGGTTGGTTTGATAGAAGAAAAATTAGGAACGCAAACTGTGGTAGCTAATCCGTTTGCGCGTATGTCAGTTTCATCCAGAGTTAATGCGGTGTCGCTTGCAAACGATGCTCCTGCCTTGATGATTGTTACTGGATTGGCAATGAGGAGTTTTGACTAATGGCCAAAATTAACTTATTGCCCTGGCGCGAGGCTTATCGGCAAGAAAAGAAGCGAGAGTTTCTTGGGGTTATTGTTGCTATTGGCTTGGCGGCGGTCTTTGGTGCCTATGCGTGGGTGTCCAGTGTGCAGACTGCGATTGAAAATCAAAATCTTCGCAATCAATTACTGAGTCAGGAAATTGCAAAGCTTGATGCACAAGTGAAAGAGATTAGTGAGATTAAAAAAGTTCGCGATGATTTATTGGCGCGCATAAAAGTGATCACCGATCTTGAGGGGACTCGTCCAGTTATTGTTCGGTATTTCGATGAGCTTGCGCGAGCTATTCCTGATGGGGTATGGATTAGTTCGGCAGAGCGAAAAGGTAATGTGGTGACAATTGAGGGGGTAGCTGAGTCCTACAATCGTATTGCTAGTTTTCTTCGCAATCTTGAAGCCTCAGACTGGTATGCCTCACACAACTTGATTTCAGTCGATGCTGCACCAGAAGAGGGTGAGGATGCGAGTAGATTTAAAATGACGGTTGAGACTTCCGCACCGGTGGACGCTGCCATTGATCCGGCCAAAACTACAGGGGGAGCTAAATAAATGTCATTTCAAGATACCCTCGAACAGCTTAAAGAATTTGATGTAAACGATATAGATTTTGAAAAGATAGGTGTTTGGCCTTGGCCCGCTAAAGCTTTTGTCTGTTTGTTGTTAATAGCGGTGGTTTTTGCGGGTACTTATTATCTGAAAATTAGTGATTTGAATTTAGAGCTTGAGGCTGCTGTCGCACAAGAGCAAGCTTTGAGAGGAACTTTTGAAAAACGCAGTTTTGAAGCAGCGAATTTGGATGCCTACAAGGCGCAAATGGAGGAGATGAAGGTTACATTTGACTCCTTGTTGTCGCGCCTGCCTGCCAAAACCGAAGTGCCTGGACTTTTAGAAGATATAGGCACTCGTGGTAGTGAGAGTGGATTGACAAATATCAATATTAATTTTCAGCCTGATGTGGTGGCTGAGTATTACATTGAGGTGCCAATTAATATTTCGGCGGAGGGCGGTTACCATGATATGGGTGGTTTTGTCAGTGGTGTTGCCGGTATGCCGCGTATTGTGACCTTGCATGATTTCTCCATTGTGGCGTCTAAAGAAAATAAAACCTTGAATATGAAAATTCTAGCGAAGACCTATCGCTACAAGTCTCAGGAGGCCGACAAATGAGACGGTCACTGTTAATTACCCAATTGGTTTGTATGCTGGCTTTGGTAGGGTGCGGTCAGTCATCACAGCAGGATTTGCTCAATTTTATGGAAGAGACAAAGCGTAGGCCCAAAGGACAAATTGAGCCATTGCCTACGTTTAGTCCATACCAGCCTTTCACTTATAGTGCGATGACTTTGCGCAGTCCCTTTGAAAAACCTATTCCAATCGATGAATCGGCAGCAAAAGGTGGGCGTGCAGTTGCTCCTGATTTGACTAGAGAAAAAGAGTTTCTCGAAGGTTTTAATATCACTTCGCTTAAAATGGTAGGCACTATCAGTAAGGGTGGCCAGCTTTGGGCGCTTATTGATGATGGTGCAAACAGTGTTGTGCCAGCAACGGTTGGAAATTACTTGGGGATGAACCACGGCAAAATAATATCCACTAGCTCAGGGCAAATTGAGGTGATGGAGATCGTGGGTGATGGTTCCAATGGTTGGGTTGAACGTCCCAGAATTATTAAATTAGAAGAGAAGGAATAAGCGGATATGTGTGCTCTATTCACTCCGGGGTTGAATATGCGTAAATATGTTTTGGCATTTGTTGGCTTGGTTATTTCGCCTATAGCGTTGGCAAGTACATTAAGTGAAATTAATTTTTTCCAGTTGCCTGGTGAGCGTTTTGAAGTGCGCATGTCATTTGATGCGCCGCCGCCTACTCCCAAGGGCTATACCATCGAAAAGCCTGCACGCATTGTGCTCGACTTTCCTGATGTTGTGAGCGGGTTAAAAGAACGTCGTTTTCCTCTGGCTGTCGATAATGGTCAAAGTGCAATGGTGTTGACTAGTGAAGGACGCACTCGCCTTATTTTAAATCTTAATGATTTGGCTTCTTATACAACCCGTACGGATGGCAATAGTTTTGTTGTGGAAGTTGGCGCAGCAAAAGGTACGGATAGTGGGCAAATTTCTCGACCAGCCGTCGAAGTGGCTACTAGATCATCGTTTAAAGAAAATGATGCTATTGGCAATCAAACAAAAATCACCAATATCGACTTTCGCCGCGGCACTGCTGGCGAGGGGCGAGTGATTGTGACTTTATCCAATCCAAAAGTAAGTGCTGACATGGTTGGTACTGGCGCCGGTGTCAAATTATCGTTTAGAGATGCTTGGTTGCCGCCTGAATTGCGCCGTCGGCTGGATGTGGTTGACTTTGCCACTCCGGTTTCATTGGTGAGTGCGACTCAAGAGGGCGAAAGTTCAGTGCTTAACATCAGTGCTGGAGGCGATTTTGATTATCTCGCCTATCAGACTGATAATGAATATGTGTTGAGCATTAAGCCGCTAACTGCGCAAGAAAAGCAGGAAAAGAAAAAAGATTTTGAATACACCGGCGAAAAGTTATCTCTTGACTTTCAAGACATCGAGGTTCGTGCGGTATTACAAATTATTGCTGATTTTACCGAATTGAATTTGGTGGCGAGTGACACTGTGCAGGGGCGTATCACGCTACGTTTGCAAAATGTCCCTTGGGATCAGGCGCTAGAGATGGTGCTTAAAAATAAGGGGCTGGATAAACGCCAGGTTGGCAATGTACTGATGGTTGCTCCGGCAGCAGAAATTGCAGAGCGTGAGCGTCAGGAAATTACTACCAAAAAACAACTTGAAGAGCTGGCTCCCCTTAGGACTGAATATATTCGTATTCGCTATGCTAATGCTAAGGAAATGTTTGAGTTGTTCCGTGGCGACGGCGGTGGCGGTGGCGGTGGTGGTCAGGGTGGCAGTAAGGCGACAGGAAGTGTTCTATCCGAGCGCGGACAGGGTGTTGTTGATGAGCGTACCAACTCGATTATTATTACTGATACGGCAGAGCGAATTGAAGCCTTCAAACGTTTGGTTGATCAGATTGATATTCCAATCCGGCAGGTAATGATTGAAGCGCGTATTGTTATTGCCAACACAGACTTTGAGCGTGAGTTGGGGGTGCGCTGGGGTGGTGCAGGATTCAACGCTAACAATAGGCGAATTATTAACTTTGCAGGCTCTCAGGAAGGATTGGATGATGATGATGGTACTAGCCCTTATAATTGGTGGAATCAAGGGCCTGATGATGATAAGTCTCTTAACATTACGGAAAATAATGTTGTGAACTTGGCTGTAAACAATACCAATGCGGCTACTGCGGCAATAGGTGTGATTACAGATAATACTTTTCTTGATTTGGAGTTAAGTGCTTTAGAGACATCGGGTTATGCTGAGATCGTATCCCAGCCGAAGGTAATTACCAGTGATAAACAGCTGGCGATTATCAAATCTGGTAAAGAAATTGGTTATCAAGAAAGCGCTCCCAGCGGCGGGACTACTACCGGCTTCCGCGAAGCGGTGTTAAAACTTGAAGTAACGCCGCAAATAACACCGGATAATCGCATTATTATGGATCTGGTTGTTTGGAAAGATTCGATTGGTCAAGTCACCGAAACAGG
This sequence comes from Cellvibrio sp. ATLC23, assembly GCF_057196725.1. NCBI lineage: Bacteria > Pseudomonadati > Pseudomonadota > Gammaproteobacteria > Cellvibrionales > Cellvibrionaceae > Cellvibrio > Cellvibrio sp. ATLC23. The sequence goes on along the minus strand of NZ_JBXUOS010000003.1, from coordinate 190,490 downwards.
TGTGCCGACAGTGGATATCACTCGTTTGGAGACCAAAGTATTGGTAAATAATGGTCAGACAGTGGTCTTGGGTGGTGTGTTCTCGCTCGAGGGAACCAAGGGCGAAAGTAAGGTGCCTCTGTTGGGAGATATTCCCTACCTTGGGCGATTATTTAAGAAAACAATCGATAGTCAATTCAAAACTGAATTGTTGATTTTTGTCACTCCCAAGTTGATGTCGGATACTCTCTCAAACTAATGCGTAAACCCAATGTCTTTCTGGTCGGCCCCATGGGGGCCGGCAAATCTACAATAGGCCGCTTGTTGGCTGCAGAATTAAATCTCAGTTTTCGCGATAGCGACCGTGTCATAGAAGAGCGCACGGGGGCCGACATTCCCTGGATCTTCGATATGGAAGGAGAGGAAGGCTTTCGTGAGCGCGAGACCGCAGTTTTACATGAGTTAGCAAAAGAGCGCGATGCAGTCATTGCCACAGGTGGTGGGATTGTTTTGCGTGTACAAAACCGCGACATGATGAAGGCGTCTGGTTTTGTATGTTATCTCACGGCATCTATCGAGCAGCTGGTTGAGCGCACCGCTCGCGATAAAAAGCGCCCTTTGCTGCAAGTCGAAAATCCGCGTCAGAAAATTATTGATCTGCTTGCGCTGCGCGATCCGCTTTATCAAGATGCAGCTGACTTTGTGGTCAATACTGATCGACGCTCTCCCAAAGCAGTAGCACAAGAGATTGCATCACTGGTGCAAGACACCTAAACGTCTCAACACTTTTCAGCACTTCTTTTCTCGTCTTTCCATCGCTGATATCAGTCTGTGCTTTGTGATAAAGTGCGGCTGATTTTCTTCGTCTTCGTAAAAGGCAATCTTTATGCAGGTTTTAACCGTTAACTTGGGGGATCGCAGCTATCCCATTTATATCGGCGAACAATTGTTGTCGCAGCCGGAATTACTGTGTCAGCATATTCGGGGGCGTCAGGTTTGCGTGGTTACCAATGAGACGGTTGCTCCTCTCTATCTCGATAAGCTTTGTGCGGCCCTTAGTGACTATCAAGTAGACACTGTGATTTTGCCCGATGGTGAAAGCCATAAGACGGTGCAAGTGTGGAGCAGTATCTTTGATACCTTACTTAGCTCGCGCCACAACCGTACAACTACGTTAATTGCGCTGGGTGGTGGAGTGGTTGGCGATATGACTGGTTTTGCCGCTGCAACCTATCAACGTGGCGTGGATTTTATTCAGATTCCTACAACCTTGTTATCCATGGTTGATTCATCCGTGGGTGGAAAAACCGGCGTGAATCATCCGCTCGGTAAAAATATGATCGGTGCTTTTTATCAGCCGCGTTGTGTGCTTGCCGATACCTCCTTGTTAACGACCTTACCCGCGCGTGAATTGTCTGCCGGTATTGCGGAGATAGTGAAATACGGTTTGATTTCTGATTATGACTTTTTTGTCTGGTTGGAAAACAATATGGATGATTTGCTTGCAGGCGACATGACTGCCTTGGCTTATGCGGTAAAACGTTCCTGTGAAAATAAAGCGGATGTAGTGGCGCAAGATGAGCATGAAGGCGGCTTGCGTGCGATTTTAAATTTAGGCCACACCTTTGGCCATGCAATTGAAACGGCGCAGGGGTATGGCAATTGGCTGCATGGCGAGGCGGTTGCTGCAGGCATGGTAATGGCAGCGGACTTATCCTGTCGTCGCGGTGCTATCAGTAATGATGAGTTGGCGCGCGTGATCCATTTGTTGCAGCGTGCAAATCTGCCCGTTAAAGCACCGTCTGATATGACTCCAACTCAATTCATGGGGTTAATGGGCGTGGATAAAAAAGTATTGGATGGTCGTTTGCGTTTGGTGTTGTTGGAGGCTATGGGCAAAGCAATTATTACCAGCGATATAGATGCTGGCATGCTGCAAGATACATTTGATGCGTGTAAAGCAGATTAATCAAACAGGTTACAAGAGACATAGATCATGACCAGAGAGTCACCGCTGCGTGCCCAGCCGGACAGTCGCTTGCTCGATCACGGCGACTCACAACAACCTTATTTGTTTGATGAGCTGGATAACGGGCACTCTGAAGATCAATTATTGGCAGATTATCGCCAGCGTTATGGTTTGTCTGAAGATCCTTTTGCGAATGACTATTCATTCCCTCTGTTTACTGGTGCAGGCCGTCGGCAGTTGCTCGACCAGCTATTGCATCTCTGCCAATTCAGCAATAGTGTTCTTGCGGTTTTGGGCGAGTATGGTGTGGGCAAAACACGCATCGCCCATGCGTTTATGGATTCGCTTTCTGATCAGGATCAAATTTGTTTTTTAAGTTTGCGCTCCGGGCAAAGTCTTGAGCAAATTTTATTATCGATTGTTCAGTCGTTTGAAATTAATGCTGGCGATATCCCATCAACGGAAAATTTGCTGACCAGCCTTGAGGCTTTTATTGCCGAGGAGGCTGTATCAGATGATGAAGGTTTAGCCGTTGTCGTATTGGATAATGCACATTTGTTGGATGATCAATCCATATCTGTGATTACCTCACTGCTCAATAATTTTCCACAGCAAAATCGCCTGCACCTTGCATTGGTTGGCGAGCCGCAATTGATGCATCGCCTGGAGCGTTTGAGTCCGGAAAACTTATTAATCAATGATCTACATTTGCAATCCTTCGGATTATTGGAAACTGTTGATTATTTAAATTTCCGTATGGAGATGGCCGACTATCTCGGGCCGGAAATTTTTTCAGAGTCGATGGTTGAGCCTTGGTGGCGGCAGACCCATGGGCAGCTCAGTGTGCTGCATGAATTGGCGCAGGAGCGTCTGCTGGAGTCAGTTACGCCTGCATCTCCATCTAGTAAGCGCCCGCTACCAGTGCTGCATATTGTGGCTTTATCTCTGCTGATAGCAATGGTTGGTGTTGTAATTCTCTATATGGGTGATGAGGAAAAAAAACCGACAAGCGCCAATTCTTCTTTGGTGAATTCGGCGGCAATTCCAGCTGCGCCAGCCCAGCCTGTGTCGTCAATAGCTACCGATCAGCAGGCAGCATTGAGCTCTACCGATACCCCAGTGCAGCCACTGTTGCAGTCACTGCCGCAACCATTACAGCCTAATCAGCAAGTGCAGCCAGCAGCGCAAACAACAAAAGGTGCGAATGTTGGCAGCGATGAGTTACCTAAAGAGGAAATTGTTCCGTTGGCGCAGTTGCCTACCGCGGCACCCAAGCAGGTTCAATCTGTGCCCGAGCCAATGCCAGAACCATTGCCGCAGCCAAAACCGGTCGTGACTGTGCCGGAGCCAGTGGCGCAGCCTAAGGTGCGAGAGGTTAAACCTGAGCCGGAAATTGCTAAGCCTGTGGTGAAATCGACAAGTACTGCGGCGATTGGTGCAAATGCACAAGAGCGCACTATTTTGTCTTGGCAGCCAAGCGAATTTACTGTGCAGTTATTGGGCGTTAGCACTGAAAAAGCTGCGCGGGCTTTTGTTGCGGAGCAACCCAATAAAAATGATTTGCTAGTCTTTCGCAGCAAGCGCCAAGGGCGAGATTGGTTTGTGGTGATTACTGGCCGCTACTCCAGTTCGGCACAGGCGCGGCAGGCGATTGCCCGTTTGCCCAGCGCGCAGCGCGATGCAGGCCCTTGGCCGCGTGATATAAAAACTATTCAAAACGAAATCAAATCAGCGATGTAAATAAACTTAAATCGTTGGCAATAAAAAACGCGGCATCGGCCGCGTTTTTTATGGATGGCGAATAAATAAGAAATTATTCGTCGCTTTCCAGTAATTCACGATACTCGCTGGCATCCAGTGCTTCGTCGAGCTCTGCTAAATCATCGGGTTTAACACGGAAGAACCAGCCGTCATCATAGGGTGAGCTGTTAACGGTTTCAGGTGCGTCTTGCAGCGCTTCGTTAACTTCAACCACTTCGCCAGAAACCAGTGAATAAATATCGGACGCGGCTTTAACTGATTCCACTACACCCGCTTCTTCACCCAACGCAACACGGGTGCCGACTTCCGGAGTTTCCACATACACAACATCACCCAATGCATCTTGTGCGTGGTCGGTAATGCCGATGGTGACAGTGCCGTCTTCTTCAACGCGTGCCCACTCGTGGCTGCTCAAATATTTCAGTTCTTTGCGAATATCGCTCATGGCTTTTTTCCTGTAATTGTTCGTGTAAATGTTGCTGTGATTATTCCAGCAATGGTTCTGTGAGAATATTTAACGTTTTACGTAACTTTAGATAACCGCTTTGCCGTTGCGTACAAAATTGGGTGCTACCACTTCAACCGTCACTTGCTTGCCGCGCATTTCCACTTGGCAGTGGCTGCCAATACTCCGCGGCACGCGTGCTAAAGCAATAGAATAGCCCAAGCTCGGTGAAAATGTCCCGCTGGTGATAACGCCTTTTTCATCGCTACCCTCGACTGTGACAACTTGTTCGGCGCGCAATACACCGCGTTCGCGCAAGACTAATCCCACCAGTTTTTGGGTTGATGCGGCAGCCTTTTGAGATTCCAAAACCGCGCGGCCGATAAAATCGCGCTCCGCTGGTTGCCAAGCAATAGTCCAGCCCATATTGGCGGCCAGTGGCGATACAGTTTCATCCATTTCATGGCCGTAGAGGTTCATACCTGCTTCCAGGCGCAAGGTATCGCGTGCGCCCAAGCCGCAAGGTGCGACACCCGCATCCGCCAGTGCTTGCCAGAAGCTTGCTGCGGCTTCATTGGGTAGCATAATTTCCAAGCCATCTTCGCCGGTATAACCGGTGCGACCAATAAACCAATCGCCTGCAGGTAAACCTTGGAATACGTTCAAGCTGGCAATTACCGCTGCCTGCTCAGCACTAACCAGTGATGAGGCGATTTGAATGGCTTGCGGGCCCTGTACTGCAATCATCGCCAATTCGGCGCGCTCGGCGATGGCGACAGCGAATTTTTGTGCGACTTGGTTCATCCAGGCGAGATCTTTTTCGCGGGTGCTGCAATTGACCACAACGCGATACCAATCGCCCAGGTTGTACACGATCAAGTCGTCAATCACACCACCTTCATGGTTGAGCATGCCGCTGTACAGCGCCTTGCCGTAGAGCGTATCCAGCTTGGCGACATCGTTCGCCAGCAAATATTGCAGATAGGCTTTGGCGTCTGCGCCGGTCACATCCACCACCGTCATGTGTGATACATCAAACATGCCGGCGTGTTGCCGCACCTTGTGGTGTTCTTCGATTTGCGAGCCGTAATGCAGTGGCATATCCCAGCCGCCAAAGTCCACAAGTTTGCCGCCCATGGTTTGGTGAGTGGCATAGAGGGTGGTTTTGTTGCCCATTGGAGTACCTGCGCAGATAGGGTGGGTTAGAAAAAGGGCGCCATTCTAGGCGCGCGGGTGGATAGTGTCCAACGAATCGGCGCGGGCGATGGAAAAGCCCGCACCTGAATCCTTGTTATAGATCATGGTGTCGCGGCGGAACTTTCCTGTTCTGACCTTGGCTCCTCGGTTTGATTGTTGGTGATGGCATCTTTCTCTGGCCTTTCTTTTTCTGGTTTTTCTTTGCGCTCATCATCAACCTGTTTTTTGAGCGATTGCATATCCGCCATAAATTCTTCCAAGCTGTGATCGCGGCTGAGGCGGACGACAGGGGGATAAATGTGGCTCATATAAAGCTCATCGGACAGATGATTGCTCGCCTGATATTTTTTGGTCATGGTGATGGTGGAACCCAGCAATACCAAGGCAATCAAGATGAGTTTCAAACGCCCCGGGCGTTTGTTGCCAGCGGTGCGCATGTGGAAGTACAGCACCGTTGCGCAAATGACAATGAGTGGATGTGAATTAAAGAGGGTCAAAAATTCCCAGCTCAATGCATAGGCGAGTAGGCCGCTGACATGCTCCCACAGCTCCAGAAAGGCAAGCCCGGCACTGGCAATAAACAAGTGGCGGCCAAAACGCGCATGGCCGGTAAAGAGTTTGCCAAACAGCGCCCACACACCGCTCCAGCCAATGGCAAAACCAAACACGCTCACCAATTCCAGCAGGTATTTGCTCAGCGTGCCTTGATTAAGGTCCGCCAGCCAAGTGCTGGTCAAGCCGGTAACTAGCAGCAAGACCAAACCCGTTAAGGCAGGCAATAACCCCTCCCACTGATGGTTGGTCAAATCAGTCACTTCAGCAGCGACCTGGTAATCGGCGGTGCGAATACGCAAGCGCGTGTGGCCGAGGCGATAGACTTTATCGCCATCCACTACAAAAAAATTCTCATGGGTATTGGTCAGTGTGATGCCATTGTGGCTGCCCAGGTCGGCGATAATTAATTCATCGAGTTGATTCAACTCAATCTGGGCGTGATGTGCAGCCGTGTGTGGATCATCGAGAATAATATCGTTGTCGTAAGCGCGGCCAATGGTGATAGGTAGATGTGTCACCTTGCTGCGATGCAGCACTTCGCCATCGGGGGTTAACTGCTCAACAAAAATGGAGTGGCTCATTGTGCGGCCTCCATAGTGTTGGATTCGTCAGTATCAACATCATCGCTTTGTATCATGTCATCGGGCAGTGGTTTTATTTCATCGTCAGTTTTGCTTGAGCGATCAATGCCTTGCAAAAATTGGCTGATTAACTTCATCCCGTTGCTGTAGGAAACGCCCTGAATATTGATCATGCTTTGTAAACTTTTATAGCTGTCGTCGGTGCTTGCGGTGATCAAGGTGAAATCGTACAGCTCTTTAAATTTGTGATAAGCCTCGGCGCAGACCAGCGCGCGCAGTGAAATATTATTGTGTTTAATAAAGTCTTCAGTACAGGCAGCGGGAGTGATGGTTTCACTTTTTGCGGTGCTGTACACCTGATCGTCAAACATATTGCTGGCGAGTTGGGCAAATTGCATAGCGTTGAGTTTTTTGTTGTGTGCGTATTTGTGATGCATGCTGATGTGACCGGTTTGCAATTCACCTGACACAAAAATCGCCGACTCCATCGAGCAATTAATTCTGGCGATGGTATAAGCCTTTTTGGCCGAGCTATCGGTATTGCCCCAGCAGCGCACCTGATCGGATTCGCGCACCGGAACGCGGTAGGGGCCCAAATCTTTAATGCTGAATGGCTTCTCCAATAATTTATCCACCATCACCGCTTGGTGTTCGAGCAATTGTTCGCCAATGACGGGTTTGAAATCGGCCGGCGCTTTCATCTCGCTGGTGACTCGCGCCAGTAACGCTTGCACATAGCGCACCGGCACTAAAAAACTGACTAATTCGCCATCGCGGCGGTGCGCAACATTAACTCCCGCGACCTGGCCATCGGCCGTCACATTGGGGCCGCCGCTCATGCCGGCGTTGACTGGGCCAGTAAACATCAATTGATCGGAAAAACCGCGTGCGCTGATCCCGTTATAAGTCCCCTCGGAGATGGTAAAACCCAAATCGAGTGGATTGCCGAGAGAATATAAATGCTGCCCCTGATTTAATTTCACCAGCGCGGGTTGTTCGGTGCCAGCGGGTGCATGGGGCACTTTGAAAAAGCCGCTGCCATTGCGTGCGATCCGCACAATTGCCAAGTCGTGCAGTACATCCACGGCGAGCAATTCAATCGCACCGCTGGCGCCGCTGGTGTCTTTGTATTCGCCAAAATAGGTTTCCGGTTCCAGCGCAATTTGCGAGACCACATGGAAATTAGTCACCACCAAGTTGGAGTTGCCGATTAAAAACCCCGAGCCTACCGACGACTGGCTATTGCCGTTTTTCAGCAATACGCGCAGCTGCAACAAGTCTTGTTGCGCCGAGGCATAAAGTTGCTGGGCGGCGGACGATGGCAATGGCGGGGTGGTTTCGGCCAGCGCGGGCAGGCTCAAGCTGACGGCTAAAGCAAGGGCGCGGGTCAGCGCTCGATAGGGAAAACTCATGTAAATCCTTGTGGCTATTAACGATAAAAGTAACGGGCTAAGCGAAAAAGAATAGTAGCGGCTATTACATGCTTGAGGTAGCAAGATTTGTTATCAATACGCGAATGTTGCGCCGCTTATAGCGAATACGGGTGTGTAGTTGATCTGGTTCAATAAACCCAACCTTAATGGTCTGGTGTACGCGCCAGCGCCCAAATATCCACCCGTTGGGCGCCCGCTTTGAGCAAAAGTTCACTCAGTGTGCGTGTTGTGGCCGTGGTGGTGACCACATCATCAATCAGCGCAATATGAGCATTGGCGATTTTTAGGCGATAACCCGGCTTGATACTGAAAGATTCGCGCAAATTTTTTAATCGCTCAGCGCGGCTTAGGCCTTTTTGTGAATGGTGATAATGGGTTTGCTGGCAGGCCGATACCACCGGAAGCGCCAATTGTTCACCCACCCAATAGGCCATCAGCTCACTCTGGTTAAACCCTCGCTGCCAGCGTTTGCGCCAGTAGCTGGGCACGGGCAATAAAAAATCAGGGCGCTCGCTGTGCTGGCAGGTATCGGCTAAGAGTCGCGCAAGCAATTTGCCGCTGCTCAATTGGCGCCGGTACTTAAATTGATGGATGAGATGATCCAGCGGATGAATGTAACTAAAGGCAATGCTCGATTGCTTAAATGCGGGTGGTTTGCGCAGGCACTTGCCGCACAGGGTGGCATTGCTGCTCAGTGGCAGTGCGCAGCAGTTGCATAAATACGGTTCATGGCTGAGGCGCGGCAGGGCTGCATCGCACTCGGGGCAGAGCAATCGGTAGTTGGGGTTGGCCAAGCCGCACAGCAGGCAAGGGGCGGGTAGAAGTTGATCGACCAGTTTGGTGGTAGCTGAAGCGATGAAATGCAGCATAAAAATCCCTGTTGGCAATAATCCTTGTGGGCGCATTTTCGATATTGCCAGCGGTTTTGTCAAAATCGAGTAGTAAACCTCATTCTGTCTTTTAGGTTGACAGCTTTTTTGGCTCGGTTAAGATGCGGCATAGCCCAAAAACTCTTGTCCAGAATGACCACGGAATGCCTTTATGAATGCCAGCTTTGCTCCAAGTGTTAGACACGATTGGACCCGCGCCGAAATTACCGCCCTGTTTGCCCTGCCATTTAGCGACCTGATGTTTCAGGCGCAAAGTGTGCATCGCGCCCATTTCAACCCGAATGAAGTGCAAGTCAGTACACTCTGCTCGATCAAAACCGGCGCCTGCCCGGAAGACTGTGCCTACTGCCCGCAATCGGCGCGTTACGACACCGGCCTTGAGCGCGAAAAGCTGATGGCGGTAGAAAAAGTCATCGAGGAAGCCAAAGCTGCCAAAGCCTCGGGCGCAACTCGATTCTGCATGGGTGCCGCCTGGCGCTCGCCGAAAAACAAAGACATGCCTTACGTGACCACCATGGTGCAGGGCGTAAAAGCGCTGGGTCTGGAAACCTGTATGACGCTGGGTATGCTGGACGAGTCGCAAGCGCAAGAATTGGCTGATGCCGGTTTGGATTACTACAACCACAATCTGGATACCTCGCCCGAATACTACGGCGAAATTATCACCACCCGCACCTATCAAGATCGCCTGCAAACCCTCGACAATGTGCGCAAAGCGGGTATGAAAGTCTGCTGCGGCGGTATCGTTGGTATGGGCGAAGAGGAAAATGATCGCGCCGGTTTGCTGCAACAGTTGGCCAATATGCCCGAGCACCCCGAGTCTGTGCCGATTAATATGCTGGTTAAAGTGGATGGCACACCATTAGAAAATGAAGCCGATCTCGATCCGTTTGATTTTATCCGCACTATCGCCGTTGCCCGTATTTTGATGCCGCAATCCCATGTGCGTTTATCGGCTGGCCGCGAGCAAATGAATGAGCAAACCCAAGCGATGGCATTCCTCGCTGGTGCCAACTCGATTTTCTACGGCGAAAAATTGCTGACCACGCCCAACCCAGAAGCTAACAAAGATATGCAATTGTTCAGCAAGCTCGGCATCAAACCCGAAGCTTACGAAGTGCATGAAGATGAAAGCGAACAGGAAGCTGCAATCGTCCATCAGCTGCAAGAAGCCAAGTTGGATGAGTTTTTCTACAACGCGGCGAAGTAAAGCTGCAAAAAAATGTTGTTATGAATTCGTAGGGTGGGTGGAGCCTAAGCGATATCCACCACATCTGCGTTCGAATTTGATGGGTATCGCCTTGCGGCTCCACCCATCCTACGTGTGCTGCACTCATGTCCTCTCATCTCGATCAAACTCTCGCTCCCGCTCTTGCCGAACGCCGCGCTGCGCATTTGTATCGCACGCGCAAATTATTGCAGTCGCCGCAAACGCCCGAAGTGGTTGTGGATGGAAAAAACTATCTCGCCTTTTGCAGCAATGATTATTTAGGCCTAGCCAATCACCCCGATGTCATTGCCGCGCTACAAAAATCCGCAACCACATTTGGTGTCGGCAGTGGTGCTTCGCATCTAGTCGCTGGGCATTCCAGTGAGCACCACGCGCTGGAAGAAGAGTTGGCGGCATTTACCGGGCGCGGGCGCGCGCTGTTATTTTCCACCGGTTATATGGCCAATATGGGTGCGATTACCGCCTTGGTCGGGCAGGGCGATGCGGTATTGGAAGACCGATTAAATCACGCCAGTTTGCTCGATGCAGGTTTATTAAGCGGCGCGCGTTTCCAGCGTTTTTTGCACAATGATCTGGCTAGCCTGCAAAGCCGTTTAGAAAAAACCGAAGCCGCAAGAAAATTAATTGTGGTCGATGGTGTGTTCAGCATGGACGGCGACTGTGCGCCCTTGCCTGAACTCGCCGCACTTGCGCAAAAAAATAATGCCTGGTTGATGGTGGATGACGCCCACGGCTTTGGTTGCTTGGGAAAAACCGGCGCCGGTTGCGCAGAACACTTTGGTTTAAACCAAGAGCAGTTGCCGATTTTAATGGGCACCCTTGGCAAAGCCGCCGGTAGCTTCGGTGCTTTTATCGCAGGCAGTGAAACCCTGATCGAAACCCTTATCCAATTTGCTCGGCCTTATATTTACACCACAGCCATGCCGCCTGCAGTGGCGGCGGCAACACGGGCGAGTTTGCGTTTGATACAAACGGAGCAGTGGCGCCGTGAACATCTCAATACACTTATCGCACATTTTCGCGCTGGCGTTCAGGCGCTCAATTTGCAATTAATGGATTCCTTTTCGCCGATCCAGCCGATAGTGATTGGCGATGAAGCGCGCGCTTTATCGATTTCGCAAAAATTAGCCGAGCGCGGCATTTTAATTATTGCGATTCGCCCGCCCACCGTTCCGGTTGGCAGCTCCCGTTTGCGTATTACTTTTTCCGCACAACACACCATTGAACAAGTTGACCAATTATTGTTGGCACTTGCTGACATCATGGGCGAGGTTGCGCATGATTAATCTGGTGTTAATTCACGGCTGGGGTTGCGATAGCCGCACTTGGCAGCCGCTGTTGGAACCTCTGCAAAAAATAGCGGCGTTGACGCTCATTGATTTACCCGGTTTTGGTGAAAGCGAACCTCTGCCAGAATTTTCACTCGACGCATTGCTCGATAAGGTCGCGGCGCAACTACCGGAAAACGCCGTGGTTATGGGCTGGTCGCTGGGCGGCATGCTTGCGGTGCAATTGGCGGCGCGTTTTCCCGAGCGCATTCGCGGCCTGATTACGCTTGCGGCTAACGTAAAGTTTGTCACGGCGCCGGATTACCCTGCAGCCATGGCGCGCGCCACCAATCGTCAATTTAACCAAGGTTTTGCTCAAGACCCGCAGGCGACGTTGAAATTATTCAGCGGCTTATTAGCACAGGGTGATGCCGAAGAGCGCAGCCTATTAAAACAATTGCGCCGCAGCGATGCCGGCCCAGTGACCGACAATTGGCTGCAAGCTTTGCAGTTGTTATCGGTGTTGGATAACCGCGAGCTATTTGCACAACTCGTTCAGCCAGGTTTGCATTTGTTGGCCGAAAAAGATGCGTTAGTGCCGGTGGCCGCTGCGGAGTTAATGGCGCAGCTGAATCCCCAGCAGCAGATTCAAATCGTAAAAAATAGCGCCCATGCTTTGCACTGGAGTCAGCCGCAAGTGGTGGTCGATGCGGTCGCGCATTTTGTAAAAGAGCAAATCGTTAAAACACTAGACCTGGATAAAAAAAAGGTGGCGCAATCCTTTAGTCGCGCTGCAGCTACTTACGATTCGGTCGCGCAATTGCAGCGCGATATAGGCACAGAGTTAATGGTGCAGTTGCCATCTGATTTTCCCGCTCATACCTCTGCACAAAAAGTGATTTTGGATCTGGGTTCTGGCACCGGATTTTTTACTCGACAATTGGCGCAGCAATATGGCGATGCGCAGGTTATAGGTTTAGATATAGCTCAAGGCATGTTGCATTACGCGGCGGCGCAGCATGCAAAAATCAATTGGCTGTGTGCAGATGCCGAGGTGTTGCCGCTGGCGGACAATAGCGTCGACCTTATTTTCTCCAGCCTCGCCATTCAGTGGTGTAATGATTTGCCACAGTTGCTGAGTGAGTTGGCGCGGGTGTTGAAACCCGGCGGCCAATTGCATATAGCCACGCTCGGCCCCAACACCTTGCACGAATTAAAATCCGCATGGCAAAAAGTGGACAGTTATGTGCACGTGAATCGCTTCCAGTCAGCGCAGGATTTAACGGCGGCAACCGAGGCGGCGAATTTATTTGTGGCTCAATTAAAGCAGGAAAATCGCAGCCTTTATTATGAGCGATTGAGTGAATTAACCCGTGAGCTTAAAGCCTTGGGTGCGCACAATATCAATGCGGGTAAACCAGAAGGTTTAACCGGGCGGGCACGTTTGCTTGCGTTTAAAAATGCTTACGAAGTGTTTCGCAATCCGCAAGGCTTGCCCGCAACCTACGATGTTATCTATTTAACTGCATCTAAACTTAACGACACACACAATTAACGGCATCCAGAACCATGGCTAGAAAAACTTTTTTTATCGCAGGTACGGATACTGATGTTGGCAAAACTTTAGTGGCGGCAGGATTATTAGTCGCGGCAAAACGGCACGGTTTAAGTACCGCTGCATTAAAACCGCTTGCAGCCGGTTGCGAAAAAACCGATGCCGGTTTGCGCAATGCTGATGCCTTGTTGTTGCAGTCGGTAATCACCGAACCCTTGGTTTATGAACAAATAAATCCTATCGCCTTGGTATCGGCCATAGCGCCACATATTGCAGCGCAACAAGAGATGCGAATTTTATCGGCGGATCGCATCGCCGGTTTTTGTCGCGGCAGTTTGAATCAGGCAGACTTCACCTTGGTTGAAGGTGCGGGCGGTTGGCGCGTACCGTTAAATCCACAAGAGACAGTGGCCGATGTAGTAAAAATTTTGCGCCTGCCGGTAATTTTAGTGGTGGGGGTGCGTTTGGGTTGTATCAATCATGCGCTCTTAACGGTAGAGGCAATTCGCAATGACGGTTTGCAATTGGCGGGCTGGGTGGCCAATTGTATCGATGCGGATATGCCGGTATTGCAGGAAAATATTCACAGCCTGGCCGCGCGTATTCCCGCACCTTGTTTGGGGGTTGTGCCTTGGTTGGATGATGCTGCGCCGGAAGTAGTCGCCAGTGCACTTGATGCCGGAGTGCTGGCGCAGTTGTTTTCAGCGTGAAGATTCAATAAGCATGTGCGCCTTGTTGCGGAATTTTACAGTCTGGTTTTTTGCCCTATGTGCGCTTGCGGGCTGCAGCTCTATGCCAGCAAAACAAAAAATTCCCAGTGTTAATACCGAGCACATCATTTATTTTATTTACCGCGATTGGCACACGAGCATTTTAATTGATGCAAAAACGGTCGCGCGCCACAGCCGTTATTTGCAGCAAGAGGCTGCCAGCCAGCGTTTTGTTCGTATCGGCTGGGGCGATGGCAATTACTTCACCGGCAAAAGTAAAACCTTTGGTTCTGCGACTAAAGCGCTAATTGCATCGAGCCATTCGGCGCTGCAGGTGATTGCTTATGCTCAGCCACCTTTCACTTCCATTCCCCCTGAAACCCGCGTGCCCATCGCCATAACCGACAAGGGGATGCGCACATTGATTCGCTATTTGGATAAATCGTTTGCGTTAGATGACTCCGGCCGCGTGATTCCGCTGCGGGCTTATGTAACGGATGCGGGACATTTTTATCAGGCCAGCGGCCATTACAGTTTGTTTAGCAACTGCAACACATGGAGTGGGCGGGCATTGCAAGCAGCGCAGCTGCCGGTGCGCAGCCGCTTGCAGTTAACGGCCCAAAGTGTGTTTGAGCAGGCAAAAGCCATATCGAAGTATCAGCAAAGCTTGGGCCTGTTTGCTGCAGTCAAAGAAAAAACGAATAACCCTGTGTTGGAATAATCAGGGGTTATAGTAAAGCGCTTTTTACATCAAACTCGTCTTAAAAGGCGCCTCATTAGCGGCAATATCGCCTGTTTTTTGGTCGTTTCCCGGCGTAGACTATTACATAGTGTCGGGGAAATGTTTTTATGCTGTTTCCTTTCTCAATTTCATTCTTGATAGCCAACAAAAGAGGGCAAGCTGATGGACGTAGGTTCGGTAGTCAATCAGGGTCTGATTGGTATGCAAAAAAGCCAGTCATCGATGCTGCAATCGGCACAGCAAATCGCGCAAGCGGGCACCACCCAGCGCGACAATCCTCAAGCAAATGATGTTGCTGAGCCGCTGATTAATATCAAAGCGCAGAGCCAGGTGTTTGATAGCTCTGCCAAAGTGGTTCAGGCCGCCAATGAAACAATAGGCACTCTATTAGACGTCAAGGCTTAATGGTGCCGCGTTTTTGGGTTCTGTGAGGTGATTTGAGTGATCAATAACATTCCGTCTAGCTTCGCCAATACCGTAGCGCCGTTTGCGCCTATGGGACGTGCGCCTGTTGGTCAGGAAACTACCGATCTTAAATCGTCCAGCTTTCGCCCCGCTGAGCAATCCGCTGAGTCAGGGCGCGGGCAGAATCGCCGCTTTCCCGATGAGCGCCCCAATGATGATGTTGAGCGCGATCGTGTTGAGCGCGGCGCACAGGGGCGAGAGCCTGTTGTCCAGAGTGGCGATCAGGCAGCGCAGGGGGCGACAGCAAATCGTCGTGCTGAACAAGAGCGACAACAGGCCGAGCGCGAACAAATACAGACACTGGCGGCACGCGACCGCGAAGTGCGTGCTCATGAACAGGCCCATGCGGCTGTCGCCGGGCAATATGGCAGCAGCCCTACCTATTCGTTTGTGCGTGGCCCCGATGGTGTGAGTTACGCCGTGGGCGGTGAGGTCAAAATTGATACATCCCCCATCCCCGGTGATCCGGAAGCAACCTTGCGTAAGGCACAACAATTGCGTCGGGCTGCCAATGCTCCTGCTGAGCCTTCCGCGCAGGATGGTCGTGTGGCGGCATTGGCTGCTCAAATGGAGCTTCAAGCGCGAGCTGAGCTGCGCGAAGAGCAGGCAATAGAAGCAGAAGGTCGTCGCGACGGGGTGGATTCGGCGCAGCAGGATCAAGCTGCTGAAGCAGATAAGCCCGCTGACGTGCGTGCGCAAGATAATACTGAAAGCGAAAAGCAGCGTTTAGCCGAGGAAGAGGCGCGCCTACAGGCAGATCAAGAGCGCTTTGAGGCTGAGCAGCGCCTGCTGGATCAGCGTCAGGCGCGCGCGGAGTTTTTTAATGAAGGCACTAAGCGCAATATCGATCTCAATCGTCGCCTGATAGAGATTGGTGTATTTAATTCAGGTGCCGAGATCGGCAGTTTTTTAAATAGAACTGTGTGACTGTTAATTTAATTGTCATAACCGGCTGTTAAATTTCAATTTGCGGGCGCAGTTGTTGTGCAATTGATCTTATCGTTCAGTAATGCATCTGAATCGGTTTTTGTTGTACTTGAGTATATATTTTCCTTGACCGCGCGCCCGAGTCTCCCTATAATTCGCGGCCTCACTTGAGCGGTTAGCAAATGTGAGTTTCAGTCGCGGGGTGGAGCAGTTTGGTAGCTCGTCGGGCTCATAACCCGAAGGTCGTAGGTTCAAATCCTGCCCCCGCAACCAAAAATTCTTTGCTTCTTGTTGGTTTGATAAACAAGAAACAGGTGGAGATAAAGGGATTTCCCGGCTCTCGCCAGACCAAGAAGTATTGAATTTGCTTTTGTGTAAAGCAAGTTCAAGTCGAGAAGCCCCTTTTTGGGGCTTTTTTGTATTTGTTGTTTGCGGGCATCGTCCCCACCATGCAGGCCTGTGTGGTGAAAGCAGTAAACGTTTGAATGGGCCTTGTGCCCATTTTTGTTTTTTGGGCTCTTGTATTTTGCAGAGCTGGTTTGAATCCGGATTAAAGCATGGCTTCCAAGCAAGAATTGTTAGAGCAAATGGTATCCCCTGTCGCCGCCGCCTTGGGTTGTGAGCTGTGGGGGTTGGAGTATTTGACGCAAGGGCGTTACACCACGGTGCGCATTTTTATTGATGGCCCTAATGGTGTGTCGCTGGATGACTGCGAGCGCGTAAGTCGTCAAGTGAGCAGTGTGTTTGATGTGGAAGATCCGATTGATGGCGAATACACGCTTGAAGTCTCATCACCCGGTATGGATCGCCCTCTGTATAAAGAGGCGCAGTATGTGCGCTATGTGGGTGAAACTATCAGTGTGCGTTTACGTATCGCACGCGATGGTCGCCGTCGTTTTAAAGGCGTTATCACCAAAGTTGAAAGCGGCGATGTGTTTTTGCAAGTAGATAATAAGGAAGTACAGATCGCGATTGATGTAATTGATAAAGCAAATGTAGAGCCGCGTTACGAGGATTTAATGCGCGAACATAATCTGTCTAACGATAAAGAGTAGTTGGCAGCAGAATATAAATGAACTGTCTGTTTGCGACAAATTGCGTAAATAGACGGTGTGGGAAATGTAAATATCTGGTGTGTGCATGGCACTGGCTTGAGGAGTTAACAGAGGCAAACCAATGAACAAAGAAATTTTGCTGGTCGCTGATGCGGTATCCAATGAGAAGGGCGTTGATAAGGAATTAATTTTCCAGGCAATTGAAATTGCACTCGCGACTGCCACTAAAAAACGTTTCGATGAAGATTCAACCATTGAGGTTATTATCAATCGCGTCACTGGCGATTATGAAACTTTCCGCAGCTGGGAATTGGTTGCCGATGACACTATGGCAGAGTTAGGCACTCAGCTTTATTTGGATGAAGCGCGCGATAAAGATGCGTCACTTGTTGTGGGTGATACTTACCGCGAAAAAATTGATAACGCAGAATTTGGTCGTATTGCTGCGCAAACTGCCAAGCAAGTGATCGTGCAAAAAGTGCGTGAAGCTGAGCGTGCGCAAATGGTTGATGAGTACCGTGATCGCATGGGTGATCTTATCAGCGGTACCGTGAAAAAAGTAACACGCGATAGCATCATTGTGGATTTGGGCAATAACGCTGAAGGTGTTTTGCCGCGCGATCAATTAATTGGCCGCGAAATTTTCCGCATGGGCGATCGTATTCGTGCGCTGTTGTTAGAAGTGCGTTCAGAAGCGCGCGGTCCACAATTATTGTTGAGCCGTTCGAATCCACAAATGTTGGTTGAGTTGTTCAAAATTGAAGTGCCAGAAATTGCTGAAGAAGTGATTGAAATTAAAGGCGCTGCGCGCGACCCAGGTCTGCGTGCAAAAATTGCGGTTAAAACTAACGACGGCCGTATCGATCCAGTAGGTGCCTGTGTGGGTATGCGCGGTTCGCGTGTGCAAGCGGTGTCCAATGAGTTGGGTGGCGAGCGTGTTGATATCGTGTTGTGGGATGATAATCCAGCGCAATTTGTTATCAATGCTATGTCACCTGCTGAAATTGAATCGATTGTGGTTGATGAAGATGCAGGTTCAATGGACTTGGCTGTTAACGAAGAAAATTTGGCAATGGCAATTGGTCGCGGTGGTCAAAATGTGCGTCTTGCATGTGAATTGACTGGCTGGAATATCAATGTCATGAGTATTGCTGAATGGCAATCAAAACAAGAAGCGGAATCTGGCAGCTACATCAATATGTTTATGAGTGCGCTGGATGTCGATGAAGACATTGCTGGCGTATTAGTAGAAGAAGGTTTCACTACGCTTGAAGAGGTTGCTTACGTTCCGCTGGAAGAAATGCTGGCAATCGATGGTTTTGATGAAACGATTGCTGAAGAATTGCGTGCGCGTGCGAAAGATGCACTCTTGACGCAAGCACTGGCAACAGAAGAACGCATTGAAGGTGTTGCACCAGCAGAGGATTTGCTGGCGATGGAAGGTATGGATGATGCATTAGCCGCAAACCTTGCGCGCCGCGGCATTGTCAGCATGGAAGATTTAGCTGAACAATCGATAGATGAATTGTTGGAAATTGAAGGTGTTGACGCGACTCGTGCCGCCGCACTGATTATGAAAGCGCGCGAGCCCTGGTTTGCCTGAGTGTGAGCCACTCTAGTGAGCGAAACCCTGTAGGCAACGAACAATCCCTGAGGAAGAACAATGGCAGAAGTAACCGTTAATGAACTCGCCAAATCAATAGGCGCACCGGTCGAGCGTTTGCTTAAGCAAATGAGCGAAGCTGGTTTGCAGCACAAAAGTGCCGAGGCGAAAGTTTCTGACGATGAGAAGCAGCGCTTGCTCAATTTTTTGAAGAGCAGTCATGGCGAAGCCGCGCTGGAACCTAAAAAAATCACTTTGCAGCGTAAAACCACCACGACCATTAAAACCGGTACGGGTAATGCACGTAAAACGGTAAATGTTGAGGTGCGTAAAAAACGCACCTACGTTAAACGTGAGGACGAAGTGGGCGAATCCGTCGTTGCAGAGCAAGAGCCCGATTTTGAGCCGGAAGTTGAAGTGACTGCAGAGCCGGTAGTTGCTGAAGTCGCTCCTGCGCCCGAGCCTGTCGTAGAAGCTGCGCCAGAAGTTGAAGCGGCGGTGGAAGAGGTTGCTGTTGATACGCCTGCTGCTGAAGTGCCTTCCCACCGCATTTCCTTCACCGATGGTATCGAAGAGAAGCGCCGCGCAGCGATTGAGCGCCGTCAAGCCGAAGAGGCTGCGCGTCTTGCTGAAGTTAAAGCGCGTGAAGAGGCCAAGCGTGCTGCTGAAGAGGCGAAACGCAATCCAGTGCGTGCAGATAATGCTGCGGAAAAACCTGCTGGACAAGCGCCAGCAAAAACAGCCCGTCCTGATGGCCGTGGCCCAGCCAAAGGTAAGCCTGCAGTTGCTGTTATTGCACCGCCGGCAGACAAAGAAGATACCAAGCACAGCCATAACCACAAGAAAACCCATAAGCGCGATGACGATGATAGCGATGACTCCGAGCGCAACAAGCGCGGAGCGGGCAAGGCGATCAAAAAAGGCGCGCCAGGCTCCAAGAAAGCTCCCAAGGTCGACTTGTTGGACTTTGTTGCTGAAGATGGCGAAGACAGCGATGTATTAGCGCGCCGCAGCCATTTGCGTGCGAGTCACAAAAAGCACAATAAACACGCCTTTAAAAAGCCAACCACCAAAATTGTTCATGAAGTGAATGTGCCGGAAACCATTGCGGTAGCAGAGTTGGCGCAGCGCCTCACCGTTAAAGTGGGCGAAGTGATCAAACGCTTGATGAAGATGGGTGTAATGGCGTCGATGAACGAATCTATCGATCAGGACACTGCGGTGCTGTTGGTTGAAGAGATGGGGCATCAGGCTGTATTGGTTAGCGAAAACGATATCGAACATGCGTTGGAAAAATCACTCGAAACTGAGGGTGATCTGGTACAGCGTGCACCGGTTGTTACCGTAATGGGGCACGTTGACCACGGTAAAACCTCGCTGCTCGATTACATCCGCGAAGCAAAAGTGGCCGCTGGCGAAGCCGGTGGTATTACCCAGCATATCGGTGCTTATCGTGTGCCGACTTCACGTGGTGAGATTACCTTCCTCGACACCCCTGGTCACGCCGCATTTACCGCTATGCGTGCCCGTGGTGCCAAGGCAACTGACGTGGTG
This sequence comes from Cellvibrio sp. ATLC23, assembly GCF_057196725.1. Classification (NCBI taxonomy): domain Bacteria; kingdom Pseudomonadati; phylum Pseudomonadota; class Gammaproteobacteria; order Cellvibrionales; family Cellvibrionaceae; genus Cellvibrio; species Cellvibrio sp. ATLC23. The sequence continues at coordinate 170,570 of NZ_JBXUOS010000003.1, read as the reverse complement.
ATTCTGGTGGTGGCAGCGGATGATGGTGTAATGCCTCAAACTGAAGAAGCCATCCTCCATGCGCGTGCGGCTAATGTGCCTATCGTGGTGGCGATCAATAAGTGCGACAAGCATTCTGCCGATCCAGATCGTGTGACTAATGAATTGGTCGTAAAAGGTGTTATTCCCGAAAATTACGGTGGTGATACCCAATTTATTCAAGTATCTGCCCATACCGGTCAAGGTATTGATGAGTTGCTTGAAGCTATCTCATTGCAAGCCGAAGTCTTGGAATTGCATGCTGTGCCAAGTGCGGCAGCTAAGGGCGTTGTGATTGAGGCGCGTGTCGATAAGGGGCGCGGTACTGTTGCCACTGTGTTGGTGCAACAAGGCACCTTGAAGCAGGGCGATTTGATTCTCGCCGGCCAAAGCTATGGTCGTGTGCGCGCCATGATGAACGAGCGCGGTCAACAAGTGACTGAAGCGGGTCCATCTACCCCGGTTGAGATTCTTGGCTTGGATACTCCGCCAAGCGCTGGTGATGATTTTGTGGTGTTGACTGACGAGCGTAAAGCGCGCGAAGTTGCCCAGTTCCGTGCCGAGAAAGAGCGCAAAGAGAAATTGGCGCGCTTCCAGGCATCTAAACTGGAGAATATGTTCTCCAACATGGAAGCTGGCCAGAAGAAAAATCTTACCGTGGTGGTTAAAGCCGATGTACGCGGTTCACTCGAAGCGATTATTGCCTCACTCGGCGACCTCGGTAACGAAGAAGTGCAGGTGAACATTATCTCTTCCGGTATCGGCGGTATTACCGAGAATGATGTGAATCTGGCGATTACGTCTGGTGCAATCATTGTTGGCTTTAACGTGCGCGCCGATGGCACTACCCGTCGTATGGCGGAAGCGGAAGGCGTGGATATTCGCTACTACAGCATCATTTACCAACTGCTCGATGAAGTAAAAGCGGCACTGAGCGGCATGCTGGATCCAGAGCGTGTTGAGACAATCGTTGGTATCGCCAATGTGCGTGAAGTGTTCAATTCGCCGAAGTTCGGCCAGGTTGCTGGTTGTATGGTGATAGAAGGTACTGTATCGCGCAATAAGCCGATCCGTGTACTGCGCGATAACGTGGTGATCTTCACTGGTGAGCTTGAATCTCTGCGTCGCTTTAAAGATGACGTTAACGAAGTGCGCAACGGTATTGAATGTGGTATCGGTGTGAAGAACTACGACGTTAAAGTGGGCGATCAGATCGAAGTTTACGAAGTTAAAGAGGTTGCGCGCCAGCTTTAAGCCGGTTGCAACACCTGTGCCCCACTCCTGTCATGGGAGTGGGGCTTTGTTATTTTTGACCCCTCCCCAACCCTCCCCTTCAAAACGGGAGGGAGTGAAAGCTCCTCCCCCTGCCAAGGGGGAGGCTGGGAGGGGGTAATTATTGAGGTTAGTGGCGCATGCCAAGAGAATTTACCCGTTCAGACCGCGTCTCCGATGCCATCCAGCGTTTGCTGGGGCAGGTGATCCCCAATGAAATCCGCGATCCGCGTATTGGTTTGGTCAATATCAATGAAGTCACCGTCACCCGCGATATGGCCTACGCCAAAGTCTATGTGACTTTTGTGGGTGTTGATGACGAAAAAGAAAGTATCGCAGCCGCTTCGATTCTCAATAAAGCGAGCGGTTTCTTGCGCACATTTCTGGCGAAAGAATTGAGCATGCGCACAGTGCCCAAGCTGCAATTTATCTACGACAAAACCTCGGTCAAAGGTCAGGCGATTTCTACGTTGATTGAGCGCGCGTTAAAAGAAGACAGCCAGCATCAACACGATGACGAGCCAGCTTCCGATGATGATTTCAAGGGCGAGCAGCACTGATGGCGCGTAGAAAAGGCCGTCCCGTCGATGGCGTATTGTTGTTAGAAAAACCTGCAGGCATGACCTCTAACCACGCATTACAGCGCGCTAAGCGGTTGTTTTTTGTGGAAAAAGCCGGCCATACCGGCGCCTTGGACCCGCTGGCTACCGGCGTATTACCGCTCTGTTTTGGTGAGGCGACCAAGTTCTCGCAATTTTTGTTGGATGCCGACAAAGGCTATCGCACCTGTATTCGCCTTGGCGCGACTACGGATACCTGCGATGCCGATGGCGAGATCATCGAACAAAAATCCACGGCAGGTATTACGCGGGCACAGGTTGAAGCAGCACTTAAGCCAATCACTGGCGATATTCTGCAAGTGCCACCTATGTATTCCGCGCTCAAACTCAACGGCCAGCCGCTCTATAAGATGGCGCGCGAAGGGGTTGAAGTGGAGCGCGCGCCGCGCCCAGTGACTATTCACAGTATTGAAATTCTTGCCTTTCGCGCCGGTGCAGACGCCGAAGTAGAGCTGGATATCCGCTGCACCAAAGGCACCTATATCCGTTCGATTGCGGTGGATCTGGGTGTTGCGTTAGGCTGCGGTGGCCATGTGAAAACGCTGCATCGTTCACATGCGGGTCTGTTTGATGAAGCGCAGTGCATCACGTTGGAAGAGCTGCAAACGCGCTTTGATGAGGTGCAGACCGAAGCGGGTGATGAGGCGGCATATGCGGCATTGGATGCGTATCTGCTCAGCACCGATGCGCCAGTGGCCAGCCTGCCAGCGGTAGACTTACCCGCCAACAGTGCCCACTACTTCCGCTTGGGCAACCCGGTAATGGTGTCCAAGGTCTATCGATTTGGCGAGCAAGGTGCTATTGTGCGCGTCTTTTGTGCAGAAACCGAACAATCGCCTCGTGCGTTTCTCGGTTTGGGCACCATCACCGATGAGGGTGGCGTAGCCCCCAAACGAATTTTGGCAAATCGCTCGGCTAACGAGCGCTAGCCCTTAGAATTTGCCCTCAAGCTTGCTTGAATGGGTAAAAAGCCGCGGCTGACATCCTTTGTGCTTCATTAATAAGGACAGGATAATCACCGCAACAACCCACCTGTAAATATGCACGGGCGGGCTGTAATTGAATCGCATATTAAATTGAGGAAAACATCATGGCACTGAGTGCTTCTGAAAAAGCTGCAATCGTTAACGAATACAAACAAGCTGAAGGTGATACTGGTTCACCCGAAGTCCAAGTAGCTCTGTTGACTGTAAACATCAACAAACTGCAAGGCCACTTCGCTGACCACAAGGCAGACCACCATTCACGTCGCGGCCTGATCCGTATGGTAAACGCCCGTCGTAAATTGTTGGACTACCTGAAAGGTAAAGACGCTTCACGTTACGTTGCTCTGATTCAAAAATTAGGTCTGCGCCGTTAAGTTTGTCCAGTGCCCGCTCTGCGGGCACTTTTATTTTGTGCTTCTAGTTATTTTTCATCTAGAGACCGAAAGCTGTTAGGGATCTGTGCTGATAAGAGAAAAAGTTAGCGCATAGGCAGGACGCATATTTGTACTGATGTTGAATGTGAAATTTATAGATCCTGTATAGATAGAAAAGAACAAACTTAAATAGACGCGTAACAATTAACGCAATTGATTTTTAGTGAATATAAAGGATAAAAGAGTGAATCCGATTATTAAAAAGTTCCAATACGGCAACCAAACCGTAACCCTCGAAACTGGCCGCATTGCTCGTCAAGCAACCGGTGCAGTTATGGTAACCATGGGCGAAGTCAGTGTACTTTGTACCGTTGTAGGTTCTAAAGAAGCTAAAGCCGGGCAAGATTTTTTCCCGCTGTCTGTGCACTACCAAGAAAAAAGTTATGCCGCTGGCCGTATCCCCGGCGGCTATTTGAAGCGTGAAGGTCGTCCTTCTGAAAAAGAAACGCTGACCTCTCGTTTGATCGATCGTCCAATCCGTCCCTTGTTCCCCGAAGGTTTCTTGAACGAAGTTCAAGTGGTTTGTACTGTTGTATCTACCGACAAGCAATATGATCCCGATATAGTTGCAATGATCGGTACTTCTGCTGCATTGGCAATTTCCGGTATTCCATTCAACGGCCCGATTGGTGGTGCACGTGTAGGTTATACCCAGGAAGAAGGCTACATCCTCAACCCAAGCTTTGCGCAACTTGAAACTTCCGAGTTGGACATGGTGGTTGCCGGTACTAAAGACGCCGTATTGATGGTGGAATCTGAAGCGAAAGAATTGCCCGAAGATATCATGCTCGGCGCAGTACTTTACGCTCACCAGGAGATGCAAGCTGTTGTACAAGCCTGTGCTGAATTAGCACGCGATGCGGGCAAGCCGCGTTGGGATTGGCAACCAGTTGCTGTTAAAGCAGGCTTGACCGATGCGATCGTAAATGGTTTTGGCGATGCTATCGGCGCTGCTTACCGCATCACCGACAAGGCCGAGCGTTACAACCGTTTAGGCGAGTTGCGCACCCAAGCTGTTGAAGCATTGGTTACTGAAGAATCCGGCTTCACAGCAGATGAAGTGAAAGGCGAATTCGGCATGGTTGAATACCGTTTGGTGCGTTCACGCATCGTAGCGGGCGAGCCACGTATCGATGGCCGCGACAACAAAACCGTACGTCCAATTCAAGTTGAAGTTGGCGTATTGGGCAAAGCCCACGGTTCTGCGTTGTTCACTCGCGGTGAAACTCAGGCGCTGGTTGTGGCGACTCTGGGTAACGCACGCGATGCACAAATTATCGATTTCCTTGAAGGCTCCAAAAAAGATGCGTTCATGCTGCACTACAACTTCCCACCTTTCTCGGTAGGTGAGTGTGGTCGTATGGGTGCTACTGGTCGTCGCGAAATCGGCCACGGCCGTTTGGCGCGTCGCGGTGTGACGTCTGTTCTGCCAAAAGAATCCGATTTCCCTTACACCTTGCGTGTAGTGAGCGAAATTACTGAATCTAACGGTTCAAGTTCAATGGCTTCTGTATGTGGCGCAAGCTTGGCGTTGATGGATGCTGGTGTTCCACTCAAAGCACCGGTTGCGGGTATCGCAATGGGCTTGGTGAAAGAAGCTAATGGTTTTGCGGTATTGACCGACATCCTCGGCGACGAAGATCACCTCGGCGATATGGACTTTAAAGTAGCCGGTACCACCAGCGGTGTAACTGCACTGCAAATGGATATCAAAATCGAAGGCATCACCGAAGAGATTATGGAAATCGCACTGGAGCAAGCTCTGGCCGCGCGTTTACACATTCTTGGTGAAATGAACAAAGTGCTGCCAAGCTCGCGTTCAGTGGTTAGCGAAAACGCACCGCGCTTTGAAACCATCAAAATTCATCCGGACAAAATCCGCGACATCATCGGTAAAGGCGGCGCGACTATTCGTGCAATCACCGAAGAAACCCAATCGTCTATCGATATCGATGATGACGGCACCGTTAAGATCTACGCCGACAACAACGACGCATTGCAAGCAGCGATCCTGCGCGTAATGGGCATTGTTGCTGAAGCGGAAATCGGTGCAATCTACGAAGGTACTGTAGTGCGTATCGTAGACTTCGGCGCATTCGTAAACTTCCTGCCAGGTAAAGATGGCTTGGTACACATCTCGCAAATCGCCGACGAGCGCGTAGCTAGCGTGAGCGACTATTTGAAAGAAGGCCAAGTTGTAAAAGTGAAGTGCTTGGATGTAGACCAACGCGGCCGCATCAAGCTCTCGATCAAAGAAGCATTGGCCGAAGAGTCAGGCGCAGCACCTTCAGAAGAAGTGACTGCCGAGTAATTTTCGCTAGTTGAGTCAAACAAAAACGCCCGCCTCTAAAGATGCGGGCGTTTTTGTTTTAGTAGATGAAAGCTGTGTAGCGTGGGTGGAGTGCAACAATACCCACTGGCAACATTAAAGGAGTGATTGATGAGTGTTAAATTTGTTGTCGCAACTGAGCGAAATGCGGAATTGATAGCGAAGTTTGTTATAAAACTAACGGAAGAGATTTGCTTAAAAACCAAGGAAAATTTTTTTTCGATTAATCTGGAGGAAACCATTGCGCGGTGTTGCGAGTTGATTCGCAATAAAAATTACGGTGCGATTATTGGCTACATTGAAGATCAACCGATTGCTATGTCAACCTTTAGCGAATCCTATGCGCTCTATGCTGGTGGAAAAATTGGTATTGTCCCTGAATTTTATGTTGATCCTAGCTATAGAAATTCCGGTATTGGAGCCAAGCTTATTTCAGCGGTTAAAGATTATGGGCGGGATCAGGGCTGGTCATGTATTGAATTATGTACACCGCCGTTGTCGGAGTTCGAACGCACGCTAACTTTTTATCAGAGTAATGGGTTGGTGCCTGTCGGCGGTAGGAAAATGCGGGAATATATTTGAATCATAAAAAGCTATCCCCCACATGTGCGGGGGTAGTGTTTCCATGGTTTGATTTACAGTATTCGAGTTTCAACTCCACGCCATAAACGGATTTAACACTCTGTACCAACCGGTAAATTTCAGCGGTGCATTCAATACGGTTAAACAAATACAGTCTTCGTTTTGCAGTGCGGTTGGGCTGTGTTTGTGGCTGGCGTCGCGGGCGATGAAGTCGCCTTCGTGGTATACGCCGAGTTCATCGGAAAATCCGCCGCTTAAAATTACCGTGTATTCAAAACCTTTGTGGGTATGCTTAGGCACTTTTGCGCCAGCGTTGATTTTTTGCAGCGCTACTTGAAAGCCTTTTACGTTAATTAGTGAGGTTAAATCGTACTTGCTGATTTCTTTTGTTTGGCGTTGCCAGGGTAAATCCGCAAGCGATGTGGGTAAATAACGCAGCAAAGGATTAGTGAAGTGCTGAGTGATTTTTTCGCTTGGAGTTGGTTCCATTTTCACCTGTGCGATTTCACTCTGCGCGTGCGGTTCCAGCGATGCCATAAGTGATTCAAAGGCATCGTCATCGGTGCTGGCAGGTTTGATGGTCTCCAGCAGTGCGCCGCCTAAATGGTTTAAGTTTTTCACGTGCTGGCGGCAGTCGTGGCAAAAACACAAATGCATTGCCACTGCGAGTGATTCCGGAATGGTGCAACTTCCCGCTGCATAATTCATCAAGGTCATATCATCAGGATGATAGCCACTCATATCTCTTTATCCTCAAACATAACGCGTAATTTTTGCAGCGAAAGACGCAAGCGCCCCTTCACTGTACCCAAAGGAATATTTAACTCATCAGCCACTTCCTCGTGGGTTTTGCCTTCGTAATACACTTTGCGCAGTGCGATCATTTGCTCTTCGGGTAATTTATCGATGGCGGTTTTGACAAATTTTTCCGTCGACAAATTTTGAATCGAACAAATGGTGGTGTCTTCGGTGGGAATCTGCCACAGCTCTTCGGTTTCGATCACAATTTCTGCGCGAGTGCGATTTAGCTTGCGCAAAATATCAATGCGCTGGTTGCGGGTGATGGTAAAAATCCAGGTCGATACTGATGCAAGCGACTCGGAGTATTTTCCCGCGTTGCGCCAGACGCTGGTCATAACCTCTTGTACTAGTACTTCGGCGTGTTGGCTAAAGCCTTGATTGATTGCATAGGCTTTGATGCGCGGCGCAAAGTGTTGGTAGATCGCACGAAATGCCGCTTTGTCATCATTCTCTGCAACACGTGCCAGCAGTGCCCCCCAGTCGGGAGCGTCATTTGTGGCGGTAGAGTCATTCATCGACACGGCCTTTTTAGTCGTCATGTGAAGTCTCATTATCGCTTACCGGTAACTTTTAGATAGTCCATAACAGCTTTTTACGCATTTCACCTCACTTTGGATCATCCGGTGTAAGGGCGGTTAGCGATAGGCTCGGGGCTCCCGCCAAAAAAATCTATTTTGACTGTTGCCAGAACTACTAATGTGTATTAGTGTAGTAATACACATCGCTTTTATAGTGATAGACCTAAAAATATCCGCTGTATAACCCGTCACCAAGGAGTGCAACATGAGATTCCGCTTTACGTTAATTACCAGTTTGTTGGTATTCGTCAGTATTTCTGCGAGCGCGGAAACCAGCTTGTATGAAATCACCAAGGGCGATGAAAAAATTTATCTCGGCGGCACTATTCATGTGCTGCGCAATAGCGATTACCCGCTCCCACCGGAATTCGAACACGCCTATGAAAATGCAAAAATTTTGGTGCTGGAAACTGATATGAAACAAGCCAGTTCACCGGAATTTGGCCGGCAGATGGCGCAGGCATTTATGTACAGCGACGGCAAAAATTTAGCGCGAGACTTACACCCAAAACTTTGGCAAGAATTACAAACTTTTGCAGATCAGCGCCAATTTCCGCTTGGCCAAATGAGTATGTTTAAAGCCATGTTTGTCAGCCTCGCCTTATCCATGGCAGAAATGCAAAGCAAAGGTTTCGGTGTGGGGCAGGGAGTTGATGCCTACTTTTATCAAAAGGCGATTCTAGGTGGTAAAGCTACACAAGAACTTGAAACAACAGGCGAAGTGCTTGCGCAATTAACATCGCTCGACGATATGGATGCCAATTTGGTAATCAAATCCACTTTGCGCGATATACATAAAATGGATCAGGTACTGGCTAAATCCCTTGAATATTGGCGTGTGGGTGAATTAGACAAATTAGATAAAGAAATGGCGGCTGATATGCGCAAAGAGACGCCGCAGATCTATCAGCAATTATTAGTCTCGCGGAATCAGGCTTGGCTGCCAAAAATTGAAAAGATGCTTGCAACGCCCGAAGTGGAATTGGTGCTGGTGGGAAGTTTGCATCTTAGTAGCAAAGACGGTTTGCTCGCGCAGCTAAAACAGCGCGGATACAAAATTAAACCTTATCAAATCACTGAATAATATTTTGGGCATTATTTATCCAAGGAGTTTTTATGTCAGTCCCAGTACCATTAAATAATCTTCAACGCAAACTCGGAGGCGTTACCGTATTAAAAGGAATCAGCGCGCAAGTATTGCCGGGGCAAGTAATCGCATTGCTCGGTAAAAATGGCGCAGGTAAAACCACTTTGCTGGAAACTATTTTGGGGTTTGGTTTTCCGGCTTCAGGTGACGCCAAACTGTGGGACGTTAAAGCGACTGAGATCAATGGTGAAATAAAGCAACGCATTGGATTTGTGCCGCAGCAGGATGAATTGTTAGCGGGGATGAACGGTTGGGAGCATCTCGCGCTATTTAAGGCCTATCAGTCTCGTTGGAATCAAACCTTGGTGGATCGTTTAATTATCGATTGGTTAATCCCGATGGATACCTATGTAGGAAAAATGTCGGTTGGGCAGCGCCAAAAATTATCGATTCTATTGGCATTAGCGCACGAACCAGAATTATTAGTGCTGGATGAACCGGTCGCCAGCCTTGATCCGATTGCGCGCCGTCAATTTTTACAGCAGCTAGTGGAGATAGCCTCCGATGAAAATCGCGCCGTTATTTTTTCTACGCATATTGTCAATGATGTTGAACGAGTTGCCAATCAGGTGTGGATACTGCGCGACGGCTTGCTGGTTTGTCAGAGTGATTTGGATGGGCTGAAGGAAAGTTTGGTGCGCGTCAGGCTTACAGCTAATGAACCTCTACCAGAAAAAATTCGCTGGCCTTATTTGCTAAAACAAAAAAATCAGGGACTGCAAGCACAATTGACGATCCAGTACTGGCAGCCAGATATGGCGCAACAGCTCGCGAATGAATTTAATGCAGAGGTGGCGGTGGAGTATTTAAGCTTGGAAGATATTTTTCTGGAGCTGGCGCCATGATGACGAATACTTTAAGCCAATATTGGCATTTGTTTCGCTGGCTGATGATCCCCGCGCGCTACCACTACTGGTTGTTTATGCTCAGTATGGTGGCAACCATAATTGCAGTGTTCAGTGTGGTAGTTGGATCCTTGTTAAATGTGGGCGATTGGCGGCTGGTCTTTGTGGGGATCTGGGCAGTCGTATTTTCAATCTGGTCATTTAGCGCAGTATTGGTATTGCATGGGCAGCTCATGTCTTTGCCATCTAATCGGCAATTGCGATTAATGCCGGGTTTACGTCAGCGGGCGTTGGTAATTCATTGGTTGGTGTTGGCGACAATGTCAGTATTGTTTACCGCGTTCCAATTTTTTTTAAAAGAAATGGATTTTTCTTTAACTAGAATAATGTTCAATTGGTCATTGTTTTTACTTGCATCAGTTTTTGTTTGAAATGGTTTGGGAACTTTTCTCTGCTCGCTGTTTGGTGTATGGGGATAGTGTTTTCGACATTTATCTGGCCGCTTGAGATTTCTCCATGGGGGCTTTTTACCTTGGGTGTGGTGGTTTGTATAGGTTTCTCAGATTGGTGGCTGCATTGGCGGCCAACGGAAAAAATTGACAATGTTTTTTTGTTGCGTAATTGGCAGAGTTTGCATAACACATCACTTAATCATTGGGCTAAGTTGCCTATAAATATGCTTGCTTTGCGGATTAAAAGTGTTTATTCCCCTGCATCGCTCTATTTGCATTTGTTAAATGGAGTGACGGGTAATCCTCTATCGCGGGTAATAACTTGGCTAGCGATGGGTGGGGTTTTCGTATTAAGTTTGAGCCTAATCGTACGCTTGGGTTATGGTGGCGCTTTGCGTGACATAGCACCAGTTGCAATACCCATTACACTCTGGGCATTTTTGAGTAGCGCGGGAATGGGCTATTTTACTGGGCTGTTTACGAGTATTGGGCGTGTGTGGCTTTATTTTCCAGGCACCAGGGCTGAGTTATTGAGTGCAGTTGAAAAGAATTTTGTATTGTCCCTATTAATTGATTTGTTTTTTTTCTGTGCATTAATTGGCTTTGCATGTTATTGGGCATTTCCCGAATTTTTGCAAATGAAATGGATTATGTTCTACTGTCTGCTAGTGCTGGCGGTGAACTGGTTGTTGTTTCATTTTGTGTGGTGTTTATATTGTCGTACTGAGGGCAATAGTAATTTATTGGGTGTTGCCATTTTCTTCATTGTTATGCTGCAAATTTTCCTCGCAGGTGTTAGCTGGAGTCTTGTCTCAAGCGAGAAGATAAGTGTGGATCTGTTAATTGTGAGCACTATGTTGTGTTGTACGGTTGCTGCGTTGTTCTTGCGTACCTATGCGCAAAAGGCGACCGCAAAAATAGGTTTTGCGCGGGGGAAAGTTTAATGTTTACTCTTAACCCCCAATCAGGCATCCCTATTTATCGCCAACTCGCTGAACAAATCCGGCGCATGGTCGCCGGTGGTCAATTAAAGGAGGGCGATGAATTGCCATCGGTACGTGAACTGGCATTGGAGCATGCGGTAAACCCTATGACTATTTCCAAAGCCTATAGCTTGCTGGAAGTTGAAGGATTGTTAATTCGGCACCGTGGTAAACCTATGCAAATTGCGCGACAAAATAAACAAAACAATTCTGAACAAGAGCGATTGCAGCACTTACACTCGCAGTTGGAGCAATTGGTTATAGCTGCGCGGCAATTGGAAATTTCCGACAAGGTTCTGCTCGCTAGTCTGCGCGACATGCTTGCCAGTGAGTGATCGTGCATAAGACACTAATTTACTTTGGTATTGATATAAGGAATTAAAGGATGAAAATTGTTTGGTTCACCTCTCGGTTTCTGTGTTTTTTTTCGCTATTTTTTATAGTTGGTTGCACCGAAAAAAGTGATCAGAAAACCAATGCGGAATCCATTCTCAAACCTTGCCCCGGCTTTGTAGAAACAGGCAAGCCGCCGCTAGTGTATGGCGCGGAATGTGGTGAATTGGTGTTGAAGGAAAATTCGGCTGACGCCAATAGTCAGGATATCAGTATCGCGATTTTGCGTTTACCGGCGATCAGCCCAATTCCTGCCGCCGACCCGCTTTTTTTGATTCAGGGTGGCCCTGGTGGATCTTCAATTGAAATGGCTACACAGCTGCACAGTTTTTTTGCCGATGTACGTAAGAATCGCGATTTGATTTTTGTTGATCAGCGCGGTACGGGCAAATCTAATCCGCTGCGCTGCGAACAATTGTCGGCGGCGGATTTGCTCTTATCTGAAACTGAACAGAAAGAAAAATATCTGCAATTAATAAAAAACTGCGCAGAAAAATATACCAACTCCGCTGCGTTTTACACTACGGTTCACGGCGTGCAGGATTTAGATGCGGTGCGCGCCGCCTTGGGGTATCCGCAAATAAACCTGTGGGGCGGCTCTTATGGTACGCGGGTTGCGCTTGAATATGCGCGTCGCTATCCGCAACAGGCGCGCGCTATTATTTTGGATGGCGTCGCCCCAGTAGAGATTGCCCTACCAAAATATTTTTCCCGCGATGCTATGGCTGCTTTAACGGCAGTAAGTGATGAATGCATGGCGCAAACAGACTGCGCTTCTCTTTTTGGCGATATAGTGCAAAAAACTGAGCGTGTTTTGCAGCGTTTAATTGAGCTGCAAACTAAAGGAGAATCCTTGGTGGTCAATTATGAGCATCCGCGTCATCAACAACCCGATACATTGCATTTAACGCCGCGCACATTTTCTTCGCTGGTGTTTATGTCGCTTTATTCGCGCGATTTAACCGTGTTGCTACCACGCGCGATTAGCAGTGCAGAAAAAGAAGATTATCGGTTGCTTGCCGCGCTTGCATCGCTTTCCGGTGAGCAGACGCAACAGATGAATATTGCCGAAGGAATGCGTTATAGCGTCATGTGTAATGAAGATTGGCCGCTGTTAAGCGCTGACGATGTTGCCCACAGCACACCCTTTTTAGGTTTGCATTTTGTGCAGGAGGTACAGCCTATCTGCGCATTCTGGCCCAAAGCTGAATTGCCGCAAGATTATTGGCAGCCCATTGTCAGCGATGTGCCCGCATTGTTGCTGTCGGGCAAACATGATCCGGTAACTCCCGAGCGTTGGGCGCAATCAGTTGCTGCGCATTTGTCCCATGCAACTCTGCTCAGTGCTGCGGGTGGTAATCACTCTATTTCAACCGAAGGTTGTGTGCCGCAATTGATTGCACAATTTCTTGAGCGCGCATCCATGAATGATGTAAAACTGGATTGTGTCGACAATATAAAACCGCTGCCATTAGTGTTGGGCGCTAATCAGAAAAAGGTGACGAGCTCATCAGCAGATAGTCTGAGCTCGGCCCAGACTTCTTCCGCAGGGGGGGCAGAATAATGATTCGTGTAGAACATGTGAGCAAAACCTTTGCTGCAAAAAAAACATCTTCAATAAATTTTTTAAATAAAAACAAAACGATTCCATCCAATAATATTGTCGCCTTGGACGACGTGAACTTTACCCTGAATGATGGCGAAATTACCGGTCTGCTGGGCTTAAATGGCGCGGGTAAATCCACCTTGATGCGATTGATCTACGGCTTGCTTCAACCCACTTCCGGTGAAGTGTGGGTTGACGAACACCAAGTGAGTAAAAACCCCAATGCTGCCCGGCAAGGTTTGGGTGTACTGCCGGATGATACGGGGTTGTACAAGCGCTTGACCGCGCGCGAAAATATCCGCTACTTCGGTGAGTTGCAGGGGCTGCAGGGGGCACAACTGGAGCAATCGATCGAGCAATTAATTACGTGGCTGGGTATGAATAATATCGCCGAGCGGCGCGCCGAAGGTTTCTCGTTGGGTGAGCGAATGAAAACTGCATTGGCGCGTGCAATTGTGCATCAGCCGCAACATGTTTTACTCGACGAGCCCACCAATGGATTAGATGTTATTACCACGCGCGCGGTACGCCGTTTATTGCTCGAATTAAAACAGCAGGGGCGCTGTGTGATTTTTTCCAGCCATTTAATGCATGAGGTGAGTGGTTTGTGTGATCGAATTATTGTGATTTCACACGGGAAAATTTTGGCTGATGGTTCTCTGGAAGCAATTCTAGCTGCAGGTAAAGCGCATTCGCTGGAGGATGCATTTGTCAATCTCGTTCAACCGCAACAGGAGCTGCAACATGGGTAAGTGGTTGGGGAAAGTGGCTATAGTGCTGCGCAAAGAGTGGCGCGATGCGCTGCGCGATAGCAAAAGTTTGCGTATGGCGCTGCTGATGCCAGTGTATTTTGTCGGCGTGTTTGTGGCCTCTTCGCTGTTTATTATTCACATGAGCAATCAATCCCGCGCAACGACCAGCGAGCCGATTAAACTCGCCGTGGTAGGTGCCGATTATTTGCCGCCGCTGATTGACTGGCTGCAAGAGCGCGGGGTGCAGATCGATGCGGTCGGCGAGGATGCTTATCAACAGGTTGAGCGCGGTGATTTAGGTTATGCGCTCATTATTCCAGCGGACGCACGTGAAAAATTTGCCACAGGTGACTCAATTGAATTGGCGCTGGTGTTTGATGCGACCAATAGTAAATTGCAGGGAAGTTTACATTTTGTGCGTCAGCAAATATGGAGTTGGAATGGGCGCATGGGCAGTTTACGTTTATTAGCGCGAGGAATTTCACCGGGTATTATTAACCCGGTATTGATTCGCGATTTAAATATTGCCAGCGATGAAAAGATGGGTTTTTTTGTGATGGCAAGTTTACCCATGCTGTTAATTCTCACCGCGTTTATGGCCAGTGTCGGTTTTAGTGCGGATATGACCGCGGGTGAACGCGAGCGGCGCTCTTTGGAGTCACTGTTAATTACGCCAGCATCCTCTGCGGTATTGGTATTGGGCAAATGGTTTACTTGTTTTTCACTCACCTTAATGGTGCTATTAATAGAGGTGGCGCTGCTGGCGCTCGCTTTTGCTTATGTGCCGTTTAAAGAATTAGGATTGCGGGTAAATGTAAGCCCATTGGATTTGGCGGGTGTGTATTTAGTGCTGTCTTCAGTAGCATTGCTGGCGACTGGATTGCAATTTGTTATTTCATTGTTTGCGCGCAGTTTTAAAGATGCGCAAACCTACATGGGGCTGATGATTTTTATTCCAATGGTGCCGCTGTTTTATACTTTGTTTAATCCTAGTGCTTATGCGGATTGGTTTCGCTGGGTTCCTGTGTTGGGGCAACAAGTATTAATTAAGGATTTGTTGCTGGGTGGCGATGTGTCACCAGTATTTTTTTTGCAGGTATGGTTGGTGGCAATTTTATTAGCGGGATTCTTTTTATTGTGTACGGCGCGGCAACTGCGCAAACCAAAAATTGTGTATGGAGTTTGAGTAGATTTGTTCATTCAGTTAATTAAAAAGGCGCCGCGGCGCCTTTTTAATTATTTAGAGAATATGTTGTGGTGCAAGTTAACTTTGCGGTGGTTGTGTTACTTGAAAATGCGGATGCTGGTTGGCGTAGGTAAAAAATGCATCCAGATTAGGGTGGAGTGAAAAATCTACTTGTTTGCGCAATTTTGCCCAGCCGATAAAACAGGCCAAGCGAATTTGAGCGTCGTTGTAAGGTGCGCTTGTCGGCCACTGTTGTTGATTTAATTCGGCCAATGTTGATTGAATGCGCGCTGCTTGCCGCTGCAAGTAGGGGATCGCGCTAATATCAACTCCATCGCGTTTGATGAAAAACAAATTTACGCAAGTATCCATCACCGTATTCACTAAGCACAGTTCATCTAATTCTTTAGCTGTTTTGCAGTACTCCTGCCCAACACGTTCGCGCAGATGTTTAATAATCGATGTGGAATCGGTTAAAAAAATATCGCCGTCTTCTAAAAATGGCACCCGCTGGGTGGGTGATTTTGCTGCGCTGCCGGTTTGGTCGGTTTCAATAAACTCGCAGGCTAATCCGGTTTCCAACAGTACAATACGCACATGGCGAACAAAGGGTGATGTGTAGCTACCGTAAAGTTTCATAACATATTCTCTAAACAGTTGATTGCTCTTTTAATCGGGTTTATTGCGCTTGGGGTGGATATTTAAATGCCTGCCGCGCGAGTAGTTTCCACTCTCCCGCCTGCTTTTGCCAAACCAATAATACGCCCAGGTGAATCGTGTTAGGTACGCCGCCATCTTTAATATCGGCGTTTAGATTGTGACGTACCAAGGCTACATCACCTGAAATACTGATGGTTTGATCCGCTAATTCCATAGTGACAAAGTCAGATTTTCCGCTGACAATTTTTTCAATAAAAGCTTGTTGGTCTTCGATGTGGCCACCTGAATGTCCATAGCTGAGTTGAGGCGATGAGAGTTGTTGCAAGGCTTTTGCGTCGCCATCAATCATTGCAATACGCAACTGCTCAACTTTTTTGCTCAGCGTGTTTATTTCACTCTTGTCGGCCATAGATAGCGGACTAATACAAAGGCTGGCGATCAGCAGAATTTTTTTCATAACTGGATGGCTTAAACGACTGTGACTCATAAAGTAAACCCTATAGTGAAGTGAGTGAGCGACCAAGTGTAGATTCTTATAGTGATAGGTGATTCTAGCGGCTGGCAGGGCATTGTGTGTATCAATTATGTAAAAGGATGCTGATAGCCCTTCTGGATATTCCAACTCGGTTTTTGACAAGGTGGATAATTCTCGCGACACTTATTGTGACATGCATCACGCATTGTGTGCTTGCTACGACAGGGTTGGTTCATTTTTTAAGGGAGTTGCAACATGCCGGAACTTAGAGCCTCAAAATCGCCCCTCAAATCTACACTCGCCGAGCGGTTACAGCAGGTTGTTGATAATCGACGCGGCGCACAAAAGGCAGTGCCTATCGACCTTGGGCGCTATTTGAATGAATCCCAGTTGCTTGCGCTGCACAGCCTTGAAAACTTTGGTTGGCATCTGTGGTTTGTGCGCCGGCCATTGTTTATGCAGCCAATCGTGATGGTGGCGAATGCAGAATCGACCCAGCACGCGCAGCTGGAAGAAGACGGATCGGTCAATCTAAAACCGTCACTGCAGCTTCGTCATTAGCAATACTGAATTGCTAATTATTCAGGTGTGATTCAGAGCTAAAACTCTAGCATCAACTCTGTATGCTTCTACGGAGTTGAGCCATGTTAAAAAATCTACCTATTGCAATGCTATTGCTCCTGTCTATTGGGTTATTTGGCTGTGGCGGTGAAACTGTCGCAGTTGATGACCCGCATGAAAATTACGTTCCCGAATTGCGTGCCTTCGATATTATTGATAGCTACGATACAGATACTGCCTTTGCTAATCACCCGCCGCTTGCACTCAGCCCCTATCTTTATGATGGGCTGTACGAAATTTTTTGGGATGTAGATAGTCTTGAAGATTATCGCGTGACACTGCGCATTAATGATCGCGCTTCTATCAACGGCAGCTTGCCGATTTATTCGCAGTGGTGTGGTGCCGGGCGCGCCTGTGACCAGAGCGGCAACTGGGTATGCGAATATACCAGCGATTTTTATATGTCTTGTGAAGGTTCTACCAAAGAAGTGGATATTTACTCATTAGTTAAACAAGTACCGCAGAAAGTGTATCTGTTTATTGAAGTTTGCGACTCCAATTCAGGCTATTGCGAATACGATTATTATCCTGTGACGCTTGAATAAGATTCTTGAGTAAAAGGAAAAGAGTAAAATAATTAGCTAAGCGCAAGGATTGCGCTGGAAAAATCGGTTTAATGCCATCATGCTGCACGTGTATTGAATAAGCCATCATGCGCAGTAGTCTCTATGGTCAGTGATCTCTCTTTTTATCTCCTTGCGGTACCGGTCGTCATTCTTGTGGGTATGTCCAAAGGCGGTTTTGGTGGCGGCTTGGGTATGCTCGCAGTTCCACTGTTATCGTTGATGATTGATCCGCGTTTTGCCGCTGCTATTTTATTGCCTATTTTATGCAGTATGGATGCATTTAGTTTGTGGAGCTTTCGCGGCACCTGGGACAAACTGAATTTAAAAATTTTGTTGCCTGGCGCACTACTGGGAACAGTTGCTGGTGCGCTAACCTTTGAAATGACCAATGCCGATTGGGTGCGCTTTATGATTGGTGTGCTGTCGATTTATTTTGTCGCGCACTACTTATGGGGTAGGCACTTTTTGGAACAGTTAAACCAGCGTAAACCCAACAAAATAGCCGGCAGTTTCTGGGGCGGTATTGCCGGTTATGTAAGTTATATCGCCCATGCGGGTGGCCCACCAATTGCGATTTATTTATTGCCGCAGCACTTATCCAAATCAGTATTGGCGGGCACCACGATTTTATTTTTCGCCATTATTAATTTTATAAAACTCATCCCCTATGTCTGGCTAGGCCAAATTGACAGCAGCTCTTTTTTCACCTCACTTGCACTTTTACCACTGGCGCCATTAGGTGTGTGGCTAGGCGTTTATCTGCATCACCGTGTATCGGACCGCTTTTTTTATTGGCTCAGTTATGGCTTTTTGTTATTGGCGGGAATCAAACTCACCTATGAGGGAGCTGTGGGGTTGTTGAGCTATTAATGGCTCTTATCAGATGGAATTTGTTAACGAAATGGCTATTATGTCGTCGCTAGTTTATGGGCAATCAAGATCGGGGAGGGCTTTGTTCCCGTCTTGAAAACAACAATGATGTTAAAGGAAGCAAAAAAATGAAAAATTGGTTTGCAGCTGTTGCATTAAGTCTACCTATGGTGGCCGTTGCTGGTGATAATAATGTGGGCGGTTTTTATGTGGGTGGTGGTGCTGCCGATGTAAAAATGCGTTTTGAAGAGGGTGGGTCACTCGATTGGGTTACAGTTGAGGCTGTTGGTGGATACAAGCGCAACCCTTTTATTGGGGGCGAAGCGCGTTTGGGTTATGGATCTGATGATGGTTTGGATCTGTTATATAGCTCATTCTACTATCGCACAGAAAGTTCAAATGACACGGCTAAAACCTATTTACTGCTGGGTTATACCCTGGGTTCGGTCATGTTTGATGCGGATGCCGGGGAGGATGATACTGTTAGTTTGAATGGTTTTTCTTATGGTGTAGGTGTAGGGTTTGTCATTAATTCTCGCCTGAATTTTAATCTGGAATACCGGATGATCGTTGATGGTGATTCCAAGTGGGATGGTTATTCAGAGGGTATTGAATTAAGCGGTGTTTCACTTAATGTGGATTATCGTTTTTAATTTGACCTGAATAGACAGGAGGGGCTGGAATTTTCAATTGGAAAGTTCCAGTCCCCCCTAATAGTGTGATCTAAGAAAGATGTTGTTCACTGAGTAGTATTCTCGCTAATTGTGCTGCTCAATGCATCTTGACTTGCTGCGCTTGATTCGCTTGCAGCTGATGAGCTGGGCAGGTTGCAATGCTCGTTGATTTTTTCTTCTATTTTCGCCGCTGCGCTGGAAGTTTTTTGCTGCTGTTTCCAAAACTTGCACTCCACACTGCGCTCTTTCATCGCCTTTAACTTTTCCAGGCGTTCTGTTTCTTCTTTATTGATTAATCTCTCTTCGCGGCGCGCTTCTGCTTGTGCCAAAAAAGCTTCATGGGTTAACTCTTCTACAGCCTCTGCCTCTGGCGCACTATCGTTTACCACTGGGTTAGTGAGAGTGCTTTTTTCTTGCACTGTTGCGGCATTGGCGCGCACTTGCTCCAGAGCTTCTTGCATAGCGGCAGTTTTGTGCTGGGTAAGGGCTGGCTGTGCTGGTGCATCAGATTTAGCCATTACCAAATAAACACTTAATCCACCGAGAAAAAATAAACCTACTGCCGCTGCTATTGTTTTTGTACCAATTTCCATTGCTTTCTCCTGGTTGCAATTGGTTTTTTTACTGCTAATTATGCTTTTTTAACGACGGAAGATTTCAACATCATTGGCCCCATGCCGTCAACCTTACAATCCAGATCGTGATCACCTGCCACTATGCGAACGATTTTGGCTTTGGTGCCCACTTTAATGACCGATGAGCTGCCCTTGATTTTTAAATCTTTTGCTACAGTGACATTGTCGCCATCAATCAGAATACTGCCGTTGGCATCGCGCACGATTAATGCATCATCATCGCTATTGGCCTCTGCTGCATTTTTTGACCATTCGTGGGCGCACTCAGGGCAAATTAATAATTCGCCGTCTTCGTAAGTGTATTCGGAATTGCATTTGGGGCAGTTGGGTAAATCGCTCATCAAATTTCTCAATAACAGTGCCCCGCATAGACGGGGCAGAATAAAAGGCTAATTTTTTCCGGCTATTTCTTTTTCAGCGCCTGTTGCAACAGCGCACCCATGCTACCCATGGCGGCGGGCGCGGGGTTGTTTTTCTGTGCTGCGCGCTGTTGGTTTTGCGATGGTGGACGCTCGCCGCCGCGCTTGCCTTCAACTTTTTCACCGGGGGTATCATCCAAGCGCAGTGACAGGGCGATGCGCTTGCGCGGTACATCCACCTCCATCACCTTGGCTTTGACTATATCGCCGGCTTTAACCGCTTCGCGTGGGTCTTTAATGAAATTATGCGACAGCGCCGAGATGTGCACCAAACCATCTTGATGCACACCAATATCCACAAACGCGCCGAAGTTAGTCACGTTGGTGACTGTGCCTTCCAAAATCATGCCGGGAACCAGGTCGGTAATTTCTTCTACGCCGTCTTGAAATTGTGCAGTTTTAAATTCCGGGCGCGGGTCGCGGCCGGGTTTATCTAATTCTTTGATAATGTCGGTCACAGTCGGCACACCAAATTTTTCATCGGTGTAGTCGGCGGCTTTTAAGCCGCGCAGGAAAGAGGAATCGCCAATCAGGCCTTTTAATTCGCGGGCATTTTTTTGCGCGATTTTTTCTACTACCGAATAGGATTCAGGGTGAACAGCTGATGCGTCGAGCGGATTATCACCACCGGCAACGCGCAAAAAGCCCGCCGCTTGTTCAAAGGTTTTTTCACCAAAGCGCGGAACTTTTTTCAGCGCGGCGCGGGAATTAAACACGCCGTTTTGATTGCGGAATTCTACGATGTTGTTGGCAAGTGTGGTGTTTAAACCAGACACACGCGCGAGCAATGCCGCCGATGCAGTATTTACCTCTACACCCACGGCGTTTACACAGTCCTCAACAACCGCGTCGAGCGAGCGCGCCAATTGCGATTGTGAAACATCATGTTGATATTGGCCCACACCAATCGATTTTGGATCAATTTTTACCAATTCCGCGAGTGGATCTTGCAGGCGGCGCGCGATAGAAATTGCACCGCGAATAGTCACGTCCAAATCGGGAAATTCTTTTGCCGCAAATTCAGACGCCGAGTAAACCGATGCACCTGCTTCGCTCACAATCACGGTGCTGGCAGTGATATCGCTGTGTCTTTTCAACACATCTTTCGCGAACTTTTCGGTTTCGCGCGATGCGGTGCCGTTGCCAATAGCGATTAAACCGACATTATGTTTTTTGCACAGGTGCACCAACATTGCTTCGGATTCAGCGATTTTATTCAGCGGCGGTGTTGGATACATAACACCGTGGTCGAGCACTTTACCGGTGGCATCAACCACGGCGACTTTCACGCCGGTACGCATGCCTGGGTCTAAACCGATTGTGGCTTTTTGCCCTGCAGGTGCGGCGAGCAATAAATCTTTTAAGTTGGATGCAAATACTTTGATCGCTTCTTCTTCGGCTTTTTCGCGCAACTCGCCGAGTAAATCGGTTTCAAGATGCGTCAGCAATTTTACTCGCCAGGTCCAGCGCACCACTTCGGCTAACCAACCATCGGCGGCGCGGCCCTGATCTTTCACTTGCCAGTGATTGGCGATCATCGTCTCGCATGGATGACCTACCTTAGCCTCTTCATCACCTACTTTAATAGTGATGCTGAGAACACCTTCATTGCGGCCGCGGAACATCGCCAGTGCGCGATGGGAGGGTACAGATTTTAGTGGTTCGTCGTGTTCAAAATAATCGCGGAATTTTTGCACTTCTTGTGAGGTGTCGGTTTCTTTACCTGTGGCAACACGTGCAGTGAAGGTTGCTTCCTGTTTTAGGAAGTGACGCAATTGGCCGAGCAATTCAGCATCTTCACTGAATTTTTCCATGAGGATGTATTTGGCACCGTCGAGCGCCGATTTCACATCGTTAATGCTGTGCTCAGCGTTGAAGTATTTGGCTGCCTCCACTTCGGGGGCGAGGCTCGGGTCGGCGAGCAATGCCTCTGCCAGTGGCTCAAGGCCAGCCTCTTTGGCGATCTGGCCCTTGGTGCGGCGTTTGGGTTTGTAGGGCAGGTAGAGGTCTTCCAGGCGGTTTTTGGTGTCGGCGATTTGAATCTCGCGCTCCAATTCCGGGGTGAGCTTTTCTTGCTCTGCAATAGATTTAAGGATCGCCGCACGGCGCTCTTCCAGTTCGCGCAGGTAGCGCAACCGCTCTTCCAGGGTGCGCATTTGTGTATCGTCCAACCCGCCGGTCACTTCTTTACGGTAGCGCGAGATAAAGGGCACGGTTGCACCTTCATCGAGCAGCCCTACGGCGGCGCTAACTTGTTGTTCCTGAACGTTTAATTCATCGGCGATACGTTTGGCAATACTGGGTAAGCTGGTCATAGCATGAAACACTCTTGAGCGGGCTTGAATCGGAAAGGGCACCATTATCCCCAAAAACAGGGTATCTGCCAGACTTGTTTTTAACCGGTGTTTATGAACGGAAAACAAAATTTTTCGCAGGGTGAATCTGATTCGGCGCCACTAGCGTCTCAATCTATAACCGCGCCACTTAGGAGTGGACGAAAACCCCGATTATTAACCCGTGCGATTGATTTCCCTCAATGGAAAGGAGTTATAGATGAAAACTGTTATTGCTGGAGTGTTGTTATTAATGACTGGTGCCGCCGCCGCACACGACTCTTGTAATCTGGAGTTAGATGCAGGCTTGCGCATCAGCGAGGGCAGCATTGAGTTCTATGAAGCCGATAAACCGAGCTACAAAATTGTTGCCGATCATTACTTGGTGGTGAATGGGCAGACTCTCAAACTCACTGCCGGGCAGCAAGATGCGGTTACCGGCTACGCAAAGGCTATTCGCGCCGTCGTGCCGGAAGTACATAGCATGGCGCTGGGCGGGATCGACCTGGCAATTGAGGCTGTTGCTCTCACGTTTGACAATTTACTCGGTGAAAAAAATCAGGTTTCTGCGCAGTTAACTACGGAGTTGAATAACGCCAAGGGCGATGTAAATCGCTATTTCACGTCGGGTCGCCCGATTAGCCTGAATCGCGCCAATGAAGATACGCCCGATTTTTTAGGTAAACAATTTGAAACTCGCATTGAGCGTATTGTGGAAACCTCAATGCAAAACTCTATCGGCAGCATAATGGTCGCGATGGGTAAAGAACTGCTGGCATCAGGTGGCAGTATGAAAGCATTTGAGGCGCGCATGAATAAGTTTGGCGAACAACTGGAGCTGCAGATGGATGCAAAAGCGGCCGGTTTGGAGGAACAAGGTAAAAAACTGTGCGGCACTATGCAGTCGGTCGATGCACGAGAGGAACAATTGAAGCTGGCTGTACCGGCTGTTCAATCATTCAATTTGTTTCGGGTAAAAACCGTGGACGTTGATGCTGCACAGCATAATATTTAAGTAGTTTTTAAACGTTAAGATGAGCACGAATAGGAGTCTATGATGTTATTACGCAGATTAATGATAACGCTGATGGTTTTGTTGGTTGCACCAGTCGCGTTGGCGGAAACTGTAGCAAAAGTTTATCCCGTAAAAAATTTCACCGAGTTTGTCTCGGGTGGAAATACCTCGGTAGCAATTAGTCAGGACGGCACTGAATACCTGCGTGTTGAAGCGGATGCTGAAGTAATGAAACGGGTCAAGGTGGATCAGAGCGGTAACCGTGTAAGTGTATGGGTAAAAAGTGATAGTAATTTTTTTAACTGGTTTGGCGGCAGCAACGACCCGGTGCGCATTGTATTGCGAGTTAAACAACTGGAGTATTTGGAAATATCGGGCGGTGCGCGCGCTAACTTGAGTGATTTTCAAGGGGAAAAATTTCAGCTAAATGTCAGTGGCGCGGGCAATGTAAATTTTTCGGCATTAAATGCCAAGAATTTGCGGATGGAATTGTCTGGCGCTGCCAATGTTCGCGTCGATAGCGTGAATAGTCAGGAGCAAGAATTTGATCTATCGGGTGCCTCCAATATTGAAATCAAATCGACCAGCAACGCTCAGGACTTAAAGGTAGATGCAAGTGGTGCGAGCAATTTTCGCGGTAAAAAGTTAATGGCAAAAAAAGCCGATTTGGGTGCGAGCGGCGCATCTCACGTAGAGGCGGCTGTTACAGAAGTGCTAGTTGCTGAGGCAAGTGGTGCATCGAGCGTCGATTATTACGGCAGCCCCAAAGCAAAAACCAACGCCAGTGGTGCAAGTCATGTCAATGCACACGCAGTTGAATAGCCTGTCCGAATAAGTTATTGCTGTTTTTTATTTTGATACATAGCCGCATCAGCATGGCGCAACAGGTCTTTTTCGTTGTTGCCATGCTCGGGGAAATGCGCAATACCAATGCTTGGGTAAATGGTCACATTGTGTTCGGCAAGGGTGAATGGTTGACTGAGTGAGGCGTACACTTTATCGCTCACTGCAGTACTTTGTTCTGGCCGATCAATATTTTCCAGCAATATGACAAATTCATCGCCGCCAAAGCGCGCAATCGTGTCGCACTCGCGCACGCAGTGCTCCAAACGGCGTGAAGCCTGTTCCAATAATAAATCGCCAATATTGTGGCCATAGGTATCGTTCACGGCTTTGAATTTATCCAAATCCAAATACAGCAGGGAGAAAATTCCCTTGGTGCGTTTTGCGCGGGCCATGGCCGAATGAATACGATCATAAAATAAGGTGCGATTGGGTAAGCGAGTTAACTGATCGTAGAGTGCAAGATGCTCCAAGCGCGCCATCATTTGTTTGCGTTCGATGGCAGCGGCAATTTGGGTCGATACAAATTGCAGCAGTTCAGTATTTTTTTGACTGTAATGGTATGTGGTGGAAAAGCTTTTCAATACTAAAGCGCCCAACACGCCGGTGTGGGATTTTAAAGGAACCCCCAGCCAACTCTGCAATGCCTGACGCTCATGGGGCGCGTTATAAAGTTGGGCTTCATTGGTGTTCAGTACTTGCGCCAACAATTGGTTTGCAGTGTCTCTCCCGTCGTTGCCAAAGGAAACAACCACCTGCTCCCGTGAGTAGGGAAAGCTAACAAAGCCGGAGTTTTTATCGCGCAGCGCTACCGAGAAATTATCGGCCGGTAAATGTTCGCTAATAATTTTGTGAATTTGCGCGAAGAGTGTGGGTAAATCCTGCGCGTCGTGGGATGCTTCGGCAATTGCAAATACGGCTTGTTGCGCTGATTCTGCCTGTTTGCGTCGGGTGATATCGCGCGCTACGGCTACGCGGTACTGATCTTTTTCCGACCAGCGCGCCGACCACATGATGTGTACTATTTCTCCATCTTTACGAATGTAGCGATTTTCAAAATGCGGTTGCGGTTCTCCCGCAATAATCTTGTCGACGGTTTGCAGGGTGAGGTGGCGATCATCCGGGTGCACTAGCTCCAGCATTTGTTTGCCCATCATCTCTGCTTGGCTATAACCAAAAATCTGTTCAGCGCTGGGGCTGACATACAAAAAATGCCCGTTTTTATCGACAACACAGAGCGTGTCGACCAGCAGATCCATGTATTTCCCTAAGGCGGGAAAAGAGAGGGGATTCATAACATCTATCCATTGGTGATGGCCGCGACTCAACATGTAGGCCTTGCCGTGTGCATAGCATAGTCAGCTAGGCAGCTGCTTGCAAAACCTTAAATTGGTGATTAGCTTCGTGTCTATTGCTATATCCTGTTTTGGTGTTATGGTTTTGTATATCACTATTGCAGTGTCAAACTTATCACTTCAGGAGGAAGAAGATGACCGGTGTAACAAAAGTACAGTTGTACCTATTGCGGGCGATGTATCTGTTAATTGCCGTCGGCTTAGGCTTGACCATCTGGCCAGCGATAATGGCGCCAGCCGAGCGAGTGGCTGATTCTCACTCTGTTATTCAATCCATTTTGGGGGCATTTAGTCTTCTTGCCTTTGTTGGGTTGCGTTATCCGCTACAGATGTTGCCCATTTTAATTTTTGAGCTGGTCTGGAAAACCATGTGGGTGCTGTTCTATGCCCTGCCAGTTTGGTTGCATACCGGGCTTGATGAGTATGCGACAGGTGTAGTGTTTGCTTGCGCAATGGGTATTGTATTAACTCCCGTTGCCATTCCTTGGCGCTACCTATATCGGCATTATTGGAATGAATTTGGTGTGCACCAAAACTCCAGATATGCCAAGGCCGAATAGGAGTGTGAAGCATGAATTGGAATGATGACCAACCGATTTATCGGCAATTGCGCGAAAAAGTTGTCGCGCTTATTTTGTCGGGCGCATTTAAAGAAGGTGACCCTCTGCCATCAGTGCGTCAGGTAGCGAGTGATTATCAAATTAACCATATTACGGTGAGCAAGGCTTATCAGGAGTTGGTGGATATGGATTTGGTAGAGGCACGACGTGGCATGGGCATGTATGTGCTGCCTAATGCGCAGCAAAAATTACACGCGATGGAAAGAGAAAAATTTATTACTACTGAGGTGCCTGCACTTTTACTGCGCATGCGACAACTAGGCATCACCAAAAAAGAATTGATTGCTGCCTTGCAGTCAGCACAAGGAGAATAAAATGAATCAGGTCATTAGCGCACGGGGTGTCAGCAAGCACTATGGCAAAAAAATCGCACTCGATAATATTAATCTTGGTGTGAGCCCAGGAAAAATTGTTGGTCTGATTGGCCCGAATGGCGCGGGCAAAACCAGTTTTCTAAAAGGGATTCTAGGGTTGGCGCCGGTGGCTGGTGAGTTGAGTGTATTAGGGATGAATCCGCAACGTGAGCGGGTGAAGTTATTGGAGCGAGTTTCTTTTATTGCCGATACTGCCATATTGCCGCAATGGATTAGGGTGAGTGAGTTAATTGCATATACAGAAGGCGTCCACCCGCGTTTCAGTCGCGCCCAATGCCTAAAGTATCTTGCGGAAACTTCCATCGCGTTAAGCGATAAAGTTAGTTCGCTCTCCAAGGGTATGATTACCCAACTGCACCTTTCCTTAATTATGGCGATTGATAGCGAGCTGCTGGTATTGGATGAGCCGACACTGGGTTTGGATATTCTCTACCGCAAGCAATTTTATGAAAACTTGTTGAACGATTATTTCGATGGGCAAAAAACTATATTAATTACCACTCATCAAGTGGAGGAGATCGAAACCATCCTAACTGATTTGGTATTTATCAATCAGGGCAATATTGTATTGGATGCGAGTATGGAGCAAATAGCTACGCAATATGTGGAGTTACAAGTCGGTGCTAATTACAAGGAGCATGCCTTGGCGCATAACCCTATTCATAGTCGTCGCTTGTTGGGTGGTTTTAGTATGTTGTTTGAACCCAATGAGCAGCAGCGCGAATCTCTTGCCCAACTAGGGCAACTCACAACACCAAGTTTAAGCGAATTATTTGTTGCCAAAATAAAACCGCAGCATTTAGCGAAGGAGGTTGCGTAATGTTAGGGAAACTTTTAGTGGTGCAAATGAAGCGTGAATACTGGGAGCACCGTAGCCTGTTTGTATTTTTGCCCTTGGTGTGTGTATTGCTCATCGCTAGTTTTTGGGTGTTGGTCATTATTAGCGATCCGTCCATCAACCATAACAATGGCTCGGGCATCAAATTGTTGGATCCGCACTTTCAGAGCTTCTTAAAGCCGAATGACGCAGGCAGTGGATTTAAAATCAATTTTGAAAACAAAGATGTTGTTGGTTTTATTATTGCCTTGCAGCAGTTTATGGGCTGGTGGTT
Source organism: Cellvibrio sp. ATLC23 (assembly GCF_057196725.1). Lineage (NCBI taxonomy): Bacteria > Pseudomonadati > Pseudomonadota > Gammaproteobacteria > Cellvibrionales > Cellvibrionaceae > Cellvibrio > Cellvibrio sp. ATLC23. The sequence goes on along the minus strand of NZ_JBXUOS010000003.1, from coordinate 143,014 downwards.
TTTTACTATTGTCAGTGTGTTTTTGACTTTGTACTACAGTACGTCTTGTTTGTTTTCTGATCGTAAAAGCCGCGATATTTTATTTTGGCGCTCAATGCCAGTGAGTGAGCAATTTAATGTGTTGATTAAGTTAGTGGTGGTGATGGTGAGTGTTCCCTTGTTGACCTTGGCAATGAATGCGTTAACGAGCATGATGTTATTGTTGGTGGTTTGTTTGTGGCTGGGTGATTTTGGGCAATTTGTCACTGCACTGCAGGCACTGCCATTACTGGGTAATTATCTATTTGGCAGCATTGGTTTAGTGCCGCTTATATTGCCGTTGTTTGCTTGGGCAATGCTGGCATCGGCCTATGCCAAAAAATCTCCTTTTTTAGGCGCTACTTTTATTCCGTTAATCCTTCTGGTTGCGGATCGCTTTCTCAATTATTTTTTGGGAATCAATATCCATATCTATGAGCTAGTCAAAACCTATCTAAATAACATCGGTAAGGTTATGCAGATGTCGTTTGGTAATGGTGTTGACGGTAATGTGAGTTTTTCGTTTAACTACTCTGCTGATGTTGCCATCTATGGATTGGTCGTAGCGGTGCTGCTGGGTGCGGTTATCTGGCTGCGGAAGAATCGTTACGAAGTTTAATATTTTAAGTCTTGTATTTTTTAAGGATATTTGAATTATGAAGACATCAAACATAGCGAGAATGGCGGGGCTTGTTTATCTCGTACTGATAATCAGCGGCATTTTTGGATTGGTCTATATGCCCGCTACGTTAATTGATTGGTCCAGCCCAGCGACAACCGTAACGCAGATTAAGTCACAAGAAATGTTTTTTCGCTTGGGAGTATTGGCCGACGCAATTTGCTTTGTGTGTTTTATTTTCTTACCGCTAGTGCTTTATAAACTATTAGCGTGGGTTAATCGAGAGGTGGCGATATTGATGGTGATATTAGCGCTGATCAGTATTCCGGTGACTTTGGTCAATATGGTAAAGCTTGTCGATGTGCTTACGTTACTCTCCGGTCACTCCTATTTGGCTGCAATAGAGGGGGCACTATTAGAAGCGCAGGTGATGTATTTATTGGTGTCTTTTAACAACAATACATTAATCGCAAATATTTTCTGGGGGGCTTGGTTGTTTCCATTTGGTTATTTAGTAATGAGGTCGGGAATCTTGCCTCGGGTGTTGGGTATTTTATTAACTCTCGGTGGTCTGGGATATTTGGCAGAATTCATCATGAAATTTATGTTTTCGCAAGAGTTGGTTCCATTTTGGATTGGATTGCCCGGAACGCTTGGTGAATTTGGAATTTGCTTGTGGTTGATAGTCATGGGCGCAAAGGAGGTTCCGGTTAGCACTCAAAATACTAGTGGTTGAACTCTTCTTAGGGATCAGACTCTATGTTTGGCTAACCCAAGGTGTCCGGTATTGTTACTGTGATTTAACTGTCGATGTTTTTTATGATGCTTGGTTTTTTATAATAGGAAAGGAATGTTAATGATCAAACGGCTATTTTTATCGGGTTGCTCGTCCATGGTGATCATGGGTTGTTTAATGAGCCTTTCGCTTGCGGCAAAAGCCGATGGTCTCGCTGACTTTCGCAGTGCATTAACGCGGCTAAAATCTTCTGCGCCTATCGCTGTTAATGCACAATTTAAATTGTTTGGCCGCAGTGGCGAGCGCGATGAACTGATCGAGCGTGAAGGTTTGATTGAAATGCGTTTGGAAGATGGCAAAAATGGGCTGCATGCAGTTTATTCGCCCGCATTAACGGCTCAGCTACATGCCGAAGAGTTGGCAAAAATTGAAGATGAGAATGTTAAAAACTCCGCGCTGAATGCCGTTGGTCAATTTCAATACTGGGAGTGGCGTGAGCTGTTGTACCCGGCGGCGCAAATGGAATTAATGTTGGGGCGCTACCACTTTGTAAGCGAGACAGCAGTTACCTTTAACGGTCGGCCAACCCGCCTGCTCACATTTAGTATGCCGATGGAAAAAATTGATAAAGAGTTTCGTCAGTATGTTAAAAAATACAAAAATCGCTTTCAAGTTTGGATCGATGATAATGGTGTCCCACTCGCCAGCCAGTTGACCGAAAAAGGTTCAGGGCGAGTATTTATTGTGATCGGTTTTCAATTTAAAAATGAAATTCACAGCGAGTATCGTCAGCAGGGCTCGCGTTTGATCACGGTAAAGCGTGAATTGAGAGATGAGAGTTCAGGTGCAACCATGCAAAGCCAGCGGCATTTTGTCGCCACGCTGAATCCTGTTGCTGCGCCTTTCGCTGGAAACTCTCAGTAGCCGGCCGGTCTATTGGCGCAATATGCACAAGTGAACACTGCGATGCGATCAGGGTTAAAGTCTGTTAGGCTTTGCCCGCTCTACAATAAACTCTAACTCCAAAGGAAAAAAGGAATCAGGCTATGTTAAAGCGCTATTCGGCTTATGCCTTCAGTGTGCTCTTGCTGGGCGGTATCGGCTTGGGCGGGATCAGTTTGGTGGGCTGTGAATCTACCAGCAATCTCAAGCCCGCCGTACAGAATATTGAACAAGCCACCATCATTAAAAGCCCGAATGATGATCGCCAATACGCGGCGATGATGTTACCTAATGGTTTGCAAGTGGTGTTGGTGTCAGATCCCTCGCTGGAAAACTCCTCTGCCTCGCTCGCCGTTGGTGTGGGCAGCGCACACAATCCGGAAGACCAGCTCGGGCTTGCGCACTATTTAGAGCACATGTTGTTTTTGGGCACCGAAAAATATCCCGAACCCGATGGCTTTATGAAATACACCCAAGCCAATGGCGGTATGACTAATGCTTTTACCGCGTACGATAAAACCAACTATTTATTTCAAATCAATGCCGGAAAATTTGATGAGGCATTGGATCGCTTTAGCGATTATTTTAAAAAGCCGACCTTTGATCCGCACTTCAGCGATAAAGAGCGCAATGCCGTTAACAACGAGTGGTCGCTGCAAAAAGCGCAGGACGGCTGGAATCTTTATGTGTTGCAGGGTTATACCGCCAACCCTAAAAACCCCAGCTCCAAATTTACCATTGGCAACTTGGATACGTTGAAAGATAAGCCCGGTTCAGTGCTCAATGAAGAAATGAAACAGTTTTACGATGCCTATTACTCGGCCAACATTATGAAGTTGGCGCTGGTGGGCAAACAATCGCTGCCTGAATTAAAAGCTTTGGCCGAAAAACATTTCGCGTCCATCCGCAATAATAATGTCACTCTGCCTGAAGTAACCGTGCCGGGTTTAACCAAAGCAGAAATGGGTAAAAGTATTCACTACAAACCCATCAAGGATATGAAAGCGCTGTATGTGGATTTCCCGGTGAAATCCAACAAAGCCCAATGGCGGTTGAAGCCCAACGAATTTATCAATGGCTTACTTACCTCTGAGGAACCGGGCACACTGGGCGAGCAGTTGCGCGCTCAAGGGCTGGTAAAAACCCTGTCAGCTTATTTTGATACCGAAGCCTATGGTCCAGATGGTTTTTTGCGGGTGCAGGCGGATTTAACCGATGCCGGCTTGCAAAAACAGGATGAAATTATCGCCGCCATTTTTTCCTATGTAGATTTAATTAAACGCAAAGGTCTGGATCAAAATTATTATCGCGAGCTGCAGGCAATGCGCAGTAAAGATTTTGCCAATGCACCTAAGCCTGATCCGCTACAGCAGGCAGTCGGTTTGGCTATGGCCCAATTTGATCTGCCGGTCGAAAACCTGATCAATGCGGATTATGTTTACGAGCGCTATGACGCCAAGGCAATTAAAGCGGTGTTGACACAGCTCGATGAAAAACGCGCGCGTATTTGGCATGTTAGCCCTGCTGAAAAAGCGGAGACCCCAGTGCCGTTTTTTGATGGACACTATGCGATTCGCGATATCACAGCGGAAGAATATAAACGTTGGAATGCGTTGCAAGCCAAGTATCAATTTAATCTGCCGCCGCTGAATGATTTGTTTACCGATACGCAGGCGCCGATTGTCGAAAATACTTATCTCAAACCCCATCCGGTGGTATCCCAAGCGGGCATCGAAGCCTTTTTGGCGCACCCGGAGTTTTATCGTGAAGACAAAGGCCGTGTGTCAGTGCAAATCAATGTGGATTTTGCGCTCGACTCACCAAAAGAGGCGGTACTGGCGAATTTGGTCAATGCGATTTATACCAAACAAACTATGACGCTGGCTGATCGCGCCGGGCGTGCATCTTTAGGGATTTCCACTTCGGTGATGGATGTAAATAGTCAGGGGCTTTATTTGTCCGGCTATACCAACAAGCATCCGCAATTGCTGCAGCAAATGTTAACGGAATTTGTGACGTTGGATATTAGTGACAAACATTTTAATGAAGCCATGGATAGCTTTCAGCAAAATATGGCGAACAAGAAAAAGAATCATGTATTTCGCCAGTTGTATGGCCATGCTCAGCGTTTGACTTACAAAACCCAATGGCCAGATGACATTATTTTGGCGGCGGCCAACAAGGTGACCAAGGCGGACGTGGTCGCCTATCATCAGAAAATTAAAGCAGATCCACTGTTGCGCTTATTAGCCGTGGGCAATTACAGCGAAGCGCAAGTGCGCGAAATGGCGGAGCAAGCGGCACAGGTCTTGCCGGGCAAGCGTCTACCTGAAGCTCGCGCTGTAAATAAGTATGTAACGCCTGCAGTAGGGCAAGCAGTAACCTTCAGCGATGATGTTGAACTTGCCGATAGTGCGGTATTGCAAGCCTGGTTTGGCAGTAAAAAATCCGATGATGAGCAGGCGCAGTTAGCGGTATTAAACTCATTGTTTAGCAATGCCTTTTTTATGCAGCTGCGCACCCATGAACAACTGGGTTATGTGGTGACCAGTTTTAATTATGCGGTGGATGAAGTGCCCGGTTTTGTGATGCTGGTACAAAGTTCCAATACAGATTTGCCCGGCATAAAAAACCGTATGGACAAATTCCGCGCGGATTATCTGGCAATCTTGAACGCAACCGATGAACAAGAAATTGAACAAGCAAAACAAGCCTTGATTGCCAATCTGTTGGAAAAGCCAACGGATTTTTATGCCGAAGCTGACCGCTACACTGGCGAATTTTGGCAAGGTAAATATCAATTTGATCGTCGCGACCGCTATTTAGCTGCATTGCAAAAAGTGACTAAAAAAGATTTGCTCAGTATTTATAACAATTTGTTGCTGAATAAAAAATCTGGCAAGTTTCTGTTGCAGTTGCGCGGCACTAACTTTAAAGCCAAACCCTTTGCGCCGGTGCAGTAATATCGGCGACTAGGGGTGTTAATCATTAATAAATAAGTTAATAAACCTCTGCATTGTTATGATGCAGGGGTTTTTCTTATTGGAAGTGAGAATTTTTACATGACTCTAGCAGCTCAACTTCGCCGAATTCCTGCCGTGGCTTGGGTACTTATCTTGGGTGTAACACTCATTGCTGCGATTGTATTGTTAAAACCTAACCCGCAACCGCGTGCGCCCAAACCTATCGCGCAAACTCAGGTAAAAGTCGTCCTGGCGCAGCCGCAGACCATGGCGGTGAATGTGAATGCGCAGGGCAGTGTAGAACCGCGTCGCCAAATTGATGTGGTCAGCCAAGTGGCTGGCAGTTTGGTGCAGGTGTCAGAGCAATTTGCCAGCGGTGGTTTTTTTGCCAAGGGTGCCACGCTGGTGCAAATAGATCCGCGCGATTATGAAATCGCGCTGGTGCGCGCCAAAGCCGCGTTGCTTGATGCGGAAAAAACACTTGCAACTGAACGTGGCCAAGCGCAACAGGCGCAGCGCCAGTGGCACGAGTTGGGCAGTAAAGACGCCAATGATTTATTTCTGCGTAAACCGCAATTGGCCGCGGCAGAAGCGCAAGTAGAGGCCGCGCGCGCCGGTGTGCAGCAGGCGCAATTAAATTTAGCGCGCACCCGCATTCAATTGCCCTTTGCGGCGCGGGTGAATACTACCTGGGTGGATTTGGGGCAGTACGTCGGTATCGGCACACGCATTGCCACTGTGTACGATTCGGCGGCGGCACTGGTGCGTTTGCCACTCACAGATTTACAAGCATCACTCATTAATTTGCCGCTCGCCTTTGGTAAGCCGCAGCAGGAGTTGCCCGATGTTATCTTGCGCGGCGTGGTGGCGGGCAATGCCTATGAATGGAAAGGAAAAATAACGCGTACCGAGGCGAGTCTCGATCCGCAATCGCGCATGTTTTATGCGGTGGTTGAAATTCCCGATCCGTTTGATCCCGTTAAAAATGCGGTGCCGCTGTTAATGGGAATGTATGTAAATGCTGAAATTATCGGTAAGCCTAGCGCCAATGTGATGCGCTTACCCAAGAGCGTTATTTTCCGGCGCGATCAGGTTTATAGTTTAGATGCTGATAATCGCGTGCAGATTCACAGCGTGAAAATTTTGCGTAGCGATGAGCAACAGGTGTGGTTTACCGGCGATATCAAACCGGAGCAGGCGATTGTATTGGAGCGGCAGGGTTATTTAACGGCGGGCACGCAAGTGGTGCCGGAAGTGGCGACTAATCTTGCTGCGGAGGCCACCCAACCATGAGCCGACTCATTCAGTGGTTTATCGAAAATAAAGTTGCCGCCAACTTATTAATGGTGCTGATTTTTGTGGGTTGCTTTTTTAGTTTTAACCAGCTCAGCAAAGAAGTATTCCCCATGGTTGAGCGCAATATTATTCAAGTGAATATGAATTACCCCGGCGCCGGGCCAACGGAAGTAGAGCAACAAATTGCGATCCGTATTGAAGAAGCCGTTGCTGATTTGGAAGGGATTTATGCCATCAGCTCCAAATCCCGCCAGGGTTATGCGCAAGTCACTATTGAAGTGGCCGATGGTTATGACGCGCAAGAAATATTAAACGATGTTAAAACCCGCATCGATGCCATCAATAGTTTTCCCGCCGATGTAGAGCGGCCTGTCGCCAGCCGCCAAATCGGGCGCAGCCAATTAATGAGCATTGCGGTCTATGGTGATGTGGATGAAGCTGCGCTAAAAGAAACGGGCATGAATTTGCGCAATGAATTGGCGCTTTTACCCGGTATTTCCATGGTGCAACTCAATGGCACTCGCCCCTATGAAATGGGCATAGAAGTGTCGGAAGAAAATTTGCGCCGTTATCAATTAAGTTTTGATCAAATTGCGCAGGCGATTCGCCAATCCTCCGTTAATATTCCTGCGGGTACTATTCGCACTATGGATGGCGATATTCAAATCCAGGCGCGCAATCAAGCCTATTCCGCTGACGACTTTGCCAAAATTCCCGTGCTGACCCGCGCCGATGGCTCTAAATTATTATTAGGTGATATTGCCAGTATTCAGGATGGTTTTTCTGATTGGACTTTGGTGGCGCAATACAACGGCCAACCTGCAGCCTTTTTGGAATTATCGATTTCAGAAGACCCGGATATTCTCGCTGCGACCAAAACGGTTAAACAATATATTGAAGATATTCGACCAGTGTTACCGGCGGGTGTGCATATTGATATCTGGCGCGATATGTCCAAACTGTTTGAAGCGCGCCTCGATTTATTATTGAGTAATGCGTTCAGCGGTTTGTTGTTGGTACTCGTTGTATTGATGTTATTTCTGCGCCCGCTGATTGCAATCTGGGTTGCGGTGGGTATTGCCACCGCTTTTGCAGGAGCAATCTGGCTGCTGCCAACGCTGGGCGTGAGCATTAATATGGTTTCGCTATTCGCATTTTTATTGGTGCTCGGCATAGTCGTGGACGATGCGATTATTGTTGGCGAAAGTATTTACTCGCGGCAGCAACACGGTTTGCGCGGCGCAGCAAGTGCGGCGAGCGGTGCAAAACTGGTGAGTGTACCGGTGTTTTTTTCGGTTGCCAGTACCATGATATTTTTTGCGCCCATGTTGGATGTGCCGGGCAATATGGCGGTGATTGCCCGCGCGATTGGCATAGTGGTGCTGTTGTGTTTGGTTTTTTCGCTGATTGAATCCCTGTTGATTTTGCCCTCGCACTTATCGCATATGGCGCCGGAACGCGAACCGAAAAATGTTGCGCTCAAACGTTTGCATCAATTACGCGGTTGGATCGCGACAAAACTCGATGGCTTTATTGAAACCTGTTATGTGCCACTGCTGAAAAATTTGCTCAACGCGCGCTACGCCACCATCCTTGGATTTGTGTTTGCGTTTACTGCATCACTCGCGCTATTTGCTGGTGGTTGGTTGAAAAGTAGTTTTATGCCCAAGGTGCCGGGCGATTCAGTAGAAGCGCGGCTGGTCATGCCGGAGGGTACATCCTTTTTTGAAACCCAGCGCATTATGCGCAAGGTGCAAGATGCCGCGTTAAAATTGCGTGAAGATGAAGATCTGCGTGAAAAAAATGGCGGCGATTTTGTGCGTGCAGTGCAAACCTGGGCCAACGGCGTCAATATTTATATGGCGGTTGCACTGGAGGATTCACAAACGCGCAAAGTGGGAATCGATGAAGTCACCCGCCACTGGCAGGCGTTAATTGGCGATGTACCGGAAGCAAAAGAATTTCGTTTGGATTTTACCCTGAATGCCACGGGCGATGACATACGTTTGAACCTGAGTATTAATAGCAATCGTTTTGAAGATCAGCAGGCCGTGGCCGATGCGGTGCGCACCACACTGGCCGCTTATCCTCATGTATTTGATGCAAAAACCAGTTTGGAGGCGACGCGTCCGGAATTGGAAATTCGCTTAAAACCCAATGCTGAAATGCTCGGTGTTACGCTCAATCAAGTTGCGCGCCAAGTGCGGCAGGGTTTTTACGGTGAAGAGGCGCAGCGCATTCCACGCGGCAGTGAAGATGTGCGTGTACTGGTGCGTTATCCGGTGGAAGATCGCCAGCGCTTGGAACAAATTAATCAAATGCGAATTCGCACGGCAACCGGTGTTGAAGTGCCCTTGTTAGAAGTGGCTGAAATGGTGTTTGTACCGGGTTATAGCGTGATTGACCGGCGCGACCGCAAACGCAATATTGCCGTGACTGCGCGTGTAGGTGCAGAGGGTGATGCGCAAGCAATTGTGCGCGCGATGAATGAACGTTTTTATCAGGAGTGGCAGCGGCAGTATTCCGGGTTTAGTTTGCAGCCCGATGGCAATATGCGCGACCAAGCTGATTTTCAGCAATCGTTACTGCAGAGTTTTTTACTCGCGGTATTGGTAATTTATATGATGATGGCGGTGGTGTTTCGCTCTTATGGTCAACCGCTGATTGTGCTTACTGCAATTCCATTTGGTTTTATGGGCGCAGTGATTGGCCATTTGCTGATGGGGCGTGAAGTGAGCATGTTGTCTATGCTCGGTTTTATCGCCTGCGCCGGTGTAGTGGTGAACGACAATCTGGTGTTGTTGGATCGCATCAACCAATTGCGCCAGCAGGGTTTGGATATTTACGCAGCCGTAGTGCAGGCGGGGCGCGATCGTTTTCGTGCAATTTTGTTAACCTCGCTCACTACGTTTATCGGTTTGATGCCGATCATGGCGGAGCAGAGCGTGCAGGCGCGCTTTCTTATCCCTATGGTCATCTCACTCGCCTTCGGTGTACTCTTTGCCACAGTGGTCACTTTAATTTTGGTGCCCTGCTTAAATTTACTGGCGGCGGACATCAGCAATCGCCTGCGCAGTTTGCGCACATCGGTAGTTGACTCCCAAGTATCAGATCCTTAATTTTTACATTTTTAATATTACATCCTTAATTCTTGGAAATAGTTTATGAGCGATAACAACATGAATTCGAACAGCAGCGACATTAGCAACAGCGATGACGAGCAACAGTATTGGAATTTAGTGGAAGGCTTTATTAATTCCGCCAACGATGCTTGCGATAACGCTGACCCGGGTTTGGTTGCGGCAGCACTGTTAAATGCTGCAGCTCGCTTTAATGCTTTTGTGGTTGCGCATTCATCGCTGGATAAAAGTGAATTCGCTGAAGATGTGGAAGGCACCACCAATTATTTAACTGGCCGCTACCGCGATTTTCTCAAAGAACATATGGATGACTACCGTGAAAATTACACTAGCTTGATTGGCAATAGAGAGCTGCCTGAAAGCTAATAGACAGGCCTAATGTTATCAAATTTGTGCTATCTCAGTTTGCGCCAGCTGGCGCTTCGTTATGCTTTCATGTGATTGTTTTGCCACTTTTCATGCATAAATAGACGCTCTGTAAAAATAAACTACTGCTAGTCTTAACTTTATAAAGCACTGCAGTTGAGGGTGTTATGACCTGTCTATCAATCAATGCCAACGTATTCATTGTCTTACTGGTGACGGCATTCTTACATCGAGCTGCGCCTGCATCCGCTGTTGAACCTATGTTGGTGAAATATCTCGGCAATAACACGAATTCAATTAGTGAAGAGTATTATCTGGCGGTGATTGAGTCGGCACTCAAGGTGACTGAGGCAACTTATGGTCCGTATCAATTGGTGTTCACCCAGCAACAGTTGAGCTCAGAACGCAAACACGACTTGTTGGTGGACGGCGAAAAGGTCAATGTGGATCGTCTGGTTGGCTTTCCGAGTCAAAAAGGGCCGCGTAAAGGATTAATTCGAGTTGAAGTGCCCTTGTTAAATGGGGTCATGGGTTATCGCATTTTGTTAATTAGAAAAGAGGATCAGGTGCGCTTCAGCAGCATTGGTACTCTGGATGAATTGCGCAAGTTACCTATGGGGTTCGGTAAGGGCTGGGAGGGGCATGTTTATAAATTCAACGGCTTTTCTGTGGCAGAGCCGCTTAATATGACAATGTTGTTAAAAATGCTTGCCGGTAGGCGCTACCACTTTGTGCCATTAAGCGTGATAGAAATTGATGATGATTATGAAATTGATGGACAGCGGGTTGATGAACTGGTGCCTGAGCAAACGCTATTGCTCTATATGCCTTTGCCAGTCTATTTTTATGTTAGCCCCAAACAATCATTGTTGGCTGATCGTTTGACCTTGGGTTTAAAGTATTTACAAGAAAATGGACAGATGGAGCGCTTGTTTAAAACTCACTTCGGTGAACGATTAATGCGTTTGCATTTAGCCAAACGTACTCTCATCGAATTAACCAATCCTGATGATGATGGCTCCTTAGGTGTCATCAATCATAAATTCCTTCGCGATCTATAAAGGTTGTGTTGGGTTCATTTGAATTTCTTTAGCCTCAATCTTCTCGCCTTTAACGTTATTGTCCAAATATCCGCAGTTATTCCCTGTGTTATCGCGAAAAAAGCATTCAGTATTCTGGATGCTTTTTTTGATGGCTGTTTAGTTTTGTTAATCCCGCTTTCATTATCAGCCTGTCGGTGGGATTATCTATCGCCAGAGTAGGCCGATAAGCGAAATAATAGGGATGCCTGTTTATGTCTAATCATTTTTACCATTTGCTTAACACTTGGTTGCCGCTGAAAAACGAGGCTAACTGGGTGCTGGGTGCGGTGATTGATACACGCGGATCCGTCTACCGTAAAACCGGGTCACTTATGTTGCTCAGTGATGCCGGGCATCAATTAGGGTTATTAAGCGGTGGCTGTATAGAATCAGATTTACTATTGCAAGCGCGCAAAGTGGTGGCGCTGGGTAAATCGCGCCGAGTGATTTACGACGCAGCGGACGATAGCAATATCGCTTGGCGACTTGGTATAGGTTGTGGTGGCGCAGCGGAAATTTTGTTGCATCCCTGCAATCTACTTAATGAATATCTGCAGTTACCTGCTGTATTGGCTTGTTTACAACAACAGCAAGCCTGTGATTATTCACTGCAGCTCGACCACGCCCATGCAACTTTTACAACCTGCCCACGAAAATTCTCACAGCGCCAGCAGGGGCATATGCAACTTAGTTCTGCCGTGCATGATGAAACAGCGCGCGATAAAAAAATTCTAGCCACGTTAATTAATCCGCTGCCGCATTTATTAATTCTTGGTAGTGGTGTAGATCTTATTCCTTTGTGCCAATTGGCGCTGACCTTAGGTTGGCGAGTCACATTGGCGGATCAGCGCTTAAACGCTACCAAGCGGGAAAATTTTCCAGCGGCTATTAACGCACTGAATTTATCGCCAGCGGAATTGCACAGTGATCTATTGCAACAAATTGATGGCTTGGTCATTGCGCATCACAATATGAATTTGGATGCTGCGGCAATTGCGGTTTTACAGCAGCGCGAAATGATTAACCCCTATATTGGTTTACTCGGCCCAAGTAAACGCAAAGCCGATGTTTTGGCTGTGGCCGGTTTGAGTGAAACACAATTACGTTACCCCATTGCTGGGCCGATGGGGCTAGCATTGGGTGGCGATTTGCCTGAAAGTATTGCGCTATCGGTGCTAGCTGAATGCCATGCAAAAATATTTGGCAGTAGTGCTCTACCATTAAGTGAAATGATGTCGAGTTGTGCAACTGGTCATCAGGCCAACGCCTTAATGGCGGTGGCGCGATGAACGCAAACAATGCAGCTATCGATTGTTTAATTCTTGCGGCGGGCAGTGCGAGCCGTTTTGGCGGTTGTAAACAATTGGCTAATTGGCAGGGGCGGCCACTACTCGCTGCCTGCATTGCGGCGGCGCGAACGCTTGAACCGGAACGTATTTTGATTATAGGCGGCGCCTATTATTCCCAGCTGTTGCAGTCGTTACCTGAGTTGGACGTAAATGCAACAGAAATTAATGATCGCGCAATTGAGTTACTGGAATTCCCCGCGTGGAAATTGGGTGTGGGGAATTCACTCTCATTTGGTATTAAATATTTGCAAAACAATAATCCGGTATTGGTGATGTTGGGCGACCAGCCGTTAATTAGTGCGCAGGATTTGCGTGCGCTGTATCGCAGCTGGTGCAGCAATCCCGAGCAGATTGCCTGCGCTAGTTTTGCTAATACCCTAGGTGTACCCGCTATTTTTCCGGCGCAATTTAAGGCCCAGTTGTATCAATGCCGTGGCGATCAGGGCGCAAAAAAAATATTGTTAGATTGTTCTAGTCAGGTTATTCCTGTCGCCATGCCATCGGCTGAGTTTGATATAGATACGCCAGCCGATCTCACTACTTTATTGCCAAGGAGTTCTCCATGATTTCGCTTACAATTAATGGCAAAACCCACGAGTTGGATATAGCCCCGGATACGCCTTTGCTTTGGGCGCTGCGCGATGAATTACAGCTGACTGGCACTAAATTAGGTTGCGGTATGGCGCAGTGTGGTGCTTGCACCGTGCATATGAATGGCAGCCCGATACGCTCTTGCAGTTTGCCGATCTCTGCGGCGGCAGGTGCCAAAATTGAAACAATTGAGGGAATAGACTCTCCTGCTTTTCAAGCAGTGCAACAAGCATGGCGCGAATTGGATGTGGTGCAGTGCGGTTACTGTCAGTCAGGACAAATCATGTCGGCTACGGCGCTGCTGCAAAACAATAAAAAACCTACCGATGCCGAAATCGATTCGGCCATGAGTGGAAACCTGTGCCGCTGCGCGACCTATCATCGAATTCGCGGCGCGATTCATCAAGCCGCAGAAAAACTGGGAGTTAAAGCCTGATGAACTTCCTTAAACGACAAGCTATTCAAGCCCAACAAAATACTGGCTCATCTGTTGTATCGCGCCGCACATTTTTGCAGGCGGTTGGCGCGGGTGGCGGATTCATTATTGGCAGTGGTTTTCTCGCGGGCGGCGCAACGGCCGCAACAACCGGCGGCACAATAGAAAAATCCAGCGCGCTTGATGCACCGGTATTTAACGCATTTATAAAAATTACGCCCGACAGCAAAGTCACTATGGTGGTAAAACATCTGGACATGGGGCAGGGCGTTAGCACAGGTTTGGCGGCGATTGTTGCAGAAGAGCTGGATGCAAGCTGGGAGCAAATGGATTGGGAATTTGCGCCTGCGGATGCTGCTCGCTACAACAATTTATTTTGGGGCCCAACCCAAGGCACTGGCGGTTCGTCATCAATCGCCAACTCCTGGATGCAGTTGCGTGAGGCAGGTGCAGCGGCGCGCGCTATGTTAGTGTCCGCAGCAGCGGCGCAATGGAAAGTTCCCGCCAGTGAAATTCAGGTCAGCAAAGGTGTAGTAAACCATGGAACCAAAAACGCCACTTTTGAGCAGTTGGTTGGCAAGGCTGCAACCATGCCCACGCCACAGAAACCAGCGCTAAAAGATCCTAAAGATTTTCAGCTGCTAGGGAAAACTATTCCGCGTCAAGACAGTTTTGAAAAGACGAATGGCACCGCTGTTTACACTCAGGATATTCAATTCCCCGGCATGCTCACCGCCGTGGTTGCTTATCCGCCGCAAATTTTTGGCAAAGTAAAAAAACTCGAAGCTGCTAAAGCCAAAGCCGCTGCCGGTGTGGTCGCCGTAGTGGAAATTCCGCGCGGTGTTGCAGTTGTTGCGAAAAGTTTTTGGGCTGCGAATCAAGCGCGAAAATTATTGCAAATCGAGTGGGATTTATCTGCTTGTGAAACTCGCGACAGCGAAGCGTTATTTGCTGCAGCTCATGCCGCAGCAGAAAAGACCGGGCACATTGCTAAAACAAATGGTGATGCAGTAGCAAACCTGAGTGCGGCAAAAAATATTATCGAAGCCAAATACGAATTGCCCTACTTGGCGCACGCGCCTATTGAGCCGCTCAACTGCGTCGTAAAAGCCGATAAAACCCAGTGCGAAATGTGGTACGCCTGCCAGATGCCTACCATCGATCAAAATGAAGTTGGCAAGCTTTTGGGTTTAAAGCCGGAGCAGGTAAAAATTAATACGCTCTACGCAGGCGGCAGTTTTGGTCGCCGCGCCTGTGCGAGTGATTATGTGCTCGATGCTGCCGCTATTGCCAAACAGCTGACCGGGCGCGCGGTAAAAATGGTGTGGACGCGCGAAGATGAAATGTTAAATGCGCGTTATCGACCAATGGCTGTTCATCACATTCGCGGCGCAGTTACAGACGAGGGCGCGCTGGTGTGGCAGCACCATGCGGTAGCCCCATCGATTTTGCGCGGCACGCCTTTTGAGGGCATGATAAGAGGCCCGCTCGATGGCACTGTAGTTGAAGGCATTGAAGATATGCACTACACAATCCCGCATTTGCAGGTGCAGGGCACTGAGTTGTCGGTAAAAGTGCCTACACTCTGGTGGCGCTCAGTGGGGCATTCCGGCAATGCATTTGTGGTGGAAACTTTTGTCGATCAACTCGCCAAGGCAGCCAAAAAAGATCCGGTTATTTTTCGCCGCGAATTATTGGTTAAAGAGCCCCGTGCATTAGGTGTACTAAATCTTGCTGCAGAAAAATCAAATTGGAAAAAAGCGTTGCCTAAGGGTGTAAGCCGTGGCATTGCCGTACATAAGTCTTTTGGAACCTGGGTCGCACAAGTCGCTGAAGTGCGAGTGAATGCCGATAAAACGTTTAAAGTTGAACGCGTAGTGTGTGCTGTTGATTGTGGTGTTGCTGTAACACCTGATGTGATTCGTGCGCAAATGGAAGGTGGAATCGGCATGGGTTTAAGCGCAGCGCTAGGCGAAGCTATCACCTTAAAAAATGGTGTGGTCGAACAAACGAATTATCACCAATATCAACTCATGCGCATCAACGCTATGCCAAACATAGAAGTACACATAGTTCCTTCGGCAGAAATGCCGTCAGGCGTCGGCGAACCGGGTTTGCCGCCCATTGCAGGCGCTGTGGCAAATGCGTTATTTGCGGCTACCGGAAAACCTGTGACTAAATTGCCGCTGGGTACAAAAGCTTAAAGTATTTTTTAGCTTGAAGATAAAAAAACGCCGCTGGTTTTGCCAGCGGCTTTTTTAAAGTTACCAGATTTTGTTTTTCGTTATATGTTTGATAATCAACTCCGCTAGTAGTTCATCATCTTTTTTTGACGGGTGCCAATGGCAGCCTTGGAAATCCAAGCCGCTGAAAATAATGGAATCGATATTTTTCATGTCGGAGGATTTTAGCTGTTCAAGCACATTGGTCATTTGATTCGCAATTTCATTTTCAGCATTGGTTGATGCCATTAAGATAAATTGGGCTTTGGGGTTTTTACGTTGTAAGAATTTTACAAACTCCACATACTTTTTGACGTAATCCTGCTGCAGTTCTTCGCGTGTTTTCCAGCGTTCGCCATCGTTGATTTTGGTGGAAAAATCGTTAGTGCCCAAACCTATCACAATCACTTTTGGCTGCCAGTCGCTGTGGTAGATGTAATTGTTGTTATACAAAGTGAATGGGTACAGGCCAATCAGGTTTTTGTCCGGTGAGTGGCCGTTGTAATTGCGTACTATGCCAAAACCGGAAGACGCGTTGATTTGATAGTCCGCATTAAAGTGTTTCGCGATCAAAGGGCCAAATGCCAATTGGGAATTGGTGGTTTCAAACAGTTGTTCATTGTTGCATTCACGGCTAGGTGAGATATTGCCGTAACCGACGGTGTAGGAGTCGCCGATAAATTCTATTTGGCGTTGTCTGGTGTTTAGTTTTAATGGCTTGTCATCGCTATAAAATCCGAGGAAGCGACCGCTGCTGGATTGGGTTTCGCTGATTTTCTCCAGTCTTACATAATGTTTTCCCGCAGTAAGATCTTG
This sequence comes from Cellvibrio sp. ATLC23, assembly GCF_057196725.1. Lineage (NCBI taxonomy): Bacteria > Pseudomonadati > Pseudomonadota > Gammaproteobacteria > Cellvibrionales > Cellvibrionaceae > Cellvibrio > Cellvibrio sp. ATLC23. The sequence goes on along the minus strand of NZ_JBXUOS010000003.1, from coordinate 126,438 downwards.
CACCACAAAATCATTTTTGCCGGGCTTTTTGATGGTGATAGGCGAGCCATTATCAACTATTAATTGAAAGTTATTTTGGTCATCATCAAATTTGAGTGTAAGTGAATCACCTTTAAATGCGGTTTCAAAATAAATAGATGGCCAGGAGTATTCATAGGTTTTATTGCCGTCGCTATTAGTTTCTACGAGCACTCGCCCGCCAATATGAAGTGGAAGTTGACTGAGGTCCGCACTCGCTGCCCAGAGTGCGGGTGCAAAAATAAGACCTAATAACAAACCATAGCATGTTAATTTTTTCATATTTATTCTCGTGTCTATCAACTCTTTAACCTGTGCTGTTAAAAACAAACCCGCTACCAGTATTCATTTGGCAGCGGTTTTTGATTGTGTATCAATAAAGAGTGTTATTTCATCTCGGCAATGACTTTTTGTAAACCTTTGAGTGATGCTTCAACGCTTTGCATTGGGCTCATGTCTTTTGGATAAGACTCTTGCTCTACCACTAACCAAAGTGTGCCGCCGTAGGTTTTATTGGCTTCAATCAGCGCTTTCCAATCAGTCGTGTCTTGCCCAATGATCGGATGCTCAGTATTGCCTTCCGCAGGTGCGGACGCTTTGTAGTGGGTGGTAATAGTGCGCCCTGGATAGGCTTTAATAAACGCGATTGGATCTTTACCTGCTACTTCAGTCCAACCTACATCTTGCTGCAAAATTACATCACTTTCAGTATTGATACCAATCACATCCCAAGGAGTTTTGCCCATCTCGCCGAGCATTTCTACGGTGTGATTGTGATAGCCAGTGTGCATGCCGTGGGCTGCCAATTTCTTTTGGACTGCGTCCAAATCGGCGGCGACTTGTTTCGCGCCTTCGGGTGTTGCAGCGCGATTATCCATAGGGATAATTAGATATTTGCAATCGATGGCTTTGTAAAACGCGACTGTTGCATCAAAATTTTCAGGCGACAATTTATCAAAATGCACATGTGCGCCCGATGCTTTCAAACCGGTCTTTTCCAAAAATGCTTTTAAACCCTTGGGGTCTTTTTCGTACGCACCAAAGTTTCCGGCAAACTCTACACCATCAAAACCCATGGCCTTGAGTTGTTTTAAGGTGCCTTCAAAGTCGGCTGCAACAGCATCTTTCACTGACCAGAGTTGCACACTCAGCTGTGGTGAGGTGGGTGCAACATCGGCGGCAAAGCTTGCCATGCTGACGCTAGCAATTGCGGCCATAGTGATGGCTTTGATGGTGTTAGATAATTTCATGTCGAGTTCCTTTTTATTGCCTTTGGGATATGTGTTGTTAGTGCTGTAGTTATGGTTTTTTTGCTAGATTTTTCCGAGTTTCAGTTGTTGCACTGCATAGTCGGCGGCGCGTGCGGTAAGCGCCATATAAGTCAGCGATGGATTTTGCGAGGCGCAAGATGCCATGGAAGAGCCATCGGTGACAAATAGGTTAGGTACATCGTGCGCCTGATTCCAGCCGTTGAGTACGGACGTTTTTGGATCTTTCCCCATGCGCGCAGTACCCATTTCGTGAATGGCGAGGCCGGGATGCCAATCTTTTTTAGCTTCGATTTTTTTAGTTATATCTTTTACGCCAATGCCTTCTAAAATTTCGGCACAGGTATCGGCTATATCTTCAAACATTTTCCAATCGTTTTCGGAAAGGTCGCACTCGATATGCAATTGCGGCATGCCCCATTTGTCTTTTAATGTGGGGTGCAGGGAAACCTGGTTTTCATAACGCGGCAGCATTTCACCCGAGCCGCCCAAATTGAATATCCAGCTGCCTGCGCTGCGAATCGCTTTTTTGTAGTCTGCGCCAAAACCGTCGCGCTCACTAAATTGATCCCAGCCTTCGCGCATTGCACTGCCCGTTAATTGATAACCGCGCAGGAAGTTGGGATTCATTTCGCTGTAATTAGTAAAGCGTGGCATCACCAAACCCGTGGGGCGGCGGCCGGAATAATATTCGTCTTCAAAACCTTCAACACGGCCAGATGCGCCCGCGCCGTAAAGGTGATCCATTAAATAATGGCCGAGTGCGCCAGAGGAATTGGCGATACCGGTAGGAAAACTTTCGCTCACCGAGTTGAGCATGATTTGTGTTGTGCCGAGTGTGGAAGCGCAGAGAAAAATCACTTTGGCAAAATATTCACGTGTCTCCAGTGTTTCTGCATCGATTACCCGCACACCGGTAGCACGATTGGTCTTTGGATCGTAAATAACACTGTGCACAATACTGTTGGTGGCAATGGTTAAATTATTAGTGGCCAGCGCCGCAGGCAGTGTTGAGCTTTGGGTAGAAAAATAAGCACCGAACGAGCAGCCTTTTTGGCACTCATTACGCGCCTGACATTGAATGCGCCCCTGCGCGGTGTGATGTGGAGCGGGCACCGATAAATGCGCAGTGCGACCCATAATAAGTTTGCGCGTTTTCCATTTTTTCTCGATGCGCTTTTTCATTTCTTTTTCGACCGCATTCATTTCAAACGGTGGCAGAAATTTACTATCGGGTAGCGCAGGGTTGTTTTCTACAGAACCACTAATGCCCGCATGAACTTCGACATGGTCGTACCATTGTTCAATATCTTTGTAACGAATGGGCCAGTCCACGCCGTGGCCGTCGCGCGCATTGGCGGTAAAGTCATGTTCACTCCAGCGATAGGATTGGCGATGCCAGATGAGGGATTTTCCGCCCAGTTGATTGCCGCGAATCCAGTCGAAGGGTTTGTCTTTGGGTGTGCTGTAGGGATAGTCTTTGTCATTGCCAAAAAAATGTTTGGTGGCATCGTTAAAGGCGTAACATTTTTTTTGCACATAATGCTGCTCATCAACAGTGCTGTTTTCAACTCTGCCGCGAAAAGGCATCTGCCAGGGTTTCAAGCCTTCGCCGACATAATCTTTGCGATGTTCAACCGGACGGCCGCGTTCGACCATTAAAGTTTTTAACCCTTTTTCAGTTAGTTCTTTGGCGGCCCAGCCACCGGAAATACCAGAGCCGACGACAATTGCATCAAAAATTTCGCTGCTTTTAATGATGTAAATATTTTTATTCATGAGATGACTTCGCAAAAAAGTTAACGGATCAAATTAGGATGTCTGTGCACACTGGCCAGATGATTGATTTATTGCGGCAGCGCCCAGGCTTTGCCGACATCCTTGAATTTGAAATTACCTTTGTAGCCGCCGGGAATGGCGAGGTAAGCCAACTCTTGCGTGGCGCCGATTTCCGAGGTGTAGTAACCAAAGGTTACCAAGGCTTTAAATTGTTTAAAAAACTTGCGGTCAGCAGCGGTAAAACCATCGCTCGCTTGTTCCATTTTGGTGAGCAATTCGATTTGCTGGTCTTTGCTGGCAGATAAAAAAGATTTACTCAGCCGTGCTTGGGCTGATTCATCGATGCGTTTTAATCCGCTTAACAGTGCTTGCTGTTCGCTGGGGTTTGCACAGTAGGCAACAAAGTGATTAATAAAATCGTGCACGCCTGCGGCAATGGCGCCGGGGGTATCGGTAGTGGGAATAATAATCTCACCCAGCTCGCGCACCAGTGCTAATTGATCGCTATTGAGCAGTGTTTTTTTGCTGCGGGTGAAATCCGTTGGTGGGGTAAAACTCGCCGCCAATGCTGATAGTGAATTGGCCGAGAGTGCCAAACCACAGGCTAGAGCAAGTTGTTTAATGGTATCGCGGCGCGAAATGCCCGCGGATAGAGCAGAGTGGGTCATGTAAGCCTCGTGCTTATTCTAGGTTTTGAAGTTCAGGCGCGACCTTGACGGTGTTTCATTCCCCTGTCCCAAGCGAATGCGGAGCTGCCCTCAGAAGGGGGGAAGCATGCATTGAAGTCTAGTTCTAGATCTGGTTAAGAGGGGTCAATATTTGTAAATATGTAACCGATTTCATTTCGTTGCAAAAACTTTTCTTTTTTTTAGAACTATTTGATCTATATTTTTATGTGCGATAAGACGTAATAAATGCGCATAAGAACAGTATTCCAAGGTAATCATTCTATTTGCGCATCTGTTATGGCGCTCTGTTATGAGTTTTGTGTGCGATGGTTTTTGGGGCGGTATCGTTGTCAAGCAGATAGCGTATTGCTTCGGTAATGTGGTATGAAGACTTGCCTTTGCTGCCTTTTAGTTCATCCATAATAGGTTGATTGTTTTTATCAATATAAAAAAACTCTCCACCTATTTTGTAATCAATAAAGTGTTCAAAATAAAACCTCTCCAGAGTGGCAAGTTCGCCGCTGTGACGATCTGTGTCATAGGATAGTGCAATCAGCGCTTCTGAGTGTTGCCACCAGGATTTTTTTTCTGATAGAACTGCGTCATCTGTTGGATTAACATTTTCAAAAAAACCGCCGTTCTTTTTGTCCCATACTGGCTTGGCTAAGGTGATGTCTATGATGTGCTCACCTAGCTGGCGATAGTACTGGCGGTCTTCTTTCGGTAAAAAATTCCACTCGTGTGAACGCAGTAGAAACCAGGCCAGTTGAAAGTTGTGGCCGGGGCTAACACTAAAGCATATCTCATCCTGCTCCTTTTGTTCGCAGGGTTTCCATTGGCGATTAAATTTTGCATTGATCCATCCGTTTTCTTCACTCCATATGTGATGGCGCATAATAATCTGCAGGTTTTCTTGCAAAAACGGTTGATACTTTGCGCGATTCCTAGTGTCGGACAACCAAAGGTTTCCCATGTAAGCCGATATGGGATAGATAAGCGATTGAATTGATTTCTCTGCGGTTTGTTGGCCTGAACTAAGCGAATAATTGTTGTAGAAGCCGCCGTATTGGCGATCATGAAATCGGCGCACAAATGCGTCATGTAAACCGTGAATTTATTTAAGTAAATTTGCATCGCCGGTATTGCGATACAACTCAGTTAACCCCGTGAGTCCGTAGGCTTGCTGCCATATATCGAGCACGTCATTTGTTTCTGCCACGCCATTGGCTATAGACGGAATAAAATAAGGACCAATGTTGTCGCTAGCGACCAGGTTATTTAATAGGTAGTTGGCTGAGTCTTTGGCTTTTTGAATATTTTCCGGAAAATATTTTGCTGAATAAGCAAGGCTATAAATTAACCTGCTCAGGGCGACGGTATGAATACGCGTAGACACTACTGCACCATCATTGGCTATTTCGGAATAATAGGTGTTGAGTTCCTTGTTATAGGCATAGCGGTTGAAAAATTCTAAAGAATTTTTCAATGTGTTTATGCGCAGTCCATCTGTTGATTCGCTGTTTTGGTGGTTGTGCGGTAATGTCGCTGCGAAGCTCTGCCCGGTAAAGGCCAGTACTATAGGCATTAATGATCGAGTAATTACATTAAAAAGTTTGTTCATTTTTATCGGTATTCATCAGGTCAATGTGGATTTTTGGTGTGATATTTTTTTGCGATAGTTAATTGCCATTAAGCAGTTATTCTTTGTATACCACCCTGATGTAGCCAATATTTAACGAGTGCTGCGGGTCAAAATCATTAAAGATAAGTTTAATACTGCTATCTCCTTTAGTTAAATTTAGCTGGCCGACATCGTATTCTTTCCAACTTACAGCCGGAGCTTCATCTGTGTAAGAAAGGCGTTTGCCTTCGTCGATTGCGGCAATATAGGGCTTGAATTTATTCAGCTTTAATGTGTGCTCGCCAATAGTAAGCGCTACTTGCCCTGCCGCTGCATCGGCTGGTGCGAAGTAACCAATATAAAGGTGGTATTTGCCTGTCTGCATTATGCTAATGGGCCAGGAAGCAACGCTTTTATCGGCGCCAATGGTAGTGATCCAATCGTGTGACCAGCCGTATTTAAATTTGTAATCAATGCCGGTTCCCTGCAGTTCTCCTTCATGCGCTGGAAGAAAAGTTTCGGGAAAGTTTTTATAGCCAATATGAATGGGTAGTGGCCGAAATGCACCATGTTCAGCTACAGTTTTTTCGTACCAATTATCATAAACGCTCGACAAGTGACGCAAAACGTCTTTGTTTTTTTCTGCTAGATTATTTTTCTGACTGGGATCAGATTTAACATCAAACAGATACCAGGAATCGGTTTCGTCTAATACCGCGATCCAATTGCCTTGGCGTACTGCTCCAGGGTTATGTTGCACGGGCTGTTGGTCTGGCCTTGTTGTATTGCGGAAATGATGGGTAAATAACATTCGGTCGGAGAAAGTTTTACCGCTGTTTGCGTCGCTATTTAACAGCGGCAGCAAACTTAAACCGTGAATATTGCTTTTTATCGGAAGTCCAACCAAATCCAAAATGGTGGGCACAACATCGATGTGTTGTGCGATGGTGTCAATTTTTGTGGCTTTGTATTTTTCCGGCCAATAAATTGCGAAGGGCACTCTTACTCCGCCTTCGTCTACTTTTCCTTTCCAGCCTTTCATATGGCCATTAAAGCGATGATGTCCATGCCCAAATGCAGGGCCATTATCAGACAGATAAATAACAATGGTGTTCTTTTCTATGCCGAGGGATTTTATTTTCAGTAGTACACGGCCAACATTGTCATCAAGATTTTCCATCATGCCATAAACAGCAGCCGCATTATTATCTATACCCTTGGCTTGGTACTTTTCAAATAATGTTTTTGGCAGCTCATATGGACTGTGGGGAGTATTAAAAGAGAGATAAGTAAAAAAAGGGGTGTGTTTATTTTTTTCTATAAAGGATAGCGCGGCATCTGTTAAACGATCTGGCAAATAACCGGTGTATTTAATGGCTTTGGCATTGTGCTGGATTTTTCCATCAAAATAGCGGGTGATGTGCCCATCTGCGAAACCGTAAAATTCATCGAAGCCTTGTCCGTTTGGACTATAAGGATATTGCAGCCCATTGTGCCACTTACCAAAAATTCCGGTGCTATAACCCTTGTCTTGTAATAGTTCGGCTATTGTATTTTCGGCAATACTTATTTTTTCTCCACCTCGGGTCACACTGAATACACCGGTGGCCAGTGAGTGGCGTCCGGTTAATAAACTTGCTCTTGTTGGTGAGCAAACCGGGCTTACATAAAATCGATCAAACACAACGGATTGGGAGAAGAGACTATCAAGATTTTTAGTGTCTACTATTTTGTTGCCATTGAAACCCAAATCCCCCCAGCCTTGATCATCCGCCATAATCAGTATCACATTGGGCTGAGCGGCTTCTTTTGATATTGAGTGACTGCTAAATGCAAAAAGCAAAAATGAAAAAAAGAGAGGGAAAATACTCTTCCATTTGTTAGTGAAATGAATCATACAAAGCTCCTAAAAAAAAGCCTCCCACACTTCAAAAGTGTGAGAGGAAAGGGGACGCTAAAAAGGATAGTGCTATCTTAAAACCGGACTCTTATGCCTAGGTTTAGACGGCGTTCGTATATATTTTGAGTTACCATCTGCGATTCCCACTGAAGGTAATTGTTCTCATATTCTTCGGTGAGGTTGGTACCTTGCGCAAATAAGGTAATGTTCTCGTTGATGTCGTAACTAATCGAAGCGTCCAAATAGCTTGTTGGCGATTGCCAGTATCCAAACTGAGTCCCCCAAATGTCGCGAGGTCCAATCAGCCGTTTACTGCGATAGTTGTAGGCGAGTCGCGCTTGCAGTGCATCTTTTTCATACCATAAAACGATATTGGCTTGCTCCTCAGAGTTATCTGCTATGGGTAACAGTTCCCCTGCATAACCTTTGTTGGCGCTTTCACTTGGGGCGTAGGTGTAATTAAGGGCTATACCAAAACCATCCCAGCCGCGCGGCAAGAAATCAAACGCTTGTTGATAACCCATTTCCAGGCCTTCAATACTTCCGCCTTGGCCATTTTGGCGCAGAGTAACGGGCAGCATACCTTGCGTGTATTGGCCATCGGAGTCAGGTAGCTCCATTTGTGTGCTGGCAGTTTCGATAAAGGATTCAATATCCATTTTGAATGCTCCAATGCTAAATAAACTGGAGTCGGTGAAATACCATTCAAAAGAAATATCAAAATTGTCCGAGCGCCATGGAGCCATGTTGGGGTTGCCCAAGAGGCTGCCGCTAACTGCTTTAAAACGATTGTTATCATTCGGGTCGATAGTGCGTGTTACTTTTAAGCCCAGCCCCAAATCATTGGCATCTTGATTTGTCATTGTTTTGGAATAGGCAAAGCGTAATTTTTTATCGTCCGCCAAATCAAAGCTAATGTTGGCGCTAGGTAGCCAGTCATCGTATTTATTGACTGTCACGATTTCACCACCAATAACTGGCGGTGCGCCTGAAATTGCTGCTGCACTCGGCACCATGAAGCTATTGCCTTCAAAGTGCTGGGTTGTAGTCAGCTCGGTATTGATATAACGAACGCCTAGATTAGCTTGATATCCAATCCCTGATGCCCCTGTGTCACCTTCAAAATTTGCTTGTAAGTAAAAGGCTTCGGTTTGTTCATTAACCGCAAAAGTTTGCGTTGGCAAAGGCGCTTCAATGTGACCTGGGTATATGGCTTCATGAAAAGCAAAGGTGTTATCCATAGCCTTGGGGTCAACAAAATAAAAGCCGCCTGCTGGTAGGCCTTTTGCCGGGCCGAAATCATCCTCTTGAATAATCCAGCCGCGCTCGTCTAGTCCGGGCGCTGTGGATGTGCTGGTGGTATCTGCAGTAAAAGGTAGATAGCTGCCATTAGACAGGGTGCCCCATTTTCCGGCGGGATCTTTCCATTTGGCATAACCGATCTGGCCGGTTTGATTATTGGTAAAAGGTGCGACTAGATCATAGGAGTTGCGTGCAATGTCGCGATCGGAAACACGAATGCCCGCATCAATGGATTTAATGTCAGTCCACTCAAATTCATAGCTTGCATCTGCGCGCAGTGCGTCCATATCCGTTTCGGCGCGATAGTTATTCTCCGAATAGAGCGAGACAAGGGAATAATTTTCTTTGGTAATTGTGCCTACCTTGGAGAAATCCCAAGCTGGATGTTGTCCCGTGTAGTCAACGGTAATCGGAACTCCGTTTCGTCCGCCAGTGTTGCCTGCATAAAAGTTTAGCGGTTGCCCGGCCAGGCCGCGCTGATTCACGGCGACCAGACCATCGCCGAAATTGGCTGTAGCTCCAACCTGCGAACGACCATCTGATATATAGGAGTCTGCATAGCTATTTATGCGATCTGAATTTGCGGAACCCGAGAGATAGCGCACAGAGCCAGTGAATGGCCCACCATTATCAAATTTCAGTTCAACATTGGCGTTTAATGAGTCGCTAAAAGTGTTTTCTGTTTTGGCGTAAGCCATCACCCTGCGTGCCTCAAGCTCGGCTTTTTGTACAGTATGAAAACCGGGTTCTACTTCGGTGGTAACCAACGGATTAAACCAACCCCATTCACGCCATGAATTACTGGCAACAAAGCCTACTGAGCGATTGTATTCATCCATTTCGGTGTAAAACACATCGGCAATTAATTCAAATGAATCTGCCAGCGCAACTTGGGTAGATAAAGAGGCTCCCAAGCGATCTCGTTCCGTGAAACGATTTAGTCCGGAGTGCCCCTGAAATGCCACATAAGTATCTTGAGTGTCACCGTCGTGGTTAGCGTCATAACTATTTTGGGGGTTGCTGCCATGACCGATACTCCATGCCCAGGATTCATTTGGTAAGCCCAGCCAGTCGGGGTTTACACTACCTAATTGGTAGTTGGCTAAATTAGATGTTGACGCGCTTACGGTAGCCACTACACCAAACGCGTCGTCGTTATTCCAGCCAACAAATACTGAGCTTTTTGGATCAAGCTCGCTGGAGTAAGAGCCCGTTGATGCTTCAAGTGAGCCTGCTGCGGTCAAACCGTCGCTCAGATCGAAAGGGCGACGAGTTTTTAAATTAACTGTACCGGAAATGCCACCGCTGGCTATATCGGCAGTGGAGGATTTGATGACGTCCACCCCGGATAATAAAGTCGCAGGTATATCGGTAAAATCGGGCTGAGTAGTCGTAATGGAGCCGGCACTAATAAATTGTTCACCATTCAATTGCACCCCTACCTGGGGCATGCCACGCACGTTAATTGTTGAGCCTTCCCCAGCAGAGCGTCTGATTTGTACCCCTGGCACTCGCTGTAGTGAGTCTGCAATTGTTGTATCAGGCAGCTTGCCCACATCTTCAGCTGAAATAGAATCTACAATTTTATTGGATTCACGCTTGATATCGACTGCCCTGCTTATCGCTCCTTTGATACCCAATACTACAATTTCTTCGACCTGATCTGTGTCATTGCTTGCCATAGAGAATGGCGATGAAGCCACTCCATAAAATGCAATGATTTTGGTTAATAGTTTTATTTTATTGCGCGAAGTATTTCTCATGGAGCACTCCAGTAGCTGATTATTGTTAGAAATCTCATTCGTGTATTGCATGTGTTTTTCATCTAACACTAAAACCAAATGTATATGTAACCGTTTACACAAACAAGTGATTTTTTATGTTTTATTTTGATATTAATAATATAAAAAATGGTAACTCTATGTTTTGTATAAAGAAGTTTTGAGGCTGTCTTACTTGATGGATTGGTAACCGGTTACAGTTATGTGATTTTATGAGAGCGGTGTCCGTAATTAATACGGTTAAGTGTGTTGATTGATCCAGCTTGCCAGGTGTTTGATCGACCACAGCGGATCATCCATTGGTAAGTCGTGCCCGGCGGACGGGTGTTTATGGATGGGCCAGCCAAATTGCGCGGCTATGGCCTCGCTTGCGCGCACGCTGACCATGCGGTCGTGTTGGCTTGCTAATACAAGGCCATTCACTGTGCAGGTGGCTTGTGGGTGAAATTGGGCTGCGGCGCGCAGCATGGTCACAATCGTTGCGCGGGTGACAGGGCGCTGTTGCTGGATACTCAGCCACTGCTCTAAATGCTGCGCATAATCTGCAGTGTTATTGCTGACGATTTTTAAGACCCGCGCCTCGCGTGTTCGGCTATCGCTTAGCAGCGCACTTATCATGGTTGGCCATGCCGTAGGCCGCAGGCGCCACCAAAAAGGTTGGTTGCCCGCGCTGGAGTTAATTAACACTAATCCGCGCAATTCTTGTGGGTAGCGCTGCGCCCAATCGAGTGCAACCATGCCACCCATCGAAATGCCTATCACGTAGACTGCTTCATTGCGCGTAGTGATTGCGGCTATATCGATTGCGGCGCGCGCATGATCGGTCATGGCGGCAATGGATGTGAGTGCGGGCTGCTGAAAATATTTTCCGCAGCCGGGGAAATCGACTAAATGAATTTGGCAGTTGTCGCCCAGTGCCTGTTGCAGTTGTGCGGGGAAATTTAGCCAGTGGTCGGCTTCACGTGCGAGGCCGCGCAATAAAATTAACTGCATTTATTCAACCTCTCTGTACTTTCAAAAACTCACCTGTTTTCAAAACCACAGACTCTTAGCGGTTTGCGCCAGTATTTCTGCGTGTTTTTTATCGGGCAGCCAGTGGGCGTGGTTGAGCGTGGCGGCCAGCATAAAATCCAACAAGACAATATGGCGGCGCAATACCCGTGTGTGGCGATGTTGAATTTGCGGATTAAATAATCCCGCCATATTAAACAGTTGACGCGGACTTTTTTTCACCCACATCCAGGAACCCATCTCCAGGGTTAGCGGTAAAAAATGTGGTTGGTTTTGCGCGCGCGATTGGTAGTAAAAATAGTCCCACAGATCGCCGTGGGATAAATAATGAATTGATTGCGGTTCAAATAAATAGGTGTGATTTGGGTAACTTCGCTCCCACAACATTTTTAATGCAATATATTCAGCAATATTACCAATGGCTTTTTTGCGATAGGCATGTGGAAACCAGAGGCGATCTTGCATGCCCAAGCCTGAGTGCAAATCGAGCACTGTGGCAAACGGGCGATTAAACACTTGCCGCCGGATGACGCGCTCCAATGCGCTATTTTCTGCTTCCATCTGCCCGCGTTTACGCCCGCGATACCAGGGCAAAAATGGCCCGAGCCTGTGGCCGCCGCCAAGCAGCGGCACTGGGCCTTCGGCATCAATCGGCGCATTGCGATTTAAATCCACGCCATTGCCATTGGCGCGCTGATTTAAATACATCCCCACCGGATTCATTATCGGCATGATCACTAATTGCAGTTGTTGCAACTGCTGTTGCACACCTGTATCCCACCGCAGCCGCTCCAGCAGAGATTGCAGCCATGCGATCAATACCTGGCTGCCGATCCGTTCAATGCCGTGAATGCCACCGGTAAGCAATAGGGTTGGCGCGCTGGGCGCACTTGAGCCGAGCCTGAGTGAGTAGAGCGGGAATTCCATCGCGCCATGCTGCACGGTAGTTTCGCAACAGGCGTGCAGCAGGTGGCTGTGCTCGCCTATCAGCTGCTCCAGTTGTAACAGCTCGGGAATTTTTTGGTGGAAATCTTGTTGCACGTCGGCGCTGCGAAAACAGGGTTGCTCCACAGCGGTAATTATTTCGCGATTGGTCATAAGCAGTGCCGCAACAATCTTGGGTGTGCTGAGCATAGCGGGTTTTGTCCGCTATTCGTTTACAGTTTTGTGACGCTATTGGATTGTTCGTTAACCCGTTTATCGAGCGATGGTGTGTATCTTGTCGTGTAGGGGTTTGCTGCGGCTTTATGCCTAACCTATGATAGGTGGGCTTTTAGCAATTTAGTGGCAGGCGCTCGTCTTGCCCCATAACGATAACTAACACCTGTGCGGTGAAAAGGACACTACAATGCCTAACATTTTTTCTCGGTCAATAACTGCAGGTGGGCGAGTGCTCACCTTGGTTTCATTCGTTATTTTCGGTTTGGTGCTGGCAGCATGTGAATCGACGAAGCCTGCTCAATCATCTTCACGCCTGACGGCTGCAGCCCTGCCCAATCTCGACGATGGCTCTCAGCTCGCCAATCCCTTTCGAATCAATTACGCGGGATATTTACCCTTGCAACAGAAAATCGCTCTGTTCATGTCGAGCGATAAAACACCAATTAAATGGCAGTTGTTGAATGCAAAAGGCGAGGTTCTTACGCAGGGTAAGAGTAAGCAGTATTATCAAAACGACCACGCATCGGGCGACAGCTTTTTTCGAATAGACTTCTCTCATTTCACCACCCCCGGCGACGGCTATTTTCTTGCCGTGGGTGAGCATACCTCCCACCCTTTTGCACTCAGCAATGATCCGTACGGCGATCTCAAACTGGATGTGTACGGATACTTCAAAAGCCATCGCCGCGAAGGGGATGTGTTTTCCCGTTCAGTGAAAGATTGGACGAACCATCAGCTCACCATGAATTTTATTGCCGATGCGGGCGATCAAGGCTATTACCCAGTCAATGCCGCTGAGGCCAAGTGGTCATTGATCAATCTGCTGGAGTCTTATCCCGCGATTAATACCTACTACAGCGATAAGCGGGCAGGTATGAGTAGCGTTTTTGATGAATTGGTATTTTTTGCGAGCCCCATGTACCAGTTGATTTTCCCTGGTCAAAAGCTCGCTGTAGCCAAGTTGCACACCAACTCTAATGACACTTGGGCGAAGTGTACGGAAACGACAGGAAAGGGCAGTTCATGTATCTCTATGCCGGAAACCAAAGCTACTTATTCAGTGGCGCGCAGTTTGGGTGCTATGGCTCGCTTGCACACGCGTTATGGTTCGGCAGAGGATGCCGCTCTTGCATACCAGCATGCGTACAACGCGCTTCGCAATGCCGAAACAGAAGATTTTGTATGCCTTGGGCCAGATTCGTTTGGTGGTGAGGGTGGCTACTACCCCAACAATGATAATTGGGGATTATGGCGTGACCCGCAGGGTGATCGCACCCCATGTGCGTCGGGCCCCGAGTTCGATCCGCGTGATGATAATGTCAACGATGATCACTACGCTGCGTTGGTTGAAGTGTATCTCGCCGCAATAACATTAGGGCACGAGAAAGATGCTGCTGCACTCAAGTCAAAAATTCTCTCTCACAATCACCATCAACGTGTGAGTCAATTTTTCTGGGGAGCCGTATCGACCGAGGCAACCTTGTCCCTCTTAACCCTAAAACCTGCTGGCATTGATCTCACCCAGGCAGAAAAAAATCTGTTTCATTACGCTGAACAGGTGCTGGTACACCAAGAGGTTGGGTATCCCGGCGTAACCTTTGATGTGAAATCCGATAAATGGGATGCGGCAGACCAAAATGATGTGGATAACAATTTCCGTTGGGGTTCTAACCGTATGCAACTCAATGATGCGCGTATCCTTATGCGGGCAGCGGATATCAGCCATGCGCGCGGCAAGCACTCGGCTGCTGTTCGTTATACCAACGGCGTTTTGCGCGTCTTAGATCAGATGTTCGGTACGAATGGGGTTGCGCTAGCCATGTTGACAGCGCCCGATTACCCGCACATAGAGCATGCTGTTCAGCGCACGCACGATGCGTTGGTCGATGATAAAAACAGTGGCAAGTTCGTATTGGGGCCAAACAATTGGACCAATGCCAATGATCCTGCCATGCCCAAGTTTGGCTCGCAGCCGGGGATGAAAATGTTTGCGCTGACGGAGACCGGTTGGTCATCGCGTGAAATTTCTATCGACGCTAATGCATCTTTAGTGCCCGTAATGTATTTCGCCACCGAGATTGCGCCAACTTATTTACAAGCGGCGCACAAAAAATAATAGGGCTATACCCAGCAGCCAGATCCGGTAGCGAATTTAAACTCGCACCTGATCTGGCCTTGCTCGTAAGGTCTCTGTTCGATGAGTAGTTGTTACGCCCAAACGAGTGGTGTTTCTGATGGGCTTATCACGGCGAGCTCATTGTTATAAATCATGCTGGACAGGTCACGGCTTATTCGGGGGTACAAATTGTCTTCTGGTGTATTGTCGTTAGCTGCAAGGCCAACACAGCGGTTGCGGCCGGATTTTTTTGCAGCATAGAGCGCGCGGTCGGCGATATCGATCACCTGTTCCCAGGACAGGGTTGCAGTGTGTTCGCGCAAGAAAGGGAAGCTGGCAAAACCCATAGAGCAGGTTTTTTTCAAAATATTGCCGTCGGGTAGGGTGAAATTATGCTGCTCGATACTTTTGCGAATGCGCTCAGCCATCAATGGTGCCTCGTCGCGATCGGCGAACCGGCTCACAATTAAAAACTCTTCGCCGCCCCAGCGCACTACGCAATCCGATTCACGGCAAATCTTAGTCAGCACATCCGAGAGCTGAATCAATAATTGATCCCCCGCCGCATGGCCGTGGGTATCGTTAACTGCTTTAAAAAAGTCCACATCCAGAATAAAAAATGTGAGGTCTCGGGTATTTGGACGCGGCAGGCGATCGGGGGCAGGTGGAGCGTATTCGCGCTGCACTTTGGCTATATCCATGGGGATTAATTTTTGCAGGTAGCGACGGTTATTTAAACCGGTCAGCGGGTCGGACAGGCTGATTGCCTCGAGCTGCGCATAAGCACCTTCAAGCTCCGCGTTTTTATTGCGTAATTCAGCGGTGCGCTCGGTGACTTTATGTTCCAGCTCGCGACTAATATTGCGCGCTACTACTACTTTTTGATGTTGAGTGCGGACAAACATCAGAAGCAGGCCGATAACAACCGAGATGTAAAGGGTGTAGGCCCACCAGGTTTTCCACGGTGGCGGCAGCACAGTGAGTTGTAGGCTGCGTCCTTCTTCATTCCAGATACCATCGTTGTTGCTGGCCTTCACCCGAAACCGATAACTGCCAGCAGGCAAATTGGTGTAGAGCGCTGTGCGCTGGTTGCCCACCTCGCGCCACTGATTGTCAAAACCTTCCAGCTTATAGGCGTAAAGATTTTTTTCGGTATCGCGGTAATTCAGCGCGGCAAAACTAAAGGAAATCATGGATTGGGTGTGATTCAGCGTGATAGCACTGGTTTGGGTGATCACCTTATCTAATAACTTGTGTGGTCCGTGAACGGGCACTTTTTCAGTAAACAGGCGAAAGTCAGTAATTGCGATAGCCGGAGCAAGTTGGTTTTGATTGCTTTCGAGCTGATCAACATCAAAAAAATACACACCATTGCGAGACCCAAACACCACTTCATTTGCGCGGGTAAATGTCACAGCACCAGTGGTAATGCCGCCAATTAAGGCGCCGTTAAAACGCGTGTAATTTTTTACTGCCAGGGTATCGGGGTTAAAGCGCACTACGCCGTTATTGGTACCGACCCACAGGTTGCCCTGATGATCCTGCGTAATTGCGCGAATGCCAGGGTCGGCAAAGCCGTTGCGGGTGCCATAGTGAGTAAAATCATCAGTCTCCGGGTGGTACAGGTGTAAGCCCATATCGGTGCCAAACCACAGGCGTTTTTTACTGTCTTCGTAAATGGCGAGCACGGAACCATTTGCGAGACTGCGGGGGTTTTTGTCATCGGGTAGATAGCGCTTAAAGCTATTATTCTCGCGATTCATTAAGTTCAGCCCATAGGCGGTACCCACCCAAAACCGTCCTTGCGAATCTTCATAGGAAACCCAGGTCACGGCGCTGGATAAGCTGTGGGGGCCGCTTTCGCTGTGCGGGAAGAAAGAATATACGCCGGTCTTACGATCGAATTTAGTCAGTCCGTTGTAGTGTGTGCCGAACCAGATGTTGTGTTCTCTGTCCTCAAAAACATTCCACACCATTAGGTCATTCAGCGTACTTCCTGTCTTCTCGCCGCGCCTGCTCTGGTCCGGGTCAACCGGAAGACTGTCGAACCTATCCGTTGTGGGGTTGTAAACCTGTACGCCCGCGCCCCAAGATCCAAACAGCAGGCGATTTTGGGAGTCGATAGTGCCAAAGAGCATGTTCGGCGCGGCAATTGGTGAATCCTCCCCTGGGCTGTAAGGATAGTGGGTGAATAAATCAGTGTGTGGATCAAAACGCGAAACACCATTGGCGCCCACCCAGATATTGCCCTCCTTGTCTTCGACTACGGCCTCGACATTGTTGTCCATCGGCCCATGGTGGCTGATTGCTGATTTTTGATAGGCTCTGATGCCAATGCTTGAGCGGTCATATAAATGTACACCCGAGGGATAGGTGCCGACCCAAATGTCGCCGGTGCGATCTTCATAAATACGTCTGACAACATTGCTGCTCAACTGGCCTGCGCCGCCGTCGCTGCGGCTATAGCTGAGCCAGTTGTCCTGAGGCTCGTTGTAAAGGCTTAGTCCTGCGCCGTCTGTGCCAACCCACATCCGGCCACTATTATCGACATACAGGCTCCATAAGAAATTTATCGGCAGACTGGTTGGGTCTTTGGGATTGTGCTGGTAGCGCGTGAATGCTTGGCTTTTTCGGTCAAAGCGAAAAATGCCTAAATCACTGCCGCCCCACACTCTGCCCGCGCGATCAACGGCGAGTGTGCGCAGGGTATTTTCCAAAGTTGATTTGGGGTTTTCAGGGCTGGGTAGATGCAGTATGACCTTGCGTGTGATGAAATCCATTTGCGCCAAACCGCTGTCCAAACCAAGCCATACCACATTGTCTTGATCCATCAAAATATCGTTAACCTGATTACTTGGCAGGCCACCGTTTTGTTGGTTCAAAATAGTCACTGCCCCCGTTCCTTGATCGAGAATGCCAAAGCCAGTGGCGGTGCCAATCAAAATATCACCCGTCGGGCTTTCAGCAATGGCATTGATCGCGCCGCCGGCTTCCAGCAAGCCGGCGGGCACATCTATTGGCAGCAGAACTTCGCGATCGCGATCATAGCGGTACAGGCCCGAGCGGGTCGCCGCCCAGAGGTTGTGGTGTTTATCTTCCAGTAACTCCAACACCTGATTGACCGGCTCTGTCTCAGTCACATTGGTCGGGTCTTTCACAGCGGAAATCGGCAAAAACTCATAACCGTCATAACGCAGCAGCGCATTGCGCCCACCCAACCACATAAAGCCTTGGTAGTCCTGCAAAATGGATTCAACTTCGCCGAGGGCGATGTCCTGATTTTGCATAATGTTGCGGAAGTGGATTTTTTTGGGGTAATCAACCTCCGCGACAGCGGTGTCCGCATGACTGGCAGGCATCAGCGCAAACTGCGCAATGGTAAGTGTCAGAAATAGAATCAAGCGTGGTGTCATTGTTATATCGCTAGCTGTAGTAGAGGGTGCTGTCGACCGCAAATTTGTTATCGCTCTTGCGCGGTTATGTGTGGCCGAACTGCATTAAGTTATAGCAGCTAGTAGCGGATTTGGCGGGTTTTCATAGTAGAAATGACGGGTTTGTGATGTGGCACGAGAAATAGGGTGCTCGGGAGGTTGGGCGGTAATACGCGGCAAAAAAACTTTTTTACCTGTGATGTTGGGTGTCGCAGCCTGATTTATGGCAGCATTTTGAATTCTAGGTTCTTCTTCACTGTTGGCCATTCCTGATCGATGATTGAAAACACCACTGTATCGCGATAAATCCCCTCTGCGTTTTTCTGATGGTTGCGCAAAATCCCATCCTGCTTTGCGCCTAATCGAGCAATCGCCGCGCGCGATGCCTGATTGTGCCAGTGCGTGCGAAACTCAACAGCGATTGAGCCAAGTGCTTCAAAGGCATGGTTAAGCAATAACAATTTGCACTCGGTATTAACGTCTGTGCGCTGAAAAGTTTTTGCGTACCAAGTGTAACCAATCTCCAGGCGATGATTTGCATTGTCTGCATTGCAATAGCGGGTGCTGCCAATGATTTTTTGCGTGGTATTTTCAATTACCACAAAGGGCAGGGCGCGCCCGTTAGCTTGCTCTGTAAATGCGTGATCCAAATACGCGGTAATGGTTTCGTTGTTGGGCACCGATGTGTACCAAAGATTCCACAATTCACCATCAGCTGCGGCTTCGAGTAATTCTGCCGCGTGCTCGCGTTTTAACGGAGCAAGAGTGACGCGATTGCCCTTGAGTGTGGTTTCGTAAAGCCAGCGGTTGTTCATGGTATTCCTTTGCGTTTGTCGATTAATTATTTATTGGGCCGTAGGTTGGGCAGCAATGCCAAACACCTCAAGGTTTAAGCCATTTTTTAAGTTTTTCTTTGGCTTGTGCGTGTGTATATACATTTCCTTCCTTGATGGCTTTTTCTCCTCTTTTGATACCCTCCAATATCGAGTCGTTCGGGGGTTTTGGTGGTGCGATATCGGTTATATTTTTCATAGGCATAGAACTTTGATAAT
The DNA here is from genome assembly GCF_057196725.1 of Cellvibrio sp. ATLC23. Taxonomy (NCBI): domain Bacteria; kingdom Pseudomonadati; phylum Pseudomonadota; class Gammaproteobacteria; order Cellvibrionales; family Cellvibrionaceae; genus Cellvibrio; species Cellvibrio sp. ATLC23. Next base: position 107,330 of record NZ_JBXUOS010000003.1, on the reverse strand, counting down.
AAAAGTTTTGTTGGGCATGGCTGCCCAACCTACGAGCTAAATTCTGTCAATGTGTTTTAATTGGGCGATAAATTTTTTATACAGAATCACATCGATGTTCAATTTTTCTCTTATCTCTTCTAAATGTGGTGGTTCATCTGAATGTGTAAAATTAGCACCGGTAATTATCTTAGTGGGGTGCATTGCCATTGGTAAGCTTATATTCTTTCCCTTTTCCCCATTTTCAAATGTATTTAACGAAATAAGACGAACTTCTTTTTCGTGCTGCCATTCGATACTTTTTGTTGTAAGTATGCGGGTTAGGGTCTCATTGGGGCATAGAAGCAATTCGTGAAGGGATGGTTCTAGCGGCTCGCTGGAATAATTGATAGCGAATAATGGGTTTTCTTTGTCTACTTCGTACTCAATGCACAAGCCTTTGTGACTGTCCGCATAATGCGCCCACATCAAAGGGTGTGTGGGTGCATCTTTAAAAAAGCAACAAACACCGGTTCTTTTTCTCAATAGGTCTCTAATTTTTCTGACTATTGAGTTTCTATCAAGTTTGGACTTGATAGGGTTTTCAAGTGATTCGAAGGAGGCGAAAAATCTTTTTAATTCAATTACTGCTTCTTCAGGAAATGGTGAATGATCATACTGATTTTCTGGGTAAAGAATATCAACACATTTTTTTAGCTTTTTGTTGTGCTGGTCATCGACATATGGTGTAAAGATTCCTTGTAAGAAACAGTCATCTAGGTCATTGAATTCTTCTGGGCAAGATATATGAATCTCGCTATTCAAAATTGTTTGAAGTCGCGTTGCAGAATTTTTTTCAAACCTATAAACCTTCATGCTTATCTCCATTTTAACTTCCCAACAAAAAACCCGAACCATTGCTGATTCGGGTTTTTGTTTTTCTCACACCGCGTTTAAAAACTTAAACGTTGTAAGTGGTCGATGCGGTGTTGCCGCCGCGGCCGGTCCAGTTGGTGTGGAAGAATTCACCGCGTGGTTTGTCGGTGCGCTCATAGGTGTGCGCGCCGAAGTAGTCGCGTTGGGCTTGCAGCAGGTTTGCTGGCAAGCGCGCAGTGCGGTAGCCGTCGAAGTAGGTGAGTGCAGAGGTGATTGTCGGGGCGGGAATGCCGTTAACAATTGCCGCAGCAGCTACACGACGCCAGCCAGCTTGGGCTGCATCAACGGTTTTGGCGAAGTAATCATCCAGCAACAGGTTTTTCAATTCAGGATTCTTATCGAATGCTTCTTTGATATTGCCGAGGAAAGATGAGCGAATGATACAACCGCCGCGCCACATTAATGCGATGCCGCCGTAGTTCAAATGCCAGCCGTATTCTTTGGCCGCTTCGCGCATTAATAAATAACCTTGTGCGTAAGAAATAATTTTTGACGCAAATACTGCGTTGCGCAGGTCATCGATAAAGGCTTGTTTGTCGCCAGTGAAATTCACGGCTGGGCCTTTAATGACTTTCGCTGCTTCAACACGCTCAGCTTTTTGCGATGACAGGCAGCGCGCAAATACCGCTTCAGAAATCAGCGTGAGAGGTACACCCAGATCCAGTGCGATTACGCCAGTCCATTTACCGGTACCTTTTTGGCCAGCGGTGTCGAGGATTTTCTCAACCAGTGGTGAGCCATCTTCATCTTTGTAGGCGAGGATGTCGCGGGTGATTTCGATCAAGTAAGAGTCGAGTTCACCTTTGTTCCACTCGGCAAAGACTTGGTGCATTTCGTCTGCGCTCAGGCCAACTACTTCTTTGAGCAATTGGTAGGCTTCACAGATCAACTGCATATCGCCGTACTCGATACCGTTGTGCACCATTTTCACAAAGTGACCAGCGCCGTTCTCGCCAACCCAGTCACAGCAAGGTGAGCCGTCATCTACTTTGGCGGAGATGTCCTGGAAAATATCTTTCACAAACGGCCAGGCTTCAGGTGAGCCGCCGGGCATGATGGATGGGCCAGTCAATGCGCCTTCTTCACCACCGGAAACGCCGGTGCCGATAAAACGTAAACCTTTGCTCGCGAGGTATGCGGTGCGACGGTCGGTATCGGGGAAGTGAGTATTGCCGCCATCGATAATGATGTCGCCAGCTTCAAGGTGCGGAATCAGTTGTTCGATAAAATCATCTACCGCTTTACCGGCTTTAACCATCAACATAATTTTGCGTGGTTTAGCCAATGAGGCGACCAGCTCTTCAATTGAGCGCGCGCCACGAATGGTTTTGCCCGCTGCGCGACCAGCGATGAAGCTGTCTACTTTGTCTACGGAGCGGTTGTAAGCGGTGACTGTATAGCCTTTGCTAGCCATGTTCAGGATGAGGTTTTCACCCATCACAGCCAAGCCAACCAAGCCTATATCGGAAAGTGGTTTCATAGTAGTAATAGCCTATCGTTGTGGTTGATGTCCTGGCTCTCAGGCGCAATTCAACAGGGCGGTTCCGGTCCCTATCACCCGTTACCCTTCCTGTGTATTCCAGGGAGCAGAGATTGACCGATTTCTATCTAACGGCGCTGCTCTAACGGCTGCGCTCTTGAGGGGGTGCGTATTATTCCTGTTTGTGGCGCAAAAAAACAGCCAAGGGGCAAAACTTATGGCTATTTTCGTCATAGCGAGGTGCAATTTATCTAATGTGATTGGATGTTGCCGCCTTGTGGTGCATTGGTTAGGCTGCGCTCCTTCTCAATATTCAAGGTAGAGATAACAATGACACGAGTGGTATTTTGTTGGGAGCTGGGTGGAAATTACGGCCATATCACCGGTTTTATTAGCTTGGCGCAGGCGTTCAAGGCACGTGGCTGCGAGGTGATTTTTGCGCTGCGCAATTTGCAGCACGCAGGATTGTTGGGCGATGGGGTGACTTGTGTGCAAGCGCCGATCCCAAATTTTATCCCGCGCCAGCGCGATTCTTACTCTTACAGCGGTATTTTGGCCGCTATAGGTTATCTCGATAAAACGGTGTTAGCAGGGTACGTTGCGGCTTGGCAAACATTGTTAAGCGAGTATCAGGCCGACCTAGTCATTGCCGATCACGCCCCTACAGCTATTTTGGCGGCACAGGCTCTCGGCCTACCGGTTGCTGCAATCGGCACGGGTTTTGTTATCCCTCCCTTTGCTTCAGGATTTCCACTATTTACCCCGAGTCTGTCTGAGCCAGATGCCGGTTTGGATGAGCAGCTACTGGCTAATATCAATTACGCCATGCACCAATGTGGTGGTCAGGCTCTCAGCAGCCTGGGCGATATCTTTGATCGCGCTGAACCCTATTTATGTACCTTGCCGGAGTTAGATCACTATGGCGCGCGCGCGGATGTGGATTACTGGGGGCCGCTGTTCAGTGCTGATCAAGGTCTGGAGCCCCAGTGGCCGATGTTATCGGACGTGCGGGCGGAAGCGCGGGTTTTTGCTTATCTCACGCCGAAATTGGTGCATCTGGAGCAAGTGGTTACCGCTCTCGCGCAATTGCCTTGCGCAGTTCTGCTCCACATTCCGGGCTTGAGCGAAACCCAGCGCGAGGCCTGGTCTACCAGTTCCTTACGGATTGAAGCCCAGCCAGTCAGCATGCGCAGTGTGTTAGCGCAAGCGACGATGGTAGTTAGCCAGGGTGGAATGGGTGTTAGCGCACAATGCCTTTTGGCCGGTGTGCGCCATGTAATTGTCCCCACGCAGATGGAACAAACCATGTTGGCGCGTCGGTTAAGTGATATGGGCTTGGCTTATGCCGTGAAAGCGGATGCGACTAATACTGACTATGCTGCTGTTTTTCAACAGGCGTTGGGCTGTGAGGTATTGGCTAACAACAGCCAAATGCTGGCGCAGCAGTATCGGGGATTTTCACAGGATGAACAGATAGGTGCGTTGGTAGAGGATATGTTGGAACTGCTATCCCCTTAAAGGGGATAGCAGTTGATACTACTTATACAGCGGTTTTGCGCGCTTTGCGGCGACGGAACGCCAAAGCTGCAAGACCAGCACCCAGCAGCAAGGTGTTTGCTGGTTCGGGCACTGTCGACGGAGCACCGCTACTGGTGGTAACAAAGTTGCTCACATCAAAGATGGGAGTGGAACCAAAACCAAATGGGTCGTCGAAACGAGCCTCTGGGGTGTGGGCATAACCTGCATCAGCTAAATACTGATTAACGTAAGTATTGAGTTGATACTCCAGAGTTAATGAGGCGCCTGCGGCGAGATAACCCAAGTTCAATAGACCCGCATAACTACCCCATTGGTAAGTCACACCATCACCGCTTAGTGCGCCAAGAGTGGTGCCGTTGGTGGTTAGGCTTTGGCCATTCCACCAGTCGTTAACCGCAGTAAGACTGGCAGAGCTATCCCACAGGCTTACGCCATTAACGCGGATATCCGCCGAGTAGCCCGATTGAATCAGAGTGCTGTCGTCGCTGTATGTGTCCGAATAGCCAAGCCCTAATTCACCGCTCAGGATTAAAAAACTGAAGTCGATATTTTGTCCTGTACCGGTATCGTTAGTAATAGTTGCCGTATGCAGGACGCTCGCGTTGGAGGATAAATCCAGGTTGGTTGACAGAAAGCTTCTGTCCAGAAATGGTGAGCCATAGCTTTTCAGGCCACTTTCACCTGTGTCTTTGCCATAGGCTGATGCGGAAGCATTCGCTCTTACCGGTGACTCAGTGTTAAGTCCAGATTCACTGAGGGCGTAGGTTGAGGAACTAACGCTATCAGCATTGGTGGTGCCGTTGATGCTAACCGATGTGCTTGCTTTTACGCTGGTAGAGATCAACAGTGCGTAAGAGGGAGCCGCTGCCAGTGTAGTGAAGGCAATGCCAATTGCCAGTGCGAGTTTATTGACTTTCATGCTGATAAAAATCCCTTGATGTAATGATAAAAACGCAGTTGCTACTGCGCGCCGCAGTCTACGAAAACGGCATACTTTTTGGGCGCTGAAACTGATTAAAGTGTGACGCAATTCTGTTGTTGCTGTTTTTGGTAAAAAAAATCGACACTCACCTAATGTCGTTGCGGATTTTCCGCTTGCGTCGTCGCTGAGGACTGGCTTGTTGCACTAGCGCCCAGTCGATATGTTCCTGCACCAGTGGCGATGCTTGATCTTTTTTATTCATCAGCGCCTGAATAATCCGCTCATCGCTAGGCGCATTACCCAAACCCACGGCGATATTGCGCAGCCAGCCTTCATAACCTACACGGCGAATCGCCGAGCCTTCGGTGCGGGCGAGAAATTCTTCTTCGCTCCAATTAAAGAGATCGACCAAGTCGCTATCGGCGAGGCCGTGGCGCGGTAAAAAGTCCGTCTCGCCGGTGAATTGCGCATATTTATTCCAAGGGCAGATGGCTTGGCAGTCGTCGCAGCCAAAAATACGGTTGCCGATGGGCTCGCGGAATTCTTCGGGAATGGCGCCTTTGTTTTCAATCGTCAGGTAAGAAATACAGCGGCGCGCATCCAGCTCATAGGGGCGCGGGAAGGCGTCGGTGGGGCAGACTTTTAGGCAGGCGGTGCACTCGCCACACTGATTGACTTGCGTGGATTGATCAACGGGCAACGGCACAAAAGTAAAAATCTCACCGAGGAAAAACCAGCTGCCGGCCGTATCGTTAAGAATCAGTGTGTGTTTACCCGTCCAACCTAAACCGGCTTTTTCCGCGAAGGGGCGTTCCATCACTGGGGCGCTATCGACAAAGGCGCGGTTTTGACCTTTGTTCGGATAGTCGCAGGGCAGTGCATCGTCGATTTTTTGCGCCAGTACACTCAGACGTTTACGGATCAGCTTGTGGTAATCGCGCCCGAGGGTGTAGCGGGATATGTAAGCCTTGGTCGGGTCTTTGAGGATTTTGATTTGCTGGGTGTCGCCGGGCAGATAATCCATGCGCACCGAGATCACCCGCACGGTGCCGGGCAGCAGCTCTGCCGGGCGCGAGCGTTTATTGCCGTGCGCCGCGAGCCACTCCATGCTGCCCTGATAGCCTTTGGCCAGCCACTCTTGCAGGCGCAATTCCGCGTCGCCCAAGTCGATATCGGTAATACCGACTTGCTGAAAGCCGAGTTCGCGCCCCCAGAGTTTGATATCGGCGGCAAGTTGCTGGAGATCGAGGTTTGACATGGCAGCTCATTAATCAGTTGAGCGGTGCATTTTGCCCGAAAACTGATGGGGTTACATTTTTAAACATTTGATTCGGGTGATATTCACTTTCGGCCGCTATAGTGAAGCCACGTTTTCCCACTGGAGTTTTTTATGAAATTGACAATGGTTATTACTGCTTTGCTGTTAAGTGTCGGTGCGACTGTTGGTGTTTCGGCAACCCCTCTGCCTGCACAGCCCCATGTCTATGTAGAAGGTTCGGCGGAACTGGAAGTGGAACCGGATATGATGACTTTTACTCTCAGTATTCAAAAGTCCGATCTGGATCTCGCCAAAGCCAAAGCGGATGTGGATGCGCGCTCGCGCCTGCTAATTGAGACAGTGAAAAAATTTGGTATCAAAGCTAATGATATCGCCACCACCGCGCTCAACATTCGCCCCGATTATGAATACAAAGACGGCCAGCGGGTATTAACCGGCAATAATGTATCGCGCCAGGTGGATATTAATCTGCGCGATTTAAAAAAATATCCCGAGATGATGAAGGCGCTAGTCGATGCCAACATTTCTGAAACCATCAACACCAATCTGACGCTTGCCGATAAAAAAGCGGTGGAAGAAAAAGTGCAAACCGCGGCCATGAATGATGCCAAGGCGCGCGCAAATCGCTTGGCAAAATCCCAAGGCAAAACCGCAGGTGAGCCCTGGTCGATTTCGGAATTTAATAATCGCGGCAACGAGCGCTGGGAACTGCGCCCCAATCGCCAGTTGATGGGTAGCTCAGCAAAAGAAATGGGTGTGATGAGGGCGTCAGATAGTTCAGAACCCTTTGAGCCGGGCGTGATGAAAATTACCGCGCAGGTGTATGTGGTCTATTTGTTGAAATAACCCTTCTGCTCAATCCTCTACTTAGAGGCGGGTGCCGCTGTTGTTGGGGGCTCGCCGACTTTTTGTTTATTTCATCGCGCAGCCTTTGGTTGTCGAAGATATTTACACGGCAAATACAGTGGCGCGCCATTGCGGTGCTCTTTGTGCTTGATATTAAACATTTTTATTGGGCTGGCTCATTTTTTGCTTTTTGGTATTGCTGTATGTCGCTAAGGACAGTTAAAAGGCTCGTTGTTATATAAGAGCCTTTTCAGTGAAGTGTATCCGCGACTTACAAAATTTAGGGCAACATTAATTTTGTTATACCTAAACCAATCACTTGTTTTATTGATGAAGGATCTTAAGCCATGAATCTGTTTAAAAAAATCGCATTGTCGGCGGCACTGTTTTTGCCAGTTGCGGTAAATGCTGACACCATCTCTCCTGACACTTACTCTGCAACCTTGGGCTTAGGTGAAAGCGTAACTATCACCAAAACTGTCACCATCGAAGAATCCATTTCTAGTGGTGTCCTTGATATCGTATTCCTGATTGATACCTCTGGCAGTATGGGTGGCGTTATTGATGCTGCTAAAACAGCGGCGAGTAATTTGCTGGCTGGTCTTTCTGGCTTTGGTAGTTTGGCCACTGGCACCGGCTACTACAGTGAGCCGGGCTCGGGTTTAAATACTGACCTCACTACTGATGCCGTCGCAGGTGCAGCAGCAATCAATGCTATTAACTTGGGTGATGGCGGTTATGGCGGTGACTTTCCTGAAGAAGGTATTCATGCCGTTAAGTTAGCGGCTGAAAACACATCTTGGAGACCAGGTTCATCGCGTTTCGTTATTGCGTTAGGTGATGCAACTTTCAAAGAGTCTGACGGTTCTACCTTGGCCGGTGCACAAGCTGCTTTGGCTGCGAATGATGTCACCTTTATTGGGATTGACTTCGGCAATATGACCCGCACTTCATGGGGTGGTATTGATCCAACCGTATTGGCGACTGCGACCGGTGGTTCTATTGTTTCCAGCGCTATAAGTTCAGATGCACTGATAGCATCTATTTTAGCTGGCGTTGAGGATTCATTTGCTACCTATAGCAAAGTGTCTGTCGATGATCTGGGTGCTGGTATGCCGGGCGTTGATGTTTCTGTTGCGTGCCTGACAGCCGACACTGGTGCTTGCGTGGGTGATAGTGCGGTGGGCAGTTTTGACCGTAGTGTTTCTCGTTCATTTACTTTCGCAGTGACTTTCACTGGTAAAGAAGTTGGCACGCACGATTTTCTTACCCATGGTTTAGTGGGCGGTAGCATTGTTGCGAGTGAGAAAGATAGCATCAGAGTAACAGGTGTTTCTGTGCCAGAACCTAGTGGCATGCTGTTGTTGGGTATTGGCCTGCTTGGGTTGGGTATGGCTCGTCGTCGCGTTAAGGCTTAATACGGCGTTGATAAAAAAAGCGGCCATCGGGTCGCTTTTTTTATTTTGGGGGCTTGGTAAGGTTTTTATGCCGCCGGTCCTTCCTCTTGTTTTGTAGCGGTAAACGCTTGTCGAGAATAATTGTCGGTATATGATGGCAAACAAGGACCTTATGTTAGCGTCCATTTAAATAATATAGATTTGAACAAAGGAGATGGCAGTGATTGCCCCAATATTTCTATTTCGCTTGTGTAAAACCTATTCTCCGGCCATTAAATGGTTGATCCAACTATCGGTGAGTTGGTGTTTGTTTTTTGGCGTACTGACTGCTCACGCGGCGCTATTTACACTTGAGCCATCATCGGCATTTACGGATCAGGGTGTCAGCCCTGTCCCCAGCATAGAGTTGAAAAATCGGATTGGTTCAGAGGCCTTTGTGAATGTCACTGTTGATCCCGGTAAGTCAGGTTTGGAGCAACTCAATCAGATTGCGCATGCAGCGATAAAAAAATATCCAAAGTCAGGATTAGCCCATGAAGTTTTGGGTACGGTTTTATTTTATTCCCATGATCTTGACGGTGCGTTAATTGAATTCAAACAAGCCGCGCAGCTAGATCCAGAACAAGATGGTCCATGGACCAAGCTCGGTATAGTCCAGATGGAGCTTGAGCAAGTGGATGCCGCTGAGTCTTCCCTGAAAAAAGCATTGGAGCTTAAGCCCATGAATCGCGTGGCGAATCAGCGTCTTGGGCTTTTGTATGAGTTCCAGAAAAAAGATTTGCAAGCCATCCAGTATTTGAAAAAAGGATTGATTGATACAGGTAGTCAATATTTGGGAGTGGCACCAAACTTGGCGCAGCTGTTAAATAAACACGATAGATATGCTGAAGCTATCGAGTATCTTGCTCCACGCGTGCCGCTCACCATGGCGGATGCGAGCGTGCATTCTATTCTCGCGACATCTTATTTAGGTGCAGGTGAGTATGCTAATGCGAGCCAGCGGTTTAGACGGGCGCTGGAATTGCAACCTGATACGCGCGAATATCTCTTGGGATTAGCCATTAGCCAGCGCAAGAATAAAGAGTTCGACGCAGCGGAAACAACACTGAAAAAACTGGCGAGCAAATTTCCCAATTGGGGGTCGGTCTATATTGAACAGGGTGATTTAGTCTTGGCGTCTGGTCGGCTTGCAGAAGCAGAAGCCGCATTTGCCACTGCTGTTGCCAAGGGGGCTCGCCGAGCTTCGATTGACTACAAATTCGCAAATTACTACTTGGAAAAAAAACAGCCTGAAGAAGCTATTAAGCGTTTGCGGGGAGGAATTGCGGCAGGGCAGGCACAACCCAGAACTTACACTATGTTGGCTGAACTGGAGCGCGCGCAAAACAATTTGGATGCAGGTCTTGCTGCCTTGCTGGCTGGAGCGGAAAAATTTCCGAAAAATGGTCTATTACAATTTCGTATTGGGAGTGAGTTAGCGGCATTGCGACGCTATGAAGAGGCGCTTTCGTATCTTGAAAGAGCGAATCAATTGCACCCACAAGCAGCTGAAGTTTTGCGTGCTTATAGCCTTGTGCAAAGCAAATTGGGCAAAACTGCAGAGGCGGCATTAACGGCGAAACAATTGTACTTAGCTCGTGGCGAGCAAACTCCAGAAGCATTGCTGTACGCGACACTTTTGCAGCAAGACAAGCAATATTCTCAAGCCGAGTTGACCTACAATAAAATTCTGGCAACTGAGCCGGAGAATGTTGTGGCATTAAATAATTTGGCTGCTCTTTTGGCGGAGCAAAACAAGTTGGATGAGGCGGAAAAAAATGCGCGCAAAGCGAATCAGTTAATGCCTAACAATGCGCAGTTGATGGATACATTAGGGTGGGTTTTATATCAACAAAAACACTACAGGGAAGCATCGGAACTGCTGGTTGATGCTGCTAAAATTGCGCCTTCGTCAGCCATTGTTCATTACCATGCAGGTGTGATTTTTGCTGCGATGGGCAAACAGCATGCTGCTAAAACGTTTTTAGCAAAGGCTCTTGTACTGGATGAAAAAAGTCAGTGGGCGGCTGATGCACAAAGGCGATTGGAAAAACTTTAACACTCCACTCTCTGTATCAGTTCGAGCGGTTTGAAAATATCGAGATGATAAAACAGGTGCGAGGGCAAATAATTGCGCTACTATAATCGGCACATCTAATCGCGAATCACATTCAGGCTGCTTGAGTGGCCGCCTGTAGAGGAAAAAATGAAATACAGTGTCGGTGGATTTTCGTTGGGAATGATCGCCTTAACCAGTGGCAATGCATGGGCTATGCCCCTGGTTGAAGCGGGTATAACAACTACTTATCAAACCGCTAACGATGCGCAGGTGCGCGAGGAAATAACTTTCTCAGGCGATTTGGTGCTGCGCTGGCAGGGTGAGATGAGTGAGTTTTACTCCTACATAGAAGCGAATAACTCACCGCGGCAAATGGGTGTCTCCAGCGTGTTGCCCGAGGTCAATGCCGATGCAGGCAGCGCGTTGGATGATGAGCGTCGCGGGCGAGTTCAGCTATCGGAATTGGGTTATCGCCATTTTTTTAATCCACAGCAAACACTGAGTATCGGTTTGCTGGATGTCACCGCTTATTTCGATCAAAGCCGAATTGCCAGCGATGAAAATGCGCAATTTTTAGCGGTACCTTTTGTGCAAAATCCCACCATAGAATTTCCCGATTACAGTTTGGGCGCGGTCTATGAACATCAGTTGGGTGACGGACTGGCGCTGCGCACTGCTTTGGCATCGTCGAATGGTCTGGCCGATAATCCCAACCTTAGTTACGCCCAGTTGGTGAATGTGGGCGAGGATCACAAAGGAGTGTTTGCGATTGCGGCGATTACCAAAAGTAATTCACATTGGTTGATGCGCACTGGGTTGTGGCTCAATAGTGCAGACCACAGCCGTTTGGATCAATCGGCTGGCGAACAGCGCAACTATGGCGGTTATGGGTTGGTGGGATATAAAACCGGGCAGCACGCCGTTAATCTTCGTGTGGGGCGCGCAAATGATACTGTGTCACCCATAGCCGGGTTTGTCGGGGTAAGTTATCAATACGTCTATCCGTCTTGGGTATTCGGTTCTGGTGCGGCGCTAATGCAAGTGTCATCGCATATGCCGGTTGAGGCCGCCGTGATAGAACCTGCCGATACCCGGCATTATGAAATTTATGCGCGCTATGAAGTTAACCCTTCGCTGTTTGTAACCACCGACGCACAATATTTAGTGAACAGCCGCTTTAATCAATTGGCAGCTCCTTATCATCCGCATCAAACCATTTTCGGTGTGCGTTTGACCTATCTTCATTAAACCTGAACTAAAATTCCATTCGCAGTTTCAGCTCGCGCGCTTGGCGACGCGAGCTGATGACTTCAGTTTTATCTTGCATCACAATTAACAAGCCATCGCCAACCCAGGGTTCGATGCGCGCAATAAAATTTAAATTAATCATCTCTTGGCGATTAGCGCGAAAAAATACTTTGTTATCCAAACGGCTTTCCACGTAATTCAAGGAGCGAGGCAGAAGTGCGCTCTGTGCATTAAAAAATACGCGCACGTAATTTCCCTCTACGGATATGCGGTTGATATCACGGAATTTTACGAAGTGACACTGCTCGCCTTCGCGGATAAATACATGTTCGCTGGCGGCTTTATTGCTGGGCGTTGGCTGTGATGCAGATTGGATTTGCTGGGTTAATTTTTCCAGTGCGGCGGACAGGCGCTCTGGGGTCACCGGTTTTAATAAATAATCCAGCGCATTCACCTCAAATGCACGCAGGGCGTGTTGTTCGTAGGCAGTGGTGAAAATCACTTTGGGGGTGTGATCGCACCGCTCCAATACATCAAAGCCGTTGCCGTCGGGCAGATTTATATCGAGTAACAACAACTCCGGTTGCACTTCATTAATCAGCGCAACTGCCGATTGCACATCGCTCGCTTCACCGGTAATTGTGCAGTCGGTGTGCTCGGCAATTAATCCGCATAGCTCTTTGCGCGCAAGGCGCGAGTCATCCACTATCACTATGTTCATTGTGTGTTTTCTTCGGCTGACGAGATATTTTTATAAATTTATTAAGGGCTTGTCTTCAAAGGTATGGTTACCTGTGCGATAACACGCTCACCCAGTTGTAAAGCCAATGTTGCTTGCGTGCCAAACGCGCTGGTTAAGCGGGCGCGTGTATTGGCAAGGCCAATGCCATTGCCCTGATGCAGCGCGGGCAGTTCGGCGGCTGGATTTTCCACTTCTAATTGCCATTGTTCAGCGCTGAGTAACTGCGCGCGCAGGCTAATCAAGCCACCCTGGCGGCGACTGGCGATACCGTGTTTAATGGCATTTTCAACCAGTGTTTGCAGTAACAGCGGCGGCACCTGGGCGTTGAGTAACGATTCGTCAATGGCAAATTCATATTGCAGTCGTTGCTCAAATTGTAACGCTTCCAGCGCGAGATAGCCGCGCACCCAGTCCAACTCCTCGCGCAAAGTGACGGTGGTGTGGGTCTCCACTTGTAACAGGCCGCGCAATAACGTGGCTAAATCGGCTAGCCCCTGCCGCGCTGCTTGCGGATCTTCCAAAATTAACGCGCGCAAATTATTGATTGAATTAAATAAAAAATGGGAGTTGATTTGGCTACGTAAAAATTGCAATTCCATATCGCGCAATTTGGCTTGATCGCGCCAGTGCGCAATTTCAGTGTCGCGGCGCTTGCTAAATTCACTGCGCAGCAAATACAAAATCGACCAGAGTGTAAGGATGATTGTGGTGTTGATGCTGTAGCCAATGAAACTACCCATGTTGAAGGCGTGGATACCACTTTGCAGTGGAGTAAAAACCAAGACGCCATAAATAAACAAATGCAGCAGACTTTGAATGGCCATTGCGCTGAGTGGCAACACCCAAAGTAATTGCATCATCATCGCGGCAAACCGGGTGCTACCGGTTTGCAGGTGATACAGCTGGCGCAAAGCGTGGCTAGCACACAACAGCAGCAGTGTATGGCTGATAAAAATTGCCGCCGCCGCGCCAGACATTTGCCCCCAGAGCGCAACAAAAATCCAACTAATAAATAGATAACAACCCCAGAACGCCAGTTGCGCCCAGTAATAGGCGCGGCTGGATGATTTTTTGGGGAGGGTCTGCGGGCGATGATTAATCATAATTGGAATTGTGCTGTTAGATGATGAGGTCGATACTAGTTGGATACATAAGTGAAATTTTTATTTTGTAAACTGCAAAAATTGTTGTATTTGTTCATTTACCCACTCGGGGTCATCCCAAGTGAGAAAATGATAGCCGCTTTCTGATAAACGAATATCCACATCCTTGAGCGATGCGTACTGAGTTTGGAATATTGTTTGGGTGCTATCTTTTGTCGAGCCATAGGCTTTATACGCCGCCCAAGCACCCAGTACCAGTGTGGGTTGTTCTATTCTGGCTAAGTCAGCGCGCAAATCTGTCGTCATTAAATCGTACAGGGCTTGTGTGGTGGTGGCGCGGTCACTGGTTTTACTCCACTCCAGTAATAACGGCATCCGTGCCGGATCGTTACTCATGCCATGCAATTGTGCGACAGCATTTTTTTGGTAATCGGTTTGTGTTTGGTTATCCATCATGGTGCGCATTTGCTCCGCTTGCGGACGCACGAGTTCAGCAGTGAGCGCAGGGTTTTGTAGCGCAGGAAAAAATGGCAGCGCATCGACAATAATTAATTTATCGATTAGCTCCGGTGCCTTGAGTGCAATCATTAGGCTTAGTGTGCCGCCTAAACTATGCCCTACCAGCGTGACTTTTCCGGTGGTTTTTTGTTTTACATACGTGATAAGTGCATCGCGCCTTGCGGTTAAAAAATTAGAGTCGTTGTTGTTGGGTGCTAAGCCAGCAAAGCCGGGTAGTTGTACCAGATGGCATTGATAATGCTGCTGAAAATAATTACAGGTAGCGTCAAACGTTTCTGTGCCGCTGTTTAAGCCGGGAATAAAAATCAGTGCAGCACCGTGGCCGCGTACTGCAATGGTCATATCTTTAAATTGGGTGAAATTATTTGTCGCGGCATGGCTTTGGTTGAATACGCCAAGAGCGACCAGAATTCCAAACACTACTGAAAACCATAGACCGTTTTTTTTATTGCATAACATACATTGCTCCTTACCCCTGAGGTTGATTTGATAAACACAGGGTTACTTTAAAAGAGGGATAAATTGTATGTAGCAGGTTTCGTGAGAGTGGTGGTTAGCGCAGGTGAGCGGACAAAATAGCGGGTGAACGGCAGAGCTTTTTGGCGCTTATTGGAGTCAGTCCGCACAGCTCTGCGCAATATATTCTTTCCATTTCACTATGTCGGTGCCGTCGGAATCGAACAGGCTGAGGCCGATTAAATAATCGCCGTCGCTATGGGGGCGACACCATTTCACTTCGCTGACTAATAAAAACTGGCGATCATTTTTTTCATCGCGAATACAGCAGCGCAGGATAATATCGGTGGCGACCACTTCGTGGGCAATCGCACGCAAACCATTAGCGGAAATATCCAAACTTTTACTGACCACTAGTGTGGGTTCGCCGGCGTCGGATGAGTCGAGTTCGATAATCACCGTAAGTTGATTATCCAAACGGTATTCCTGGCGTTGATCGTTATTATTCATAGGTGTTTTCCCTTCGCGCTGTTAAGAGACGTCGCGGCGTAAACCGCGAATCACTTTGGCCAGTTGATCTTCAAAATTGTCGCCGTTGCGCACCACTTTTATTTGCTCTGCCACCAGTGCGGCGATTAGTTGCTCGCGGGTATGTTCCGCTACTTTGCGTCCGACTTGATCGGCAAAAATATATTTGCCGGTGGAACTGATAATCACTGAAAGTTTTGCGCGCAGTTTTTCATTTGGATTTGTTTCGCTGTTAATTTCCACCCAAGCGCCCACTTGCAACTCGCTCACACTTTGTGTGGCCTGCTGCTGTTTGGCGATGGTCTCTGCCGCTTGGCTGGCGGCCTGTTCAATGCGCTGCCGCTCAGTTTCGGCAGCTTGTTCGGCGGCGCGGCGCATTTTTTCGTCGGCCAGTGCGCGCGCTTCCATCATGGCTTTGCGTGCGGCGGCGCGGCGCGCTGCCAGTTGTTGCTCCATACGCGCCTGTTCTGCGACGCGCTCGCGTTCAGCTGCTTCAGCCGCCGCTTGTTGTTGGGCGATCAGCGCGCGCACCACTTGTTCGGCTTTATTTTTTTGCGCGAGTAATTGCGCTTGCACACTGCGTTTGGCGCGTTCGATCAGCGGGCTTATGCAGCGCTGAATAATGTTGGCAATTTCTGCTGCGGGCAGCGGGCGCGCAATGCCGGTGGACAGGCAGAGGGCAAAATCTTTGGTGTTTTTGTTCATCACTTTGCGCCCGGTGTGATCGACAAATAGCAGTTGATCCAACTCCGGATTTTTAAACGCCAGTTTGCAGCGAATATCACTATCGCTGCTGTTATCCGCGCCGCTAAATACAATCCAGTCACCCACATTAATGCGCTCGGTTTGCTGCAACAGTGTTTTGGGAATATGGGTGTGGGCATCGCTCGGGCTGCCGGGATGGTCGAGTTCGGGGAATAGGGTGCATTCCTGCGGCTGTTTTTGGATGGCACTCATCAGGCAGCGATTTAATTGCGCTACGAATTGCTCATAGGCTTGGGCATTGCTACTCGGATATTGCAGGCTGCGCTCCAATTCGGCGAGCACCAGCGGGATCTGCTCATACAACAATTGGTCATCAACTTGGTTGCCTTCGCTGGTAAACAGTTGCCCGAGTGCAGGCAAGAGGCGCTGCCAGCTTTTCCAGAGGGGCAATTGCGGCAGTTCATCGGGCGCGGTATTAAATGCCCAGTATTGCAGTTCACTTTTGAGGGTTGCGGCGATGCTGTTGTGCAACTCGGCTGGCAGTGGGCGCTGTGCCAGATTGCGATTGATGGCATCGGCGACGCGCGCTTCGGCACTCTCAAGTTTCAAGTTAGCCAATTCGGTTTCGCACAGACGGCTTTCAAGCATGGCGGCGCGTTTGTCTTCGGTGGCGAGCCAATTGTTAAAGTCATCAAGCTGCTGTTGCAGCTCAGTGGCCGCAGCGATTTGTGCTTCTTCGCTATTGGACCAATAACGAGTGGCGAAGGCAAATAGCGTGCTGAGCTTATCGAACAATTGCTGATTGGGTTTTGAATCCCGCAGACACCAAGCGTTTGCGGGTGCGGCGATGGCGCCAAAAAATCGCCGCAGTGGGTGTTTCGCAGTGCAATAAAACGCATCACTGCTAGCGAGGTGCTGTAAGGCGGCAGGCTTGAATGCGTAGAGCAATGGCTGCAGGCGATGATCCCATGGGTTGCTTTGGGTAAATGCGGTAAAAAAATCGCTGGCGAACTGTTGCCGCAGGCTAGCGGGATCGCCGGCTTCAGTCGCGGCGATACTGGCGAATACTTCGCCTAGTTGCAGCGAATCACCCTCGATAATGGCTTGCAGGCTAAATTCAGACATGTGGTTCCAAAGCAGAAATGGGATGTACTAATCAATAAAAAGACTTGTTCAATATAGTCAACTTGGCAGAGGGTGCTGCATTTTCTCTGCCATTCCGGCCAAGCCCCTCTTAACCAATACGGCGAAGCCTTAACGTCATTCCAGCAAGTTGCGTATAATCGCGCCCCATTCCTGCCCCTAATGGTCGCGACTCATGAAAATTACCGCTTCATCTCCTATTTTGTACACCGCCAATGACGTTTATGCGTTGGATGCAGCCGCTATCGCCGGTGGTATTCCCGCGATTCAGTTGATGAAACGGGCGGGGCGGGCAGCGTTTGAGCTGCTGCTTGAGCGCTTTCCGGCGCCGGAGTTGATCAGCATTTACTGTGGCGCAGGCAAAAATGGTGGCGATGGTTATGTGCTCGCGGCGTTGACGGCGCAGCGTTTATTGCCAGTGCAGGTTATTCAATTGACCGCGCCGGACAAACTTAGCGGCGAAGCGCGCCAAGCCTATGATTTTGCCCTGCAAGAGGGCGTGACCATGGTGCCTTTTGCGCAAGCGGCTGCGCCAGCGAGTGGAGTGATTGTGGATGCACTGCTGGGCATAGGTCTGCGCGGCGCCCCCACGGGCGAGTTTGCCGCAGCGATTGAACAGATCAATCACAGCCGTTTACCGGTGTTCGCGCTGGATATTCCCTCTGGCCTGAATGCCGATACCGGTGCGGTTGCCGGTGTCGCGGTAGCGGCCAAGTTGACCATTACCTTTATCGCCATCAAACGCGGTTTACTTACCGGGCGCGGTGCTGCGCTGACTGGTGAGTTAGTCCTTGCTAATCTGGAGGTGCCCGCTGCTACTTATGATGCAATCACCTCCGATGTTGAGCGTCTATCTCTGAATGAATTAATTGACCTGCTGCCCGCCCGCGCTGCCGATGCGCACAAAGGTGACTTTGGCCATGTGATGGTGATTGGTGGCGATACAGGTTACGGCGGTGCTGCACTGATGGCCGCTGAAGCGGCAGCGCGCTCTGGCGCCGGTAAAGTCAGTGTGGCGACACGCCCGGAGCATGTGGCGGCAATTCTTGCACGCCGCCCGGAAGTGATGGCCTGCGGTGTGGTTTCGGGGCAGGAGTTGGAGCCATTGTTAGCACAGCCGACACTGCTGGTAGTTGGCCCTGGCCTTGGCCGCACGCCTTGGTCGGAGCAAATGCTGCAACAGGCGATCAAATCCGGCTTGCCGTTGGTGCTGGACGCCGATGCGCTGAATATTCTCGCGGAAGGCCGTGTGGTACCTGCTGCGGCGCAGCAACAACATCGCCCTTGGCTGCTTACCCCGCACCCCGCTGAGGCGGCGCGTTTGTTGGGCATCACCACCGCCGAAGTGCAGGCCGACCGCTTTGCCGCAGTGCGGGCGCTTAGTGCGCGTTATAACGCCAGTGTGATTTTAAAAGGCGTTGGCAGCTTGGTTGCATCGAATGATGGTCTTATCGGTGTGGTGACTGATGGCAATCCCGGTATGGCCAGCGGCGGTATGGGTGATGTGCTGTCCGGCATTGTGGGGGCGTTAATCGCCCAAGGGCTGCGCAGCCACGATGCAGCGCGTTTGGGGGCAGTGGTGCACGCTTGCGCAGCGGATTTGGCGGCTGAAGATCTCGGCCAGCGCAGCCTGTTAGCGACTGATTTAATCCCCTATCTTGGCCAATTGCTCTAGGTTGCGGAGTTAGTAAATGCCTACTTATCAAGCCGCCTATATTGCTGAGAACGAAACCGCCATGGTTGCTCTGGGTGAGCAACTGGGGAGTGTGTTTGCGCAATATTCCAGTGCACTCACCGTGCATTTATTGGGGGAGCTGGGTGCCGGTAAAACCACGCTGACCCGCGGGATCTTGCGCGCATTTGGCCATGCCGGTGCGGTAAAAAGCCCGACCTACACATTGGTCGAGGCTTATGAGTTTACAGCGCGCACTGTGTATCACTTTGATCTCTATCGCCTTGGTGACCCGGAAGAGTTGGAGTACATGGGTATTCGCGATTATTTTGCCGATAACACGCTGTGTTTGATCGAATGGCCCGCGCGCGGTGAGGGTGTGCTGCCGGTGCCGGATCTGGTAATTGATATCAGTGTTGCAGGTGAGGGGCGCCGTCTTGAGTGGCGCGCGCACAGTGCGGAACTCGCCCACTTGCTTATCGCAGCTTAGTGTCCATTGTCCCCTATAGCTATCTCTCCCGATGCGGCGTGTCCAGCCATTGGCTTTGTCGTAGATCTATTAATCCCTCACAAGTGGTGAGGCGACATTCTCGTGATCTTGCAGTTTGACTTGTTGGTGAAAACTCCATTCATGCCCTAGGCTTAATTGATCTTTCGGCGAAGTAGTAATGGGTCGCCATTTTTTTGGGTGTTTAAGGATGTGCCTGAGTAATTTCTTTTCGGCGGGCAATTGCCAGCGATTGCTGGTGTGGTTGTGTTTTTTAGGCGTGTGTCTGCCGCGTTCCGTGTCCGCATATGAGCCGCCCGCGCAAATTTTATTTGGCGGGGATCTTGCCTATCCGCCGCTCGAGTGGCTGGAAAAAAATCAGATCAAAGGTTTTAACATCGAATTAGCGCGCGAAGTGGCGCGTATTGGCGGCAGTAAAGCAGTGCATCGCTTGGGGAATTGGCCTGATACCGTGCATGCATTGGAAACCGGGCATCTGGATGTGGTGCCTATGTATTACTCGCTGGAACGTTCGCGGCATTTTATTTTCACTCAAGCTTATCTTTACTCTTCGCATGCGATTTATGCGTTGCCCAGCGCGATGCGGGTTTCATCATTAGATGGCCTCATTGATAAAACTGTAGCACTGGAAGAAGAGTCTTTCGCCCATCAACAATTGCGTCATTTAACCAATAAACCTAACTTGGTGCTTACCTCCAATACGCTTACGGCGATAGAGGCGGTGTTGCAGGGTAAGGCGGATTACGCCGTGCTTGCCAGCTTGGCGGCTGAAAGTTTGTTGCGCCAGCACGAATGGAAGTTGGAGCGCATGGGCCCGCCGTTTTGGTCGCGTGGTTACGCATTTGCGGTCAATAAAAATAAACCAGAATTGGCCGAGTGGTTGCAGGATTCCTTGAGTGCCACCATCGCTAGCGGTCAGTATCAAGCGCTTTATCTAAAGTGGCAAAACGAATTGGAACCAGCGCAACGCGACAATCGCTGGCTGAGTTTTTTTTCTACTGGATTTGCCTTGTTGTTGGCTTTCCTTGCTCTTGGCGGGAGTTGGTATTGGAGCTTAAAACGCAAGGTTGAAATGCGCACTCACGAGTTGAGCGAGGCGCTGGTGCAACGCGAGAGCGCAGAGCAGGAGTTGCGCCGAGCTGCGCAGTTTGATGCACAGACCGGCTTGGCCAAGCTGCCTTATTTTATTGACCAGTTGGATGATTATTTTCACTCCCATCAGCAACCGGTCAAACAAGAAAAAGAAGTTCTGGTGCTTAAGCTGGTTGATCTGGATGTCATAGTGCGCACCTTTGGTTTTTCGCGGGGAGAAATGATCGTGAGCGCTTTGGCGAGTCATCTGCTCAAGTTGGAAGATGCTTTTTGTTCTTACTTGGGGCGCGGTGTATTTGCATTGTTTCTGAATAAAGGCAATGCCCTGACGCTGTTCGAACAGTTGGGTAGCGCTATGGCAGAGTCTGATCCGGGGTTGAACTCGCAATTTGTCGGCGGCTCTGCCTATTGGCCGCAGCATGGTCGCTCAGCGGGAAAGTTAATGCGTCATGCAGAGACCGCCTTGGCGATGAGCGAAGTGCGTCGTCGTCGCTGGCTGGCCTATGAAGCGGCGATGGAACCCAGCCGTGTCGATCTGGATATTATTTCCATTTTTATCGATGGCAATGTGCAAGGTATTTTTCCGGTATTCCAGCCGCAACTGGATTTGCGCTCTGGCAAAATTACCTCCGCTGAAGTGTTGGTGCGCTGGCAGCATCCACGTTTGGGCTTGGTGCCGCCCAACGTGTTTATTCCACTGCTGGAAAACTCCGGTTTGATCGAGCAGGTGACCGAGCAGATGATCGATGAGGCAGTGCGTGTAGCGGTTCTGTTGCGCAAGCGTTACTTGTCCTGCTGTATCAGTATTAATATCGCCGCCTACGATTTAATTGAAACCAATCTCGCGGAAATTGTGAGTCAGGCGCTGGTGCGCTATCAGGGGTTGCCCAGTGATATCAAATTGGAGCTGACCGAGACCTCGGTGGCATCCGATCCGCAGCGTGTACAACAAGTCTTGGGCGAGTTGAGTGAGCGAGGTATTTACGCCTCGGTCGATGATTTTGGTACGGGTTATTCATCGCTGTCGTATCTAAGTTTATTTCCAATTCGCGAATTAAAAATCGATCGTAGTTTTGTTGGCGATATGCTCGACAATCCGCGCAATCACAGCATAGTGCGCTCGACGATTTTAATGGCGCGGGAGCTGGGTTTGGTCACGGTGGCCGAAGGAGTCGAGGACGACCAAACCTTGCAGATGCTGAAAAAAGATGGCTGCGATATCGCTCAAGGCTATGTGATATCCCGTCCATTACCAGAAGCAGAATTTATTGAGTTTATGTGCGCCCATGCGGCGCAAACATTTGATATCAGTCAGTTTATGAAAGACTAGCTTGCGATGCTGGCAGGCTAAAACGTCCAGCCCAACTGCAAGCCGCCGCCGCGATAATTACCACCGCTGGCATAGGCGATATCCATCACAAAACGCCTCCACTGATAACCCACACCACCGCTGATTAAATTGTCGCGCAGGCCGGTTTTGTCTTGGCGATAACCGGCGCGCAGGGCAAGCGCATCAAACAGGACATATTCTGCGCCCACACTTAACTCCTGTGTGCCCGCTTCATTGGCCATGGGGGTGGCTTCGTGTAGATCGTAATCCACGCCCACACTGAAGGTCTCAGCCACATAACCCACACCGAGGCGCGCGCGCGAACTGAGTGTAACCTTGAGTTCAGGCGCTTCTTCTCCGGTGAGAGGATCTGGCGCTTGGGTGGTGGTGAAGCTCTTTTCAAACGCATCTTTAAGCGTAAGGCTAACGCGGTAGTGTTCTTTAATCGTGGCTGCTAAACCGAAGTCGGCATTGAGCGTGATATGGGTTGCTTGGGTGTCCGAAAATTTATCAACGCCTTCATCGGCAGAGCCCAGGCTGTCATTAAAGTCAGCGGTATCGCGGAAGGCATCGACTCGCATCAGCTTGGGGGTGATGCCGATAGCGAGGCCATAATCGCCCCACTCAAATTGTTTGGCCATCGCCATGCCCCATTCGCTAATGGCGAGCGCGCTGATATCGGCATTGGAGGTGAGGGTGCGGGTTGGGTCGATCAACTGGCCGTTGGTGTTGATCAGTTGCGGATATTCTGCGGCGACAGTGGCAGGGTCAACTCCGGCGGCGACTTTGTTCATGGACTCGATATAGTCCTTGAGCAGCGCGCTATCGGCTTCGCTGACATTGGCAAGGCCGCCGCCGATCAGGCGCGCACCAAAATAAAATGCCCCACCTTCGCGGTTGCTGGGCTCGCTGATGTTGAAACCAATAAAACTGTCGATATTTAACTCTTGGTTGGCTATATCATCCAGCGCATCACTGAGGTCCTGCGCTGAACTGGCGACTTGCCCGGCACTGTCGAGGCTGGGTGCAGCATTAAAGCGGTTAATTGCACCGCTGAGCTGGGTGTCCAGATCATCGTCAATGGCATTGATTGCCGCTTCCGTGGCGTCGGATACCTGCAGCACTATATTGGGCAAATAGACTCGGCCATCGCGACCTTCTTCCTCTTCTTTATCGTGAAATGCCAGCAGCGCCGGGTTGTAAAACGCCGCCTGTGCATGGCTGCCGATAGCAGTGGCGGAGCCGCCCATGGCGAGTGCGCGGGAATCGTAAATGCCATAACTGATCGCCATGCTGGGCATGCTTGCCAGTGTTAAGCCAAGAGCGGCAAACGAATAGGGCAACAAGTTGATACGGCTGGCTGATGGCATAAGTGAGCACCGGTAAGTTTTTTGTGGTGGTTATGATGCAGATACAGCAGTGAGTATAGTCGTGTCTGGTTCACAGAATCGGGGGAAAACTGTGCTGTTTTCCCAGGTTGGTAAGTGATCGCTTTGGCGATTGTGCTAGAGCGAAAACAGGGTTTTGCGGTAGAGTGCGAACTTGTGCGCACTTGCGTGCTCTTATTTGCAGCACCCGCGTAAGGGGATTTAGCCTTCACCCTCTAATTACAATCAGATTTGTTATTGAAGTTGATGAGATCGTCTATGGTTTGTTTTCGCTGGCTGAGTGCTATTTGCTGCTTGGGCGTATTATTGGTTGCTCAAGCTGCCCAGTCGGCTAACGTCAATGGTGTGCGTGTTTGGCGTGCTCCAGACCACACCCGCATAGTGTTGGACTTGGATGCTCCGGTGCAACACAGTCTCACCCTTGCCGGTAACCCCGACCGTATTATTCTCGATGTGCCCAACAGTAAGTTGCGCGGCGACTTGGCCAAGCTGCCGCTCGCCGACACCCCGGTGATGGTGATTCGCAGCTATGTGCACAACAAAACAGATTTGCGTTTAGTGCTGGATTTAAAAGCCAAGGTCGCACCCAACAGTTTTGCGCTCAAGGCGCACGCGGGCATGCACGACCGTTTGGTTATCGATTTGTACGATGAAGTCACGCCGGCAAATTCGACCACTGTTGCGACTACAGCGCCATCGCCGGCACCCGCCACCAAACCTGTCGCGGTGCAAGACAAGCCTGCGGTGAGTGCTCCTGCTCCCGCCCCTGTTACTACCGTTAGTGCCGATCTCAGTGGCAAGCGTTTTATTGTGATCGCAGTGGATGCCGGGCACGGCGGTGAAGACCCGGGTGCAATGGGGCCAAATCGTCTGCGCGAAAAAGAAGTTACCCTCGCGATCGCCAAAGAGTTGGTTGCTGCGATAAATGCGCAGCCGGGCTTTACCGGCAAGCTAACTCGCACTGGCGATTATTTTATCCCGCTTAAAAAACGCCGCGACTTGGCGCGCAACATGAAAGCGGATTTGTTTGTCTCCATCCACGCCGACGCCTTTACCAAAGCCAGTGCGCGCGGCGCTTCGGTATTTGCGCTTTCGCAAAATGGTGCGACGTCGGAAACCGCGCGGTTTTTAGCGCAGCGCGAAAATGAATCGGATTTGATTGGCGGTGTGGGCGATATCAGCCTCGGCGATAAAGATCAGGTGCTCGCTGGAGTGCTGGTAGATCTGTCGATGACCGCGACGCTCAATTCGAGTTTGCAAGTGGGACATCATGTACTGAATTCCATGGGTAGCATGGCGCATTTGCATAAACGCCATGTAGAGCAGGCGGGTTTTATGGTGCTTAAGTCGCCAGATGTTCCCTCCATTCTGGTCGAGACCGGTTTTATTTCCAATCCAGAAGAAGCGCGTAAGTTGGCGACTCCGGCTTATCGCAAACAAATGGCGCAATCGGTTTTTCACGGTATCAAACAGCATTTTTATCAGCATCCACCTGCGGGAACCTATGTGGCAGCACAATTGGAATCCGGCGCGCTGAAAGATTTTGAGCGGCAGCATACAGTTGCGCGGGGCGATAGTTTATCCGGCATTGCGGCGCGCTATGGCGTGTCTATGCAGAGTTTGATGCTGCACAACAATATGCGCGGTACCACGGTGAATTTAGGGCAGACATTAAAAATTCCCGCTGGCGGTGCTGCGCTTGCCAGCCGACCAGTCGCACGCCCGAGTTACACGCCGCCGCCAGCCGCGCCGCGCCAGCACAAAGTCGTAGCAGGAGATACTCTCTCCCGCATTGCCTCGCGCTATGGAGTGAGCATTGCCGCGATTCAGCGCCACAACAACATGAAAAACGCCACGGTAAAAATTGGTCAGACGATTAAGATTCCGACCTCCTGATATCTTCACGTGACTTGCATCCCATGAGAAAAATTAAATTACTCAGCCCCCGCCTCGCGAACCAAATCGCTGCAGGTGAAGTGGTGGAGCGGCCATCATCTGTTATTAAAGAGCTGTTAGAAAACTCGCTCGATGCGGGTGCAACGCGCTTGGAAATCGATGTGGAAGAGGGCGGAATTAAATTGATGCGCGTGCGCGATAACGGCGGCGGTATCGATAAAGACGATTTGCCGCTTGCACTCAGCCGCCACGCCACCAGCAAAATTTATGAATTAGATGACCTTGAAGCTGTGGCAACCTTGGGCTTTCGCGGTGAAGCCCTCGCGAGTATCAGCTCGGTCGCGCGTCTGGCCTTAATCAGCAGTACCAATGAAGACAGTGCCGGCTGGCAAGTGGTCGCCGAAGGGCGTGATATGGAAACCCAATTGTCGCCGGCGCCCCATCCGCGCGGCACTACGGTTGAAGTGCGCGATCTGTTTTTTAATACCCCCGCACGCCGCAAATTTTTGCGCACCGATAAAACCGAATACACCCATCTTGAAGATGTTGTAAAACGCTTGGCGCTCTCGCGCTTTGATGTCGCATTTAATTTGCGCCACAACAACCGCGCGATTTATTCCTGGCGCGCGGGCGATTCGCAATTGGAGCAGGAGCGCCGCGTGGCGCAAGTCTGTGGCCCAGCGTTTATGGAAAACGCGGTGCATATCGATATTGAACGCGGTTCTTTGCGCCTGTGGGGCTGGGTTGCGCTGCCGACTTTTTCCCGCAGTCAGGCCGACCTGCAACACTTTTTTGTCAATGGCCGCGCGATTCGCGACAAGCTGGTCAGCCACGCAGTGCGTCAGGCCTATCAGGATGTTTTATATCACGGCCGTCATCCCGCATTTGTGTTGTATCTGGAATTGGATCCATCGACGGTGGATGTGAATGTGCATCCCACCAAACACGAAGTGCGCTTTCGCGATAATCGCAGCGTGCACGATTTTATTTATTCAAGTTTGCATCACGCCCTTGCCAAAGTACGTCCGGAAGATACGCTGGCCAAACGCGAGCTGAGTGAAGGTGCTGATGAAACTCCCGGTGTAAATCCGTTTGCGCTTTCATCGGCGCGCCCCATTCAAGGTCTTGCCGCTGGTGAATTTAAGGGCCAGGAGACGATGGGTTTTCGCGCTGCATCGGCAAGCAATAACTACCCGGCGAGTTATCAACCTGCAGCGATTTCTCCTGCTGATGTGCGGGAACAGATGGGCGCTTATGGTGAACTGCATCGCCCTGCAAACACGGCGGCAACCTATAGTTTGCCCGAGACGGCTGACGAAGAAATCCCACCGTTGGGATATGCCATCGCGCAACTCAAAGGCATTTATATTCTGGCGGAAAATGCGCAGGGTTTAATTGTGGTGGATATGCACGCGGCGCACGAGCGCATCACCTACGAGCGCATGAAAGAATCCTTTGCCTGCGGCGGCATTCAAACCCAACCGCTGTTGGTGCCAGAGAGTATTGCGGTCAGTGAAAAAGAAGCTGATTGCGCCGATAATTTTTGCGAGATTTTTAGATCGCTCGGGTTTGAATTGCAGCGCGCCGGGCCCGAGACTTTATTGATCCGCCAACTGCCGGTGATTTTAAATCGCGCAAAAGTAGAGCAGTTGGTGCGCGATGTTTTATCCGACTTGATCGAACACGGCAGCAGTGAGCGCATTCAACATCACATCAATGAAATTCTCGGCACTATGGCCTGCCACGGCTCAGTGCGCGCCAATCGCAAACTAACCATTCCCGAAATGAATGGCTTGCTGCGCGATATGGAAGCGACCGAGCGCAGCGGCCAATGCAATCATGGCCGCCCCACATGGCTGCTGCAATCGCTCGATGAGCTCGACAAAATGTTTATGCGTGGGCAGTAGCAAAGATGGGCAGTAATGATATGAATGGCTCTGCGCAAAAATTACCGGTGATTTTTTTAATGGGGCCAACCGCCTCCGGCAAAACCGATCTCGCTATTGCGCTGCGCCAGCATCTGCCGGTGGAATTGATCAGTGTGGATTCGGCATTGGTTTATCGCGGTATGGATGTGGGTTCGGCCAAGCCTTCTGCACAAGAACAAGCGCTTGCGCCGCATCGCCTGATTGATATTCGCGATCCCGCTGAGCCTTATTCGGTGGCAGATTTTTTAGCGGATGCTGAACGTGAAGTTCAAGCTATTCATGCGCAGGGAAAAATTCCGCTGCTCGTGGGTGGAACCATGCTCTATTTTCGCGCGTTACTCGATGGTTTGGCGGAAATGCCAGCGGCGGATGTTGAAGTCCGCGCACAGATTGAGCGTGAAGCGGAGGAGTTGGGTTGGCCGCATATTCACGCACAGCTCGCACAGGTTGATCCGCAGACTGCGGCGGATATTCACCCCAATCACTCGCAGCGAGTGAGCCGCGCGTTGGAAGTGTATCGCGTGAGTGGTAAAACCATGGCGCAGCTGCGACAAGCGCAACATCAGTCATCATCAGCGCCATCATTTTGCGAGCGATACAATGTTTGCCAGCTTGCGATAGCGCCACGTGATCGCGCCATCCTGCATCAGCGTATTGCTACACGGTTTGAAAAAATGCTCGGCAGCGGTTTAGTTGATGAGGTGAAATGTTTGCATGCGCGTGGGGATTTGCATCCGGATTTGCCTGCAATTCGCGCGGTGGGTTATCGCCAAGTGTGGGATTATCTCGATGGTCGTTTGGATTACAGTGAGATGACAGAGCGCGGAATTATCGCCACGCGACAATTAGCTAAACGACAATTCACTTGGTTACGCGGCTGGTCGACAACACCAAATAGTGAACTACACTGGATATACACTGAGAATGAGCAGGGAATTTCACTCACAAAGGAAGAAATTGTGCGTTGCGCCTTGAATTTTATAGGCCTCGCAGCCATATAATGCCTACGTGAGAACCCTTGTCAGATTTTCATGCTTTCTTCCACCTCCTCCTTACTCGATGTACTAGGTGTTTTGGGTGGGTAATTACTATAATTTTTATTGTCCCTAGGAGATAAACATGTCAAAAGGGCATAGCTTACAAGACCCTTACCTGAACGTTCTGCGCAAAGAGCGTGTGCCTGTATCCATTTACTTGGTAAATGGTATTAAGTTACAAGGCCAGGTCGAGTCATTTGATCAGTTTGTCGTGCTGTTGAAAAACACTGTAAGCCAAATGGTTTACAAGCATGCAATCTCCACTGTAGTTCCATCGCGCGCAGTACGCGTACCTCTGCTGAACGAAGCAGATGGTGTCGAAGGCGAAGAAGACGAGCAGGCCGAGTAATTTATCAAATCATTGATACAACCTCGAGGTCGCTAATTGTTTTTTGATCGCCCTGAATCGGGTGAACTGGCGGTGCTGGTTCACCTGAATTTATCTCACGGCCAAGACGCCGAAGATCCCCGTGAATTTGAAGAGCTGGTATTGTCCGCAGGTGGCGATCCGGTTGCCTTTCTTACCGGCGGTTCCCGCATTACTCCCACCGCTAAATTTCTCATCAGCACCGGTAAGCTACAAGAGCTGGCCGATTTGGTTGCTGATCATAGCGCCGAGCTAGTGATTTTTAATCACACCTTGACGCCCAGCCAAGAGCGCAACTTAGAGCAAGTGCTTCAGTGCCGCGTGCTTGATCGCACTGGTTTAATTCTGGATATTTTTGCCCAGCGCGCACGTACCTTTGAAGGTAAATTGCAGGTGGAATTAGCGCAGTTGCGCCATACCGCCACGCGTTTGATTCGCGGCTGGACGCACCTTGAGCGGCAAAAAGGTGGTATTGGTTTGCGTGGCCCCGGTGAAACCCAGCTTGAGACCGACCGGCGTTTACTGCGCAATCGTATTAGCATGATTGAACGGCGGTTGGAAAAAGTGCGTTCCCAGCGTGATCAAGGGCGTCGCTCTCGTCAGCGTGCAGCGATTCCGACTGTATCCTTGGTGGGTTATACCAATGCCGGTAAATCAACATTATTTAATCGTCTTACCGGATCAGATGTGTATGCGGTAGATAAGCTGTTCGCCACTCTCGACCCTACAATGCGCCGAATCGAACTATCGGATATAGGTGCCGTTGTCATGGCGGATACTGTGGGTTTTATCAGTCATCTTCCGCATAAATTAGTTGAAGCGTTTCGCGCGACATTAGAAGAGGCGAGTAACTCAACTTTACTCTTGCATGTGATAGATTCCGCAGCGGAAGAGCGCATGCGCAATACCGAGCAAGTGGAGTTGGTGCTGGAAGAGATTGGCGCAGCCGATTTGCCCCAACTTCGCGTGTATAACAAAATAGATTTGCTTGCCGAAGCTGAGCCACAGATAGATCGCGATGCAACCGGCAAACCTGTTGCGGTATGGCTTTCTGCGCAAGCTGATCTAGGTTGCGAGTTGCTGGCGCAAGCGATTTCTGAACTGCTTGGCAAAGAAGTGGTAAATGGTTGTTTGGTGTTAGCGCCCACACAAGGGCGTTTGCGCGCTATGCTCTACACCCAACAGGCGGTAGTGGCGGAGCATTACCGTGATGATGGCGCCAGTCTGTTACAGATTCGTGTGCCCAAAAGTGATTTATTACGAATTCTCAGTGCCGCTTCTTTGGTGTATGAGGATTTGATTTGGGATGAACAAAGTTTACCAGAGCCCGATGATTTATCCCGGGAGTTGTAAATTCGTGATTCATCCCCAACACAGCTTTACTTTCTATCTGGAGAAAAACTATGGCCTGGAATGAACCGGGAAAAGATAAGGATCCTTGGGGTGGGCGCGACAGCGGCAAGAATAACGATGGCCCGCCGGATCTTGATGAGGCATTTAAAAAACTGCAAGACAAGCTAAACGGTATGTTTGGTGGCGGCTCAGGTGGTGGAAGATCATCTGGTGGTGCTAGCTTTGGGCCTTTATTTGCGATTGGTGCCGTTATTATCGCTTTGTTTTATGTTGGCGCCGGGGTTTATCAAGTCGATGCTAAAGAGCGCGCTGTGGTGCTTAAGTTTGGCGCTTTTTCTGAAATCAAAACGGAAGGTTTGAACTGGAATGCGCCTCTAATCACCGAGGTGGTTATCGTCAACGTCACCGGCGAGCGTCAGTATCCGTCTCGTGGTTTGATGCTGACTGAAGACGAAAGCATTGTTGAGCTGCCGATCTCGGTGCAGTACAACGTCTCTGATGTCAGGGCATTTGTATTGAATGTACGCGACCCGGAAACCAGTCTGCGTCATGCAACCGACTCAGCGGTGCGGCACGTAATAGGCTCCAGTGAATTGAATCAGGTGTTATCGGAAGGGCGTCAGAAGATCGCAGAAGAAGTGAAGCTGCGTTTGCAGGCTTATCTTGATGCTTATGCCGCTGGGATTCAGGTGAATACAGTGAACATTCAGGACGCTCGCCCACCCGAAGAGGTTCGCTCTGCGTTCGATGATGTAATACGGGCAAAAGAAGATGAGGCGCGCTTTAAAAATCAAGCGCAAGCCTATGCCAATGGCATTATCCCCGAGGCTCGCGGTCGCGCGCAGCGGATGATCGAAGAGGCTGAAGCCTATCGCGCCGAAGTAGTCGCGCGTGCAGAAGGTGAATCAGATCGCTTTGAGAGTCTCCTTACCGAGTACAAACGTGCTCCGGAAGTGACGCGTCAGCGCCTATATCTTGAAACAATGGAAACGGTGATGGCGAGCTCATCCAAGGTAATGGTGGATGTGGCGGGTGGAAACAATATGCTCTATTTGCCGTTAGATCGTATGGGTAATCGTCAACAGGCGAGCGAGCCTCAAGTTCGACCTGAGAATTTTAATAGTCGCACGGCGCAGCCGACTGATGCGACTAAGCCCCTTCTTCGTCGGGAGATGCGCTAATGTCCAGTAAAGGTATTTTTTCCATTGTGGTTATATTGATCGCATTGGTGGTCGGATCGAATTCGATGTATGTGGTGACTGAATATCAGCGCGCCGTCGTATTGCAGTTTGGTCGCTTGGTTAAGGCGGATGTTCCACCTGGCTTGCACTTTAAGCTGCCGTTTGCAGAAAAAGTGCGCAAGTTTGATGGGCGTTTATTGACTGCCGATATGGCTACCGAGAGTTTCTTTACCGTAGAGAATAAACGCATCATGGTGGACTCGTTTATCAAATGGCAGGTGAGCGATGTAGAAACTTACTACAAAGCCACTGGTGGTGATGAGATGATCGCTGAAAACCGCTTGTCACAGCGTGTAGCAGATGGTTTGCGTAACCAGTTTGGTCGCCGCACCTTGCACGATGTGGTGTCGGGTAAACGCGACGAGTTAATGAGTGAGATCACTGCCAGTATTAATGTTGATGCGGTAAAATTGCTTGGCATTGAGGTGAAGGATATCAGGGTAAAGCGTATCGATTTCCCTGCTGAGGCCAGTCAGTCAGTGTTTGCGCGGATGGCGGCGGATCGTGAAAAAGAAGCGCGTGAATATCGCTCTCAGGGTAAGGAGCAGGCTGAAGTGATTGGGGCGGATGCGGACCGTCAGGTTTCTGTGCTTGAGGCAAATGCTTATCGCGACGCAGAGCGTATTCGCGGTGAAGGTGATGCCAAGGCCGCCGCGATTTTTGCTAGTGCCTACAATAAGGATCCTGAATTCTATAGTTTTGTGCGCAGTCTTAATGCTTATCGTCTGAGTTTTAGCGGCAAAGATGATTTGATGGTAGTTGACCCCAAAAGCGACTTTTTCCGCTACCTGAAAGACCCCAAAGGCAAAAACTAAGTCTTGGTTTTTCAGCAAATCGCCCGCTCCGCGGGCGATTTGGTTTTGGGGGGATTAACTTGTTGTAATTGACCTACAATTCCCCCGCCAAACAGTGTTAAAATGCCGCAACCGAGCCAGCCGCTCGGTTTTTTTATGTGTGCTTACCTGATTCGCATTTAACCCTGCATTTAACCTAGAGTCGCTTATGACCTACGCTGATCGTTGGCTATTACCGGACGGAGTGGAGGAAATTCTTCCCGCCGAGGCCAAAGCCATAGATAGTTTGCGTCGCCGCCTGCTGGATTTATACAGCACTTGGGGCTACGACATGGTGATCCCGCCGCTGCTGGAATATACCGATTCATTGCTTATCGGTTTGGGGCGCGATGTCGATTTACTCACATTTAAAGTCACCGATCAGTTAAGTGGCCGCACCTTGGGTATTCGCGCCGACATCACGCCGCAAACGGCGCGTATGGATGCCCACAGTTTTAATCACACCGGTGCTAATCGCCTGTGTTATGCCGGCCATGTAGTTCATACCCGGCCTAAAAATCCGCTAGCAACTCGCACACCTATTCAAGCCGGGCTTGAGTTTTACGGTGAGCCGGGTGTGGTAGCGGATATCGAAGTAGTTTCACTCTTATTAGAGTCTTTGCAGGTGGCGGGTTTGCCGCGCTTGCATATCGATTTGGGCCATGTCGGAATTTATCGTGCGATTGCGGCAGATGCCGGTTTGAGCAAAATCCAGGAAGATACTTTTTTTGAGTTGTTGCAGCGTAAAGCGACAACAGAGATTCGCGCTTGGGTTGCTGCCAATATTACTGAAGCTGCCAAAGCCGAGTTGTTTTTAGTGCTGCCAACCTTGGCAGGCGATAAAACAGTCTTACATAAAGCACGCGAATTATTTAATGGCGTAAAGGCTGCGCAGGTTGCGGTCGATCAGTTGGATGAGGTTGCGCGTATTATCGAGCAGCGCTATCCCGCTGCCGAATTGTATTTCGATTTGGGCGAGCTGCGCGGTTATCACTATTTAACCGGTTTGGTTTTTGCCGCGTTTGCACCTGGCTATGGCAATCCTATCGCTAGCGGTGGTCGTTACGATCATATTGGCGAGGTGTTTGGGCGCGCTCGTCCTGCCACAGGTTTTGCGGTCGATATCACCGCTATCAGTAAATTGGGTTTGCTCACTAAAGTTGGTGTTCCTGCCATTGCCGTGATTGAAACGGGTGATGCGCAACAGTGGCAAATGATTCAAGCCCTGCGTCAGCAAGGTCAGCGGGTTATCGCAGTCAATCATGGCGCTAATCTTGCCGAGTTGGGTTGTGATCGCCAATTACTGTTATTTGATGGCCACTACCAGGTCGTAGCACTTTAAATTCGTCTATTTTCTTTTTTTATTCAGCACAGAGAGTTAAACCAGTCATGGGCAAGAACGTCGTGGTATTAGGCACCCAATGGGGTGACGAAGGTAAAGGCAAGATCGTGGACTTGTTGACCGATCAGGTCTCCCTGGTGACGCGTTTCCAAGGCGGCCACAATGCCGGTCACACCTTGGTGATCGATGGCAAAAAGACTGTACTTCACTTGATTCCCTCTGGCATTTTGCGCGAAGGCGTTACCTGTCTGATTGGTAATGGTGTGGTCTTATCGCCTGAAGCTTTACTAAAAGAAAT
The DNA here is from genome assembly GCF_057196725.1 of Cellvibrio sp. ATLC23. Classification (NCBI taxonomy): domain Bacteria; kingdom Pseudomonadati; phylum Pseudomonadota; class Gammaproteobacteria; order Cellvibrionales; family Cellvibrionaceae; genus Cellvibrio; species Cellvibrio sp. ATLC23. The sequence goes on along the minus strand of NZ_JBXUOS010000003.1, from coordinate 74,146 downwards.
CAAAGGGTTGGAAGATACCGGCGTTTCAGTGCGTAAAAATTTGCGTCTGTCGCCTGCTTGCCCGCTGATCCTGCCGTATCACGTTGCCTTGGATCAGGCGCGTGAACTGGCGCGTGGCGATGCCAAAATCGGCACTACTGGCCGTGGTATTGGCCCAGCCTACGAAGACAAGGTTGCGCGTCGTGGTTTGCGCTTGGGTGATCTGGTTAATTTGAATAGCTTTGCTATTAAGCTCAAAGAAATTCTCAGCTACCACAACTTTGTACTGACTAATTATTTCAAAGTAGAGGCAGTTGATTTTGATAAGGTGATGGCAGACTGCAAGCTTTGGGCTGAGCAATTATTGCCGATGATGGCTGATGTAACTGAGTTTCTTCACACTGCGCGTGAGAATGGTGAAAGTATTCTATTCGAAGGTGCGCAAGGTTCACTGCTGGACATCGATCATGGCACCTATCCCTTTGTGACCTCGTCCAATACCACTGCTGGTGGTACTGCCACGGGTTCAGGTTTTGGTCCGCTTTATCTCGATTATGTTCTCGGTATCACCAAAGCCTATACCACCCGTGTTGGTTCAGGTCCGTTTCCTACTGAGTTGGGTTGTGAGATTGGTGAGTATTTGGGCAAAAAAGGCCATGAGTTTGGCGCCACCACCGGGCGCAAGCGTCGTTGTGGTTGGTTTGATGCGGTAGCTGTTCGTCATGCCAATCGCATCAACAGTGTTACGGGTATTTGCCTTACCAAACTTGATGTGCTCGATGGTTTGGAAACCGTGAAAATTTGTATTGGTTATCAAGATGCCAAAGGCAATCCTATCGTTGGTATGCCTTACGATGCGGATGGTTGGGCTGGCATCAAGCCAATCTATGAAGAAATGCCTGGTTGGACCGAATCTACCGTGGGCGCTCAAGCCTTGGCCGAATTGCCTGCTAACGCCCGCGCCTATATTAGTCGTTTAGAGGTGCTGATTAAGGCGCCAATTGACATAGTTTCCACTGGTCCCGATCGGGTTGAAACTATAGTCCTGCGTCATCCATTTTTGGCGTAAGAATCATTGTTTGCATCGTTTTAAGGCCCACTCATCGCAGTGGGCTTTTTTATTTGCGAAACCATTGATCACAGATAATTGATATATAGCATCTCAATTGATAGCGCTGTCAATTTGCGAAATAATCAATCAAAAATGTGCCTTTTTGGCTTATGGTCATATGGACATAAATGCGGTTTGCAGGGTAGGATGTGATTATCTTGTTGTTTTTTGTCTACATCAACGCAAGATGATTTGACTAATGAGGCTCTTGATACAAACTCAATAAGTCCTTATTGCCTGACAGGGCATGCGAGACACGATAAAAATCACCTGATCATAATATTAAACAAGGGGTTGGCTATGGTTTTCCATAAGAATCAAAAAGATCCACAACAAGCTACTAAGTTCAAGAAATCTATGTTGGCTGTCTGCATTATGGCGATGGGCGCACCATCCTTCGCGCAAGATGCGCCAGCTAATAGCAGTGCCACTGAAGAGGTTTTGGTTACCGGTGTGCGTGCAAGCTTGCAAAACGCACAAGATATAAAACGTGAGTCATCGACTGTTGTTGATGCTATTTCTGCATCTGACATTGGTTCATTGCCTGATAAAAGTGTTCTCGAATCACTGCAGCGTGTACCTGGCGTTTCTATCGAGCGTTTTGCTGGTAGAAATGACCCTGACCACTTTTCTATCGAAGGTAGCGGTGTGACTCTTCGTGGTCTACCGCAAACTCGCAGTGAATTTAATGGTCGCGACTCTTTTTCGGCTAACAGCGGTCGCGGCCTTAGCTTTCAAGATGTTCCGCCAGAGTTAATGGCGAAGGTTGAAGTCTTTAAAAGTCAAAGCGCTAAAATGATTGAAGGCGGAATTTCCGGCACAATTAATCTGAATACCCGTAAGCCGTTCGACTCTTCGGATCGTCAGTTAGCATTTAGCGCTGCAGCCAACTATGCCGACTTGTCTGAAGAGACAAAGCCAAGCATCTCAGGTTTGTTCAGTGATCGATGGGATACCGATGCAGGGGAGTTTGGTTTCTTGATTAGTTTGGCTACCTCTGAGTTAACTAGTCGCACTGATGGGGTTGCTTATGGACAGGTTGGTAATAACATTGATGGCAATGGAGAGTTAACAGCAGAAGAGAGATTTCAAAACACCAATGTTATGGTAGATGGTCAAACGATCACACGTTTTGCTCCGATCAATGGTCGTATTACCTCGGCAATTCAGGAGCGCGAGCGTAATGGCGGATCTTTGGTAGGGCAATGGCGTAATCCTGATGATACATTGCTTGCTACAGTTGAATATGTCTACTCTGATTCTGGCCGCAATTGGTTAGAGCACAACATAGAGTCAGACGATAAAATTGGCACTTATTCCAATCTCTCAGCCAATGGGCTTTATGTGACTAAGGGTGAAGTCAACAATGTTGACTCCTACACCACCACTTCACGCTTTTCAGATACCAATTCTAAGGTTGAAGACTTCTCGTTCCGTCTTGAGTTCACTCCCTCAGATGAATTGAAGTTGATTGGTGATGTGCAATATGTGAAAGCATCCACAGATTCTATCGACATGAGCATTCAGACGGGGGTGCGTGCCAACACGGAATTCGATTTCACATCTGATCGCCCTACGGTATTCATGACCTCACCTGATGCAGGTGTGAGCTCGGAGGAGTTTTTTACTGATCCCGCCAACTACTATTGGCGTTCAGCAATGGATCACCTTGAGGACAGCGAAGGCGATGAGTTTGCAATCAAGCTAGATGCTGAATATCAAGTTGATAACGGCTGGCTGCAATCCGTTGAAGCTGGTGTTCGTTTTTCAGAGCGTGAGCAAGACGTAAAATGGTCGCAATACAATTGGGGTAACCTCTCTGAAAACTGGGCGGGTGATGGCAGAAAGTATTTCTCTGGCTTGCAAGACAATACTCCGTGGGATGGTAATAGCAAAAATGGTGTTCCCTACACTGGTAATATCGCTTTTGATCAGTACTCTTATGCGGGGGGGCATTTCCGCAAAGGTAATAAGAGTGGCGTAGAGGGCGGTAATTTCTTGGCAGCAGCTGAAAGCTTAGTGACAAACTACGATAACTTCGTTGCTGCTACCAGACCCTTTGGTTATCAGCCGGCTGGTTATAGAGATACTGCTTACAATGGCGGGCTTTACACATTAGCGGAACTTACTAACACTACTGAGACCAATCAGGCTGCCTATGTGCAGTTAAACTTCGCGGATAGTGAAGAGCGTCTGACTGGTAATGTGGGTGTGCGGATAGTTAAGGTTGAGACAGAGTCAGTTGGAGGAAACGCATTCCCTGAAGTCTGGGATGCTAACTTAGCTGACGCGATTGCTGACTGTGTTAGTTGCGATACTGCGAAATTGGCAGAAGATCAGAGGTTCAGTAATGGTGCTTTAGATATAGGTACAGTGAATGGATCATTTACCAAAACATTGCCTAGTCTCAACTTGCGCTACTTGGTAACTGACGATGTGCAGGCACGTTTTGCTGTGTCTAAAGCAATTTCTTTTGCGGATATTGGTAATCTACGTAATTATACTTCTGTGAGTGCACAACCAACGTTGACTCGTCCTACAGAAGATGCAGCACCAACAAACGTAACCTTTGAATACCGTGGTAGTGGTGGCAACCCTAATCTTAAACCGATGGAATCTACTAATTATGACGCGGCGGTTGAGTGGTATTTTGCGGATGCAGGCTCTGTGTTTACTGGTGTTTTCTATAAAGACATGAGTAACTTCTTTGCTAACGAGGCTGTAAATACTACTATTACAAACAATGGCGTGACTCGCACTGTATTGATGGATTTACCAGTTAACAAAAGCGTAAATGCATCTATAGCCGGTTTTGAAGCAGGCTATCAGCAATTCTACGATATGCTGCCAGCACCATTTGATGGTTTGGGTTTGCAATTGAACTTAACTCTGTTGGATGTTAGCGGCACTTCACCTAATAGCAACATTGACCCCGCAAACCCACCGGGTAGCGCTGATGCTGGTTTTACTCCTACTTATACTGATTTGCCGCTGCAGGGTATGTCGGAAACTACCTATAACATCGTTGGTATGTACGAAAAAGACGACTTATCTGTTCGCTTAGCTTATAACTGGCGTTCAGATTATTTGTTAACTACCCGTGATGTTATTACTAAGTTGCCAATTTATGCTCAGGCAGCCGGTCAGTTAGATGGTTCGATTTTCTATACCATTAATGACAACTTCAAAATTGGTTTGGAAGGCTCAAACTTGATGGATGAGGTTACTTGGACCAAAATGCAGGTTAATCAAGAAGGTTCAGTGGTTCCTCGTAACTACTTTATCAATGATCGTCGTTTCTCAATTGTCTTGAAGGGTCAGTTCTAATTCAGGATTGTTGATGTTGAGAGCTAAGGATGCACACGGCATTATTGCCGTGTGCATTTTTTTTGCTTATAACAATTCTTTAGTGGGGTTAGTCCATGCAGGAAGAACAAATAAAACAAATTGTAATTATTGGTGGAGGAACATCTGGTTGGATGACAGCGGCTGCGCTTGCTCACTTTCTCAAAAATAAAGGCTACGCTATTACATTAATTGAATCTGAGGTTATTGGGACTGTCGGCGTGGGCGAAGCAACGCTGCCGCATTTGCGCTTTTTTAACCAAACCCTTGGGATTGATGAAGCTGAGTTTATGGCGGCAACAAATGCAACCTATAAAATGGGCATTGAATTTTCTAATTGGGGCAAGATGGGTGATGCATATATTCACCCATTTGGTGAGTATGGCCGGGAAATCAATGGCGTTGCATTTCATCATTACTGGCTAAGGCAGCATTTTCAGGGGTTGGGTAAGGCGATCGATTATTATTCGCTTCCTGTTGTTGCAGCAGCACAACAAAAATTTATGTTCCCCATGAGTGATGAGAGGTCAGTTTTTTCGACCTACTCTTACGCTTTCCATATAGATGCCGGTATGTATGCATCCTACCTAAGAAAATACAGTGAAAACCTTGGGGTCGTCCGTGAAGAAGGAAAAGTGGTTGCAGTTAATCAGCGCGATAATGGCGAAATTAGCTCGGTGCAGCTTGAAACTGGAGAGGTAATCGGTGGCGACTTCTTCATTGATTGTTCTGGCTTTCGCGGAGTTCTCATAGAGCAGACACTTAAAACAGGCTATGAAAACTGGAGCCATTGGTTGCCGTGCAATAGAGCTGTTGCTGCGCCTTCCGAGTTGGACGGGGCGCTATTACCCTACACGAAAGCAATTGCGCAAGTTGCTGGATGGCGTTGGCGGATTCCGCTCCGTCATCGCACGGGTAATGGTCATGTATATTGCAGTGAATTTATAACTGATCAAGACGCCTGCGATACCTTGGTGAGTAATATCGATGGAAAGTTGATTGCCGACCCTAAGTTTTTACAATTTACGACTGGAAAACGAAAAAAAGCGTGGAATAAAAACTGCGTTGCAATTGGTTTGTCGGGTGGATTTCTCGAGCCGCTTGAATCGACAAGTATCTATCTGATTCAAATTGCAATAATGAAGTTGATAGAGTTCTTTCCAGACAAAAAATTTGATTTAGCCGGAGTCGATGAGTTTAACCGTTTAATGGATATGGAGTATTTACGAGTCAGGGACTTTCTAATCCTTCACTATCATGCGACCCAGCGTAATGATGCTCCTTTTTGGGATTATTGCCGAAACATGTCTATTCCCGATGAGCTTGCTCATAAAATGGCGCTTTTTCGCGAGCGTGGGCATGTGGTTGAATATCAGGGGGGATTATTTCTGGAGCCTAGTTGGGTTGCTGTATATCTCGGGCAGGGAGTGGTGCCGAGTGCTTATGATCCGCGCGTTAATTGGATGACTAATTCACAGTTGGAAAAAACCATGATAGAAATAGAAGCGCTTATTGATCGCGCTGCGATGCAAATGCCTGCGCATCACGTATTTCTAGAGCAGCATCAAGCTGAAGCAAATGGGCGTCCGAGGGCGTTAATGAGTTTGTACGGGGGGCGTCAATGACCTCAAATCGACTTGTTATTTATGGCGGAGGCGTGAGTGCTTGGGTTACTGCTGCCGCGCTTACAAATGCATATACCGTAGATGCTCTGAAAGTTGTGCTTGTTAACCCTGGCGTTAATATGAAAGAGCCTTCGATCGCAGACTCGGGGTTTACTTCTTTGCGCCGGTTTCATGCCAGTATGCGGATGTCTGAGCGGGAGCTTATGGGGCAAACATCAGCCACGTTCAAGCTCGGAACACTATATAAAAACTGGTCCAAGTTGGGTCAAAACTTCATGCATGGTTTTAGTAGTTACGGCAGCATGCTTGATGGTGTTGATTTTCATCAATATGCAATTTTGTTACATCAATGCGGTGATACAACGGCTTTTGATGCGTACTCTTTAGCCGCGCAAGCTGCCGCAGCAAAAAAGTTTGGCTTTCTCAATAAAGACTTAGTTGAGCAGGGTTTTAACTTAGATTACTCCTTGCATGTTGATCTTTCGCAATATAGCCAGTTGATGCAAACATGTGCTGTGAGAAAACACTTGGAAGTGATTTGCGGCCAATTGGATCATTTAAATCTTGATGCCGATGATAATATTAAAGCGCTAGTGCTGACTTCTGGCGAAGTAGTTAGTGGAGATTTCTTTTTTGATTGTAGTGGCAGTGATTCGGTTTTAGTGCGGCAGTTGCCAGGCGATAAGTTTTTAAAATGGGATAAAGAATTGCCCGTTAATAAGCAGATCGATCTTGTAGGCGGTGCAGCCAAGTCAGGGTTGTGTACTGAGTTGTCACTGTGTCGCGGGGGCTGGCTAAAATCGATTCCATTGAAAGATAAAACGTTGTACTCGCTAACCTATAGCAACGAGTATGAGTCTGATGAAGCGGCAGTGGCCGCAGCAATAAATTTTGCTGGCATTAAGCTTTCGGAGCCTGTGCAGCCATCGAATATTGTGCCTGGCAGAAGGGAAAAATTTTGGGTGAAAAACTGCCTTGCAATAGGCGCCGCTGCGGGTAATTTTACCGAGCTTACCTTTTCTTATTTACATCATGTACAAAGTGGTGTTTTACGCTTTATTGATTTGTATTCCGCTGCAGGTGTGAATGATTTTTCTACGCAACAATATAATCAGTTGACATCCGATGAATATGATCGAGTGCTGGATTATCAGCAGCTCAATTTATTGTTAGGTGCCGCCGAATCTTCTGGGTTTTGGTCTTGCATTAGCAAAATTCCGCGCACCGCTGAGCTACAGCGAAAACTTAGCTTATTTAAAGAGCGAGGCAAGTTAGCGTTCGAAGAATACGAAACTTGGATGCCTGGCGCATGGGTGTCGTTGTTATTGGGGAATGACTATTGGCCTGAAAAGCACGATATCCTATTAAATGGCTGCAATTTGGAATTGGTTGTTAAGCGTTTGGGTCAAATGCGCATGGTGAATTCAAATCTGGCTGCCCAGCTTTCTGATGAAGATGAGATTTTAGGTAAGTACGCAATACTTAAGTAACTACCCTTACTCCGGATTTCAGTGTGGATATTATGAGTGATAATAAAATTAAAAAAATAGTCATTGCCGGTGGTGGTACAGCGGGCTGGATGACTGCCTCGGCGCTTAGTAAGGTGCTGGGATGTACTAATTATGATGTGCATCTAGTCGAGTCGGAAGAGATTGGAACTATTGGTGTGGGGGAGGCAACAATTCCTCATATCCAAAAATTTAATCAAATTCTGGAAATTGACGAAAATGAATTCATGAAAAAAACTCAGGCAACATTTAAGTTGGGGATTGAGTTCATTAACTGGAAAAAAATAGGTCAGAGTTATATCCACCCATTTGGTTCTTATGGTGAAGACATAAATGCGTTTCCATTTCATCAGTACTGGCTAAAACTAAAAAGTAACGGATTAGCCTCGAGTTTGGAAAGTTACTCTATTGCCACCATGGCGGCGCGGCACAAAAAGTTTACTCGACCGCTCAATATCAATGGTTCACCTCTGTCTGATTTTGGTTATGCATTTCAGTTCGATGCGGGCCGTTATGCGCAATTTTTGCGAGGTTATGCAGAGGCTCGTGGCGTTGTTCGTACAGAAGGCAAAATTTCTTCGGTTGAGCTATGTGAAAATAGTGGTTATATAAAATCATTGTCTCTTGTGGGTGGTGCTGTCATAGAAGGCGATTTCTTTATCGACTGCACTGGAATTCGTGCTCTGTTAATTGAAGGCGCGCTCAAAACCGGGTTTGAAGATTGGTCGCATTGGCTTCCTTGCAATAGTGCGGTGGCTGCCCCTTGTGAGAAAATTGAAGAGCCAATTCCTTACACTCGCGCCACTGCGCACACAGCTGGGTGGCAATGGCGTATACCGTTACAGCATAGAACTGGAAACGGGCATGTGTATGCAAGTCAGTACATGAGCGACGATGAGGCAACAGGAGTACTGTTAAAAAACTTGGATGGCGCCGTCATCGCTGACCCTCGTGTGATTCGCTTTAAAACGGGTCGTCGCGTGAAGTTTTGGAATAAAAATTGTGTTGCAATCGGCCTTTCCAGCGGATTTTTGGAGCCGTTGGAATCTACGAGCATCCATTTGATTCAGACAGCAATTTCCAAGTTGATTAATTTGTTTCCATCGCGGCGTTTTATGGAAGACGGTGCAGAGCTATATAACAAAAATACGGTTTTTGAGTATGAGCGAATTCGTGATTTTTTAATTTTGCATTACAAGGCTACTGAACGCACAGATTCTGATTTTTGGAACTATTGTCGCAGCATGGAAATACCTGAATATTTGCGCGAGAAAATCAAACTTTATGTTTCCACTGGACGAATTTATCGAGAAAACGAGGAGTTATTTAGCACTCCGAGTTGGCTTGCCGTTTTTGAGGGGCAGGGGATTCAAGCGGAAGAGTACCATCCGGCAGTAGATTCAATGCCTTTGGCTGAGCTGGCGGAAAGGTTCAAGGCGTATGAGCAGGTCATCAATAAGTGTATTGATTTTATGCCTACACACACACGATATATAGCGGATAACTGTAAGGCGGAATAATTTTAATACATCCCCCTAATAGCTGACTCAATTGGGGGGGGAGGGGCGCATTCAGAAAAACTGATATGCGCCTTTTCTGTCTGTACTTATTCGTTGGCAGCGCAGCCCTTGTCGCCATCCGGCAATTTTTCTATCCGGATATTAGTAATACTTACAGTAAACTTTCCCTCTGTTCCAATGCTAAACGGGCCAACAATTTTGCTTAGGTCAAAATTGTCGCTCTGAAAGCAATTTAGTGGAAGTGGCAGAGAAAACCATTCACCCTTGGGCATAGTTTTGATCATTTTATTGATGCTCAGTTCGGCGCGGCAAGGGTAGCCGCAGTCCAGTCCGATTTTTACGTCCTTATCTGGTTTAACATCGACACGCATATCAATAGTTAATGATGCAGCGTCTTTAAACTTGGATAAATCAATTGCATTGCCATAGAGCCCCAAGTTCCCTTGCATTTTTTTGCGCGACCAAGTTATTTGAATGGCATCGCCTTTCGCTTTAAAGTCGGTCGGGGCTACAGCCACTTTGCTACTTGCTGATTTTCCCTCGCGCCCTTGCAAACTTGTGCTCCAATTGCTGGGATCGCCAAGTGAAATACTACGGCCAATTAACTCGCCTTTGACCAAATAAAAATAATTAGGATTAAGCGTGTTTTGCGCCTGACTAGTGAGTGGCGATAGGAGGCAAACAAGAGCAAGTGAGGGTAATGTTTTTAGCAGTTTGATGAGAAGATTGCGCATGGAATTAGTCTCGTGTGAGTAATTATTATTAGGGCTATTTGCCATTGATAAGACATTTGCTGGCGTTCAAATAATATTCACCTAGTATGACAAAAGTCAATTTTTGTGTTTTGACTTTCAAATAATAAAAACCCCGCCCGATTTAATCGGGCGGGGTTCCGGGTTGTTGCATTAGTGCATTAGTGCATTAGGCGTTAGTCGAGATAGGCATCAATGGTGTTAATGGTGCCATCGTCATTGTGAACAAGCTCAGTCACTTTCACATTGCGCAGATGAGTTTGGCCGCCGGACAGCTGAGAATCGTGGTAGAACAAATACCATTTGTCGTTGTGCTTCACGATTGAGTGATGGTTGGTCCAGCCTAAAACTGGTGCTAACACCATGCCTTTGTAAGTGAAGGGGCCGTAGGGGGTGTCGCCAATCGCGTAGGCGATAAAGTGGGTGTCGCCGGTGGAGTAAGACAAATAATATTTTCCGTTAAATTTATGCACCCAGGCGGCTTCAAAAAAGCGGCGATTGGTGTCGGTGCCCAACAGCGGAACACCGCCGCCGTCAATGATTTGCACATCTTTGGGTGTTTCGGCAAATTGCAGCAAGTCGTCGCTCATACGGGCGATTTTCGGGCTGTAGGCGGGTTCATTACTTGCTGGATATTTATCTTCTTCAACATAGCTGCCGCTGGCCCAGCGCTGTAATTGCCCGCCCCAAATACCGCCGAAGTACATGTAGTAGGCGCCGTCATCGTCTTTAAATACGGCTGGGTCGATACTGAAGCTGCCTTTGATTGGTTCTGGTTCGGCTTTGAATGGGCCGGTAGGCGAGTCGCTGGTGGCGACGCCGATCTGGAAAATCTGCTCTTTGTTTTTAGCAGGGAAAAATAAATAGTATTTGCCGTCTTTTTCCGCAGCATCTGGCGCCCAAAGTTGACGGCTGGCCCAGGGTACATCTTCCAGTTTCAGCGCTACATCGTGCAGGGTCGCGGGACCATCGGCGCTATCCATAGAGAGCACGCGATAATCATTCATATCGAATTTATCGCCATCTCCTTCAGAGGTGGTGCCAGTATCTATGTCGTGTGAGGGATATATATAAATTTTGCCGTTAAACACATGGGCAGATGGATCGGCGGTGTAAATCTCGCTGATGAGTGGTTGACCGATAAATTGCGCTGGATCTGCTGGTGTTGGTGCAGGCGCTGCGGCAGCAACTGAAGCGGCAGCCGAGGACGCTACTTCCGCGCTGGCTTCCGGTGCATTTTTATCCTGACAGCCTGTGATGAGCAAGCTGCCAGCGATGAGGCTAGACATCAGGAATTGTTGTGTTCTCATAATTATTGTCTCGTTGTGGATAGTGTATTGCTGTTTGCCACCGCAATCTTACCAATGCCAGAGCGTTCCGTCTTCCAACCGATTCACAGGTAGGCAGGCGCGCTTGTAGGGATACTTGGCGGCAAGCTTTTCATCTATGTCTACGCCGTGCCCCGGCACTTCGCCCGGGGTAAAAAAGCCGCGCTCAAATTGATAGGCGTGGGGAAACACTTCATCCATCTGCGCGCTGTGCGCCATATGCTCCTGAATGCCAAAGTTCGGCACCCAGTAATCAAAATGTAGCGCAGCGCCCATGCACACGGGCGATAAATCCGTTGCGCCATGAAAGCCGGTGCGCACATTAAACAGGCTGGCGTAGTCGGCGATGCGGCGCACATGAGTGATGCCACCGGCGTGAACAATTGTAGTCCGTATGTAATCGATCAGTTGATTTTGGATTAGCTCGCGGCAGTCGTGAATGGAGTTAAACACTTCGCCCACAGCCAGCGGAGTGGTGGTGTGTTGGCGAATAATTTTAAACGCTTCCTGATGCTCGGCGGGCACCGCATCTTCCATCCAAAACAGGTGATAGGGCTCCAGTTCTTTGCCTAGGCGCGCGGCCTCAATTGGCGTTAAACGGTGATGCACGTCGTGCAGCAGGTGAATATCGCGGCCAAATTCTTTGCGCACAGCGGCAAATACTTCGGGAATAAAATTCAAATATTTTTCGGTGGACCAGACTTCGGTCGAGGGCAAATCGGCGTCGGCCGGTTCATAACTCTTATCGCCTTTGGCAACACCATAGGTTTTTTCGATGCCGGGAATGCCGCACTGCACGCGAATTGCCTGATAGCCTTTTTCTTTGGCTTTGCGCACGGCGTCCAGGGTCGAGTCCAAATCTTTACCGTTGGCGTGTGTATAAGTGAGGATACGCTCGCGGCTTTTGCCACCGAGCAATTGATATAGCGGCATATTCGCCAATTTGGCTTTTATGTCCCAGAGTGCGACATCAATCGCAGCCAACGCGGTCATGCCCACTGGCCCGCGACGCCAATAGGCGCCGCGATAAAAAAATTGCCAGATATCTTCGATTTGCTGCGGGTCGCGGCCAATTAATGCGGGGATTAAATAATCCTCCAAATAAGAGACCACGCTTTTTTCGCGGCCATTGAGTGTTGCATCGCCGATGCCGTACACGCCCTGATCAGTAGTAATTTTCAGTGTGACAAAATTTCTGCCGGGGCAGGTGACAATCACTTTCGCATCAATAATTTTCATTCAATGGCTTCTCTACTGCTGGTTTTTTAGTAAAAGCGGCTCTCCTCCGGCCCCAAATAGCTGGGTAACAGGCCGCCGGTATCAATCATAATTTTCTGCAGCGTCACTCCCGGGTCGAGGCTGTAAATGCGCAGCTTGTGTATGCCGGGCTTGTTAAACACGTGTTCGCTGCGGCTGGCGCGCACATCGGTGCGCACGGTTTCGTCCCAAGTGGCGCTGCTCATATCGGCGGTTAAATCGATTACCTGCGCCGGTTGGTCATCAATCGCAATCGCGTAGCGTAAACCTTGCCCCGGCATCATCGGCCAGCTGGGCGCAAACAATCCGGTGATCGAAAATGTGCCTGCGCGTGTCAGGTAAATCTCATATTCCAAATAGGGCGCCTGTTCCGCCGCTGCAAAGCGAGTATCAGTAATCGGATAAACCGACATAGATGACAGGGTGCGCCCGTGTTGCGGGATTTTCTCCCAGCTCAGCTTTGCCCCCTTGTCATCGCGGGCGTCGCCTTTGCGTTGATAATGTTCCGCCTCAATTGCGATATAGCCGTCTGCTTCGACAAAGCCTTTTAGTGCACGCTTGTTGGTGCCAGGGTTAAACGCTTTAATCGCAATGCTGGCGCTGCCCCAGCCTGTGCCCGCAATTTGTATGCTGCCGGACGCTTCTCCGATGGGGGCTTTGTTCCAGTCGATGGATACCTGAAGTTGCGCCGCAGATCTAACTTGTATACTAGTATGGCTAAGTATAATCCAAGGTGCACTCACTTTGGCAGTAGCGACGAACGATTCTTTACCTTTATTGAACAGTTCAATGGTTCTTTGTTGTTGGCCGAAAGGGTCAAAACGCCCCAATTGGTAGTTGCCGGGGCTTGGCCAGGCGGATGCTACACCTTCTACGGCTATGCCCATTTCGGCCGAGTTATGCGGCTGGTAGTGGTGGGTAACTGGCAGCGTATCTTCTGGCGGGTTATTCCAATGACTGTAGCCGATATGTGGCTGGGACATAAAATGATTCCACTTGCCGTCATTTAGTTTGTGATACTCCTGCTCCAGTGCTGCATCGGCGGCGAATAATCTGCGCACCTTATCGGCATATTCATTGGTGTTGGCACGGGTCTGCTGCGCATAGAGATGGTTCTTCGCCTGCGCATCGTAAAGCTCGGTGACTATCGCGCTCGCTTTGGCAGGGAAGAGCACGAGCTGATAGTACGCATCGCGCTGTTCCTTCGGAATTTTTGCGTAGAGTGCTTCTGCTCGCGTGGCATAGGATTTTATTTCTGCCGTCACTCGGTCGGCTTCAGCGTAGTTGAGTTGGCTGTAAACTGTGGCGTCTTGCAATTCGGGTTTGCGGCGCAAGTTGTGGCGTGTATAGCCGGTCATAATCGCCGCAATTTCCTGCGCATGTCGTTTGCCAAATTCGCGCTCTGCCCAGAGTGTCGCAAATTCTGGAATGCGCTCTTTCGGCCAAGCCTCCGGGTTCCAGGCCATGTTGAGGAAGAACTCAATCGGATATTCCATGGGTTTTAAATCGCCCACATTCACAATCCAAATTTGGTTTGCATCATAAGTGTACGCGAGATGCATTTGCTCCCAAATTTTGGCGATGGAAACTGTATTGATCCAGCGATAAGAGCGCGGCCCGCCCACATAATCAAAGTGATAATAAACGCCTGCGCCGCCCGCGCGGTTGCGCTCGGCGGGTGACGGCAATCGGCGGATATTGCCCCAGTTGTCATCGCACCAGAGCAGGATTACATCGTCGGGCACGCGCATGCCTCGCTCGTAAAATCCCTGGACTTCTTTGTACAGCGCCCACACCTGAGGCACTTTGGTAAGCTGATCTTTACCAAATACATCGCTAATAATGTTGCGTTGATCGCGAACAATTTTTTCCAGTAAATCGATATTTTCACCTTCGCTCATCGGCTCATCTTGTTGGCCGCGCATGCCCAAGGTGTAGATACTCTCATAGGGCTTATTGCGCTTGGCACCATCGACCCAGAAGTTGTACAAATTTTCCGGATTTTTTGAATATTCCCACGGGCCTTTGCCGTAGCGGTTCCACTCTTTGTCGGCGCGCATCATTGGTTCATGGTGCGAGGTGCTCATGACTATGCCGTATTCATCGGCCAGAATCATATTTTGTGGATCGTCATCGGCAAAAGCGTTGTTCCACATGGCTGGCCATAAAAAGTTCGCTTTTAAACGCAGCAATAATTCAAATACATTTTCGTAAAATTGGTGATTGTAGTTACCGTATTTTTCAGTCACCCAATTAGTGAGTGCGGGCGCTTCATCGTTGAGAAAAATGCCGCGGTATTTCACTTTGGGGATTTCACTCACATGCACATTTTTATCAATATACAAAGCGGCTTGTTTTTTCACCGGCACATCGGCCCACCAATACCAGGGTGATACGCCGATTTGTTCGCTCAAGCTGTAAATACCGTACATAGTGCCGCGTTTGTTGGCGCCGACAATCACCAGCGCCCGCTGTACCTGCGGGAACGGTTGTTCGATGACTTCGACGTGATAAGCGTCCCATTGGTCGCGAATTTTACTCACATCGATTTTTTTGGCGGCTATCAATTGATCGATCAATTTACTTTTGCCGAGTGTGCCAATAATTACCAGCGATGATTTTTTATCGCCGATGAGATTGGTGAGCGCTGGCTTTTTTCCGCTGACTTTTTCGATGTCAGTCTGTAAGTTTTTTGCGGCGCGCAGCACGCCGGGGAATTCATCGCTATCGATAATCAATTCGGCGCTGCTGTTTTTATCGGTCAGCACCAGGTTGTGACCGGCTGATGTGCTCAGCCAGGATTTTTCACCCAGCGCGAAACTAACTGGTGCAAGCAATAAAAAAGTCCAGAAGATAAAAAATCTGCGCATTATTCTGTCCTCGCATGAATACCTAACAATGTCCCAACAAAACCACCGGCAACTTCCGTGCTCAGGATTTTTGCGTCTGCATTTTCCAGTACCGGTTTTTTATTGCCATCTTTATTATGGTAGTAAAAATTTATCTTGCCCGCGTTGCCGGTAATTTCCAATGTTAAACGTTTGCTAATATCGGTAGGTGCTAGTGTCTTGATGACCTTGGGTGCACCTTGGTTGGCTTGCTCAATAAATAGTTGCGTTTTGCCGTTGCTGGTCGTTGCGCCGAAATAATAATGTGCGGTTTCGCTTTGTAATGCGACTATGCCTGCGGAGACTTTTTCTGTTGGAATATCCAGCGCGGTGCTGGCGGCGAATTGAGTGTGTTGCTGGCGGCGGCCGAGAAATGCAGGTTGTTCCAGTTCGTCCAACCCTACAGTTAGTGCTTGCAACTGAATGCTATTCTTTTGCAGTTTATAAAAAGGTGAATCTGCGGTGCGCAAGCTGACCCATTGATGCTGTAGTGTTTTACTGGAGAAATTATCCTGCCAGATAAAATTGCCTGTGGTCGGCTCTGCATCTTTTGTGGTTGAGGTGATTTTTGGCGCGTTTGTTTGATAGAGGATTTCTTTGCCCTGCTCCAAAATAATTGGCCAGCCATCTTTCCAGGTTACCGGCAATAAAAAGGTCTCGCGCCCGGTGTTGTACGCGGTCTTGTCATAGGCGCGAGTGGCTAAAAAGACTGCCCACCACTCTCCCTCTTTGGTTTGAATTAAGTCGGCATGGCCCGCCGTGGTGATAGGGTTCGGGCGATTGATATCCAAATCGCGCTGGGTCAGGATGGGGTTGCCAGTGTAGGGTTCAAATGGTTTGCTGAGATCTTTGGTGCGAAATGCAACCTGACTGTGATCGTAGCCAGTGCCACCTTCAGCACACAACAAATAATACCAGCCGTTAATTTTGTAGATGTGTGGTGCTTCAATCCAAATCGGTTTTTTTGCCAGATCGGTACCGCCATTCACAATCATACGGCCAGAGTTTTTAATAATTTTTTTATTGTTGAGATCAAACTCCCATAGCCAAATCGCGCGGTGACCTTCGTAGAGTGGTTCACCTATGGGCGCATCATTGTGGGCGATGTATACGCGGCCATCGTCATCGAAAAAAATATCTGGGTCTATACCGCCCACTTCCGGTAATAAAATAGGATCAGACCAAGGGCCTGCAGGATTTTTAGCGGTGACAATAAAATTGCCGCGCACGTCCACGAGTGTGGTAATTAAATAGAAAGTACCATTGTGATAGCGAATGGTTGGTGCATAAATGCCACGTGATGTTTGTTGTTTGTAGAGTGGTAGTTGTTTCGGAGTAACCAATACATGACCGAGCGATTTCCAGTTCACCAAATCTTTGCTGTGAAAAATGGGCACGCCGGGGGAATAAGAAAAAGAGGATGTCACTAAATAATAATCATCACCTGCGCGGGTAATGCTCGGGTCAGGGTAAAAACCGGCAATGATTGGATTTTGGAATTGGCCCTGCGCCGGTTTTTGTGCAAAAACGGCATCTTTGCCTTCATAGGTAAATTGATAGAAGTTTATTGTTTGGTTGTCGTTGGCAAGCGCATTTAATGCCAGGCAGCTGGCAGCTAAAAAACCAGTCAGTTGTTTTGCTTTCATGTATTTACCTCGGGCATAGATAAAAAATGGGCAGCTACTTGCGTAACTGCCCAAAAGGGATGAAGGTTAAAACACGGTTAGATTCTTAGTTGCACGCAGTGCCTTGTAATGCATCGGCAAATCCGCGCAGTGCAGGTTTATCGTTGTAGTTACTATCAAATAATAGCGGCCACGCAATTTTTTCACCGTTGTATTGGCTTGGCGATTTCAACAAATCGTTCAGCCAAGTATTGGCATCGGTGGTGCCCCACACCGTAATTCCACCGCGTAAATTTGCAGGTACTGTATCCAAATAGGCTTTCACAATTTCGCAGTAACGCTTCTTTTGTGCCAGTGCAACGGTATTGTTAAAGGTGCTGACTTTGTTGCCCGGCCAGCTGCCGCTGTAAGGGTTATTTACTGCCACATCCAATTCGGTAATTTTTACTTTCAGGCCTTTATCAACCACTTTTTTCATGGCGGCGCTGATGTCGGCGATGGATGGGTAATCCATAAATACGTGCATCTGGAAGCCGACGCCATCGATAGGAATATTGCGCGCTTGGAAATCTGTCAGCATTTCAATCAACTTGGTGGTTTTGGCATTGTTTTGGTCGATGTTGTAATCGTTGTAGTAGAGCGTCACATTGGCATCGGCCGCGCGCGCCGCTTGAAACGCTTTTTCAATGTACACCGCGCTGTTGCCACTCTTCACATAAAACGCGGAGTCAGTACGGAAGTTGGATGGACTGCCATCATTGAGTGCTTCGTTCACTACATCCCAGCTCACCAAATTACCTTTTGCTTCATAGTGATCGACGATAGTGGTGACATGGGTCTCAACCGCGGTGATGAAGTCTGCCGCAGAACCGCTCCAGTTTTTCATAAAGCCGGGCACTTGATAGTCTGAATGCCAGAGCAGAGCGTGGCCGTGAATATTAATATTTTTACTTTTTGCGTAGTCCACAAAGGCATCGGCGTTGGTGAAGGTAAAGTTACCTTGCGTTGGTTGCAGGTAACTCATCTTCATAATGTTGCCAGCGGTCATCTGATCAAAATGTTTTTCTACAATAGCTTGTTCGGAGGCATTGGTCAGAATGTTGTAGGCGGCATAGTCATTGTTGGTGACGGCGGCGCCAATTGGAAAACTTGCCAGTGTGTGCAGGCTATTTACATTGGCGGAGTAAACGCTGGTTGCACTGGAGGCGGCGCTACTGGTTGCTGCCGAGCTGGCTTGGCTGCTGGCGAGGGTTATCTTGACGCTCTTGATGGTGACTACGCCGGTGGGTGCGCTCTTGGCCTGCACGCCAATTTGCACGTCGCTATCCGTTTGGTTGAATTTTTTATCATCTTCTTTCACGGTACAGCTGATAGTGGCATCTGCTCCAGCGGTAAGTTCTTCATTGCCTGACCAGCAATTCCATTCACCCGCCCAGCTGCCGCCTTTGATTTGCGCAAAAATTTGCAGGCTGGCTCCGCTCGCTTTGAATTCGCTGCTGACATTTACCACCATGCTGATTACCGCATCTTCCAGCAGGATAGGTTTGGCTATATCGGTCACTGCGCCAATATTGTCCCCGCTAGCGGTAAAACTGACACCATCGCTGTTGTAGGTAACTCCACTATTGCCCTCGCCGTTACCGCGCCAACCGCTGGTCATGTTTAGATTTAACACAGTCGCAGCGGCACTTGAGCTGCTGGCGGCAATGGATGAGGCAGGCGTGGACGAGGGAGCTACAGAGCTGGGCGCTACAGATGATGCAGGGGTAGATGACGGCGCAACCGAGGATGCTGCCGTTGAACTAGGTGCAACCGATGAGGCTGGTGTTGATGATGCAGGACTGGAGGATGAAGGTGATTTACCTCCGCCTCCGCCACCACAGGCGGTGAGTCCGAGGGTCACAAAAAGCAGCGGGATCAAACGTTGGATCTGGTGCATGGCATGGTTCTCTAGTTATGGTGTTATTGTTGTGGTCAATTAAACCATAAGTTGGATTTGCTTGTACACCAGCGGTAATGTTTAAGAATTGTAAGTGTTGTTGTTGGACTTACTTGCGCCAATAAAAAAGGCGAAGCCTTGCGGATTCGCCTTTCCATTTTGCACAGAGGGTATGCACCCTGTGGGGGGTTAGCCTTCCATTTGCTCCAACTCTTTGCCTTTGGTTTCTTTGACCAGTTTCAGTACAAAGAAAATCGAGAAGGCGGAGAAGAAGGCGTATATACCATAGGCGCCAGGCAAGCCGAGTGACGAGGCCAGCAGGTAGGGGAAGGTAAAGGTAATCAGGAAGTTCGCGCCCCACTGTGCCAAACCTGCGACGGCCAATGAAGAGCCGCGAATTTGGTTGGGGAACATTTCACCGAGCATGATCCACATTACCGGACCCCAGGATACGTTAAAGAAAATCACGTAAAGGTTGGCGGCGATCAGTGCCAGCGTACCCATCTCAGTGGAGAGGATGAGTTTATTTTGCTCATCGAGCGGCGCGCCGTAAAAGGCAATGGCCACCAGCGACAGGGTGATTGTCATGCCCAGAGATCCAATCCAGAGCAGTGGTTTGCGACCAATTTTATCGACCACAAAGAAGGTGATAAAACAGGCGCCGATACTGACGACGCCAGAAACTACGTTGATTAACAGTGAGTCAGACTCGGAGAAGCCTGCCGCTTGCCAGAGTACCGAGCCGTAGTAAAACACCACGTTAATACCGACAAATTGTTGTAAAACTGCCAAGCCAACACCGATCCAAACAATCGGGCGAACTTTCTTTGTGGCTTTATCAATAATGTCGGACAGGCGGGGTTTATGGTGATCAGCGGCTAAAGATGCATCGATTTCACTCACCTTGGCATTGCCTTCAGCGGCGCCGTAAAGTTGTACCAACACAGTTCTGGCTTTGTCTTTTTGGCCTGAGGCCATTAAGAAGCGTGGGCTTTCAGGGATAAATAGCAAGGCGACAAAAAAGATAACGGCGGGGATCAGCTCCATCCAGAACATCCAGCGCCAGGTTTCATAGCCCAGCCAGAATACCGATAGTGACGAGCCTGCAGTTTTAGCGAGGAAATAGTTACTGACAAAAGCGGCTGTCAATCCGGTAATAATGGCGACTTGTTGCACTGAGCTAAGCTTGCCGCGATATCGGGCCGGTGCCACTTCGCTAATGTACGCTGGGCACATTACGCTGGCGGCGCCCACCGCTAAACCACCCAAAATGCGGTAGATAATAAATTCTATTGAGCCGGTGGCTACACCTGAGCCCCAAGCTGAAATAATAAACAGTGCTGCGGCAATGATTAGAATAATTTTGCGCCCGAATTTATCGGCAAGGGTCCCTGCGAAGAAGGCACCCACCGCGCAGCCGAGCAGCATAGATGAAACTTCAAAACCGGCGGTGTTGATATTAAACGCGGTTCGCAGCCCATCAACCGTACCGTTAATAACACCACTATCAAAGCCAAACAAAAAGCCACCGATAGTGGCGATGACACTAATGAGAATAATAAACGGCGTATTCGCCTGATTCGCGCTAGAGGTCTCGTTCATGGATATACCTATTATTGAATTATCTTTTTATACCGGCCTTGCGGGCTGGCTTGTTATTGCCGCTGGTTCGACGGCGCGACCATATCACAGTTGCCGGATGGCGGGCAGCTGTTGCCGGGTACTTGAGGTCTTGAAGCAGAGAAGATGCCAGTCTCGTGAACTGGCATTTCAGCGTGTGAAGCGATACTAAAGCAATAAGGTTTAATTGACTATATGGCGGTTCGTAAACTGCCAGTTAAATCTATGCGGTTAGATCTCAAAGGCGAAGCCTGACTCGCTGAGGTGTTTGTAGGCCTCGGCATCAAAACGATAAAGGCTTGCAGCACGATGCGGTACGCCTTGCTGCTTTTCGTTGCAGGGCGACAACAGGTTCATCTTCATGATCTTGCGGCGGAAGTTGGGTTTATCCAAGGTTGTATTAAGGATCGCCTCATACAATGCTTGGAGTTGCAGCAGGGTGAACTTTTCGGGCAGCAAATTAAAGCCAATTGGCTGGTGGCAAACTTGATGGCGCAGGACTTTTAGCCCGTGTTCGATAATCTCGGCGTGGTCATACACCAGTTCTGGCAGGTTGTTCACGCTTTGCCAGCTCACATCCGCAGCGCTCTGGCCCGCTACCAGTGAAAACTTATCCGCACTCACCAAAGCATAATAAGCGATGGTCACTACCCGCTCGCTGGGAAAACGGTCAACCCGGCCGAAGGTCTTTAGCTGCTCCAAAAATAGATCGCGCACGCCGGTCAATTCTTCCAGCAAGCGGTAAGCCGCGTCGCGCAGATTTTCGTCGTAGCGAATCCAGCCGCCCGGTAGCGCCCATTTGCCTTGGTGCAGGGGATCCGTTTGTTTGACCAACAAGATTTTCAGGTCGTCGTTGTCCAACCCAAACACCAAGTTATCGATAGAGAGTGCTTTAATGACATTCTCCGCTAGGCTTAATGCATTGGGTGAGTGTTGGCTGCCGGGAATATGGTTATTGGGCACGTGCAATGTCCTCAGGGCTTGCGCTGGAATGATTGTTTCTTTTAGTTAGTGGAGATCTGAACGATAGGTTCATTTAATGGGCATTGTATAAGCCAGTGAAAAAATGGTCGAGAGGCGCATAGTAACGCGTTTTTTGCGCCTTAGCCTGCCTGATCTCTGTGCACTATAGTGTCAGTTCAGCGATTTGCCTGCCATTTAATGCTTGTTTATGGCGCGCGAAAGGCTTCGCTGATAAATATTTACACTCTTTCATCTTGTTGTCAGTTGGACAATAAGCTATTCTGTCTACATGGTTTAAGGGATTGCACAGCTTTTAGTCACACGCTGTGCTGAACCTTACAGATCACGCCGCGATAAGACCGGTCGGGCGTATTAACTCTCTGAATTAGCGAGCCTTTATGTTGTTTCTTGGTATTGATGTCGGCAGTTCTTCAGTCAAGTTATCGGTGTTGGATGGCCACACAGGTAAGAGTCTGGGCGCGCTTTCCTATCCTGAGTCTGAGTTAGCGATTGACAGTCCCGCAGTAGGTTTTGCCGAACAGCATCCCGATACCTGGTGGGACTGTATCCGTCAGGGGTTTTCGTGCTTGGTGGCGCGGGCAGGTTTTGATCCCAAGCAAATTGATGCGATTGGTATCTCCTACCAGATGCATGGTTTGGTAGTGGTAGACAAAGACCAAAAAGTGCTGCGTCCGTCGATTATCTGGTGCGATAGCCGCGCGGTACCGCTAGGTAATGCGGCGCTAGAGGAGCTGGGCGCAGATTATTGTTTTGGTCATCTGCTTAACTCGCCCGGTAATTTCACCGCAGCAAAATTGCGCTGGGTGCAACAAAACCAACCGGATATTTTTGCGCGCATTCATAAAATTATGCTGCCCGGTGATTTTGTTGCGATGAAATTATCTGGCGTGATTAATACCACTGCCTCTGGTTTGTCAGAAGGGACCCTGTGGGATTTTAAACAAAACCGTGTTGCCACTGAGCTATTGGAACACTGGGGAATGGCTAGTGATTTGATCCCTGATCTTGTTCCGAGTTTTGGGGTGCAATCTCATGTCAGTGCAAGTGTTGCCGCTGAATTAGGTTTGCGCGAGGGAGTAAAAATTTGTTATCGCGCTGGCGATCAGCCCAACAATGCCTTTAGCTTGAATGTGCTGGAGCCGGGTGAAGTGGCAGCAACTGCAGGAACATCGGGTGTGATTTACGGCGTGACCGATCAGCCCGCAGCAGATGTGGAATCTCGCGTGAATACGTTTTTACACGTTACCAATACCGAAGAAAAAAATCGCAACGGTGTCTTGGTTTGTGTAAACGGCTGCGGCCGTTTGTATTCCTGGTTGCGTCAAACTTTGGGTGAGGCGGGCGCAACACCGTCTTATCCCCAGTTAAATTCACTGGCACAAGCGGTGCCGGTAGGTAGTGAAGGTTTGTTGTTCCATCCGTTTGGCAATGGCGCTGAACGTATTTTCCAAAATAAAAATCTGGGCGCGCAGTTGCGCAACCTCGATTTTAATCGCCACGGTTTAGGTCACATGGTGCGTGCCGCGCAAGAGGGAATCGTATTCTCTCTCAATCAGGGTTTTGATGTGTTGAAATCCTTAGGCGGTAGTTGCGATGTGGTGCGCGCGGGCAAAGGCAATATGTTTTTGAGCGATGTGTTCGCACAAACCTTTGCTAATACCACGCAAGCAGCCGTTGAAATGTTTGAAACCGACGGCGCCGAAGGTGCAGCGCGCGCGGCGGCGTTGGGCAGTGGTTATTACGCGTCAGCAACAGAAGCTTTTACCGGTTTGACCCGCTTGAGCGTGGTTGAGCCACAGGCAGAATTGCTTGCGCAGTATCAGGATGCTTATCAAAACTGGGTTCACTTTTTGCCGCAATAAATCGGTGAAAAAAGTCGCGATAAACAATTTTTTTGAATAGTGTTTTAGTAAAAAATCCTCAAGGTGAAAATTATGAGCGTTGTTATCGGTAGCAAAGAATATTTCCCCGGCGTTGGCAAAATCGGTTTCGAAGGCGCTGATTCTGACAATCCTTTAGCATTTAAATACTACGACGAAAATCGTGTAGTGGCAGGCAAAACTATGAAAGAACATTTCAAGTTTGCCACCTGTTACTGGCACAGTTTTTGTGGCGCTGGTCACGATCCGTTCGGCCCAGGCACTAAAATATTTCCATGGTCATCAACTGCTGATGCAGTGGCGCGTGCGCACGAAAAAATGGACGCGGCATTTGAATTTATCACCAAACTCGGCACACCTTACTACTGCTTCCACGATATAGATTTGATCGATGAAGGCGCTACTCGCGCAGAAACTTCCAAGCGTTTGCAAACCATCGTTGAATACGCCAAACAAAAGCAAGCAGCTTCTGGTGTGAAGTTATTGTGGGGCACCGCCAATCTGTTTTCCAACCCGCGTTATATGAACGGCGCGTCTACCAATCCAGATTTCAACGTAGTGGCTTATGCCGGTGCGCAATTAAAAGATGCGATTGATGCAACCATCGCACTTGGCGGTGAGAACTACGTGTTCTGGGGTGGCCGTGAAGGTTATATGAGCTTGCTCAATACCGACATGAAACGCGAGCAAGAACATATGGCGCGCTTCCTGACTATGGCTCGCGATTACGCCCGCGGCCAAGGCTTTAAAGGCTATTTCTTCATTGAGCCAAAACCAATGGAGCCTTCAAAGCATCAATACGATTTCGATGCAGAAACAGTAATTGGTTTCTTGCGTCACCACGGTTTGGATAAGGATTTTAAATTGAATCTGGAAACTAACCACGCGACCTTGGCTGGCCACACCATGTGTCACGATATGCAAGCAGCAGCAAACGCTGGCATGTTGGGTTCATTGGATGCTAACCGCGGCGACTACCAAAACGCATGGGACACAGATCAATTCCCTTACAACATCAACGAAACTGTTGAGATGATGTTGGTGTTCTTGCGCGCAGGTGGTTTGCAAGGTGGTGGTGTTAACTTCGATGCAAAAGCGCGTCGTAATTCTCCCGACTTTATCGATTTGTTCTACGGCCATATTGGCGGTATGGATACCTTTGCTCGCGCATTGTTAATCGCTGATAGCTTGATTCAACAATCACCGCTGGAAGGTATGCGCAAAGAGCGTTACTCGTCATTTGATGCGGGTAATGGCGCTGCCTACGAACAAGGTAAATTGACTCTGCAACAACTGGCTGACCTGGGCAACAAAGGCGGCGAGATTGTTCTGCAAAGTGGTCGTCAGGAACTGTACGAAAACGTAATCAATCGTTACATTCGTTAATTCTGGTTGTTAAATCCCAGTTGGTTAACCCTGATTATTTTGGGTTAACCGGGTTTTTCTAGCAAAGCTTAGCCGCTAAACATCGACTCATTAGTGACCAGATGCTTGGCGGCTTTTTTTTAATCTAATAAAAAATAAAAAAGGATGTTGTCACGGTTGCCCTAAAGGCGCTGTTGCTAATGGCAAGAGTGTATTTACTAAATAATGAGTAAAAGTGTTAACCACATGAGGTCAAAACCCAATGAACACAACCACAAAAAAGTTTTATCAAATAGGTATTGCAAGCATGGTGCTAGCCTTGGCTAGTGCGACAACTGTGGCGGCAGAGCCGGTGTATAAAAATCCAGAAAAACCCATCGATACACGGGTAAAAGATTTGCTCAAACGTATGACCTTAGAGGAAAAGGCGGCGCAATTACAAACCGTCTGGGCCGCGCGCCAAAAGCTGGAGACAGATGAGGGTATATTTACCGAAGAGAATGCCAAAGATATTCTAGGTTTAGGTATTGGGCAGGTGGCGCGCCCGGCGGAAAATAAAGCCACTATCTCGATTAATAAAACGCCGGCACAAACCGTTGCGTTCACTAATGCGGTACAAAAATATTTAGTGGAAAAAACCCGTTTGGGTATTCCCGCGATTTTTCATGAAGAGGCCTTGCACGGATTTGCCGCGCGCAACGGAACCAGTTTTCCTCAGGCGATAGGCTTGGCCAGTATCTGGGATGCCCAATTAATTCACGATATGTACGCAATTGCCGCGCAAGAAGTTCGTGCCGTGGGGGTGCATCAAGCACTAACGCCGATTCTCGATGTGGCGCGCGACCCACGCTGGGGACGCATTGAAGAAACCATGGGTGAGGATCCCTATCTGGTTACGGAATTAGGCGTTGCCAGCATTAAAGGTTTTCAAGGTGATGGTGAAGGTATTGCGCCTAATCGCGTGATTGCCACATTAAAACATTTGGCCGGTCACGGTGAACCGGTTGGTGGTCTAAACACAGCGCCTGCGCCGATTGGTGAGCGCGGTTTGCGCGAAATTTTTCTGCCGCCATTTGAAGCAGCAATCAAAGTGGGCGGTGCGCGTAGTGTGATGGCATCTTACAACGAAATCGATGGTATTCCCTCCCATTCAAATGTTGATTTGCTGCAAAATATTTTACGCGGCGAGTGGGGTTTTGACGGTGTGGTGGTGAGCGACTATTTTGCGATTGCCGAATTGGTTTCGCGCCATAATCTCGCGTCAGACAAATCTGAAGCGGCACTCATGGCAATTAACGCCGGTGTCGATGTAGAGACCCCCGATGGCGACGCTTATAAGACACTGGTGCAATTGGTTAAAGATAAAAAACTCAGTATCAAACAACTCGATACCGCTGTTGCGCGCGTATTGCATGAAAAATTTATGCTTGGTTTGTTTGAAAATCCCTACGTGAAAGAAGAAGGTGTTGAAGAGTTTATCGGCAATGCCAAGCATGTTGCCTTTGCACAAATGCTCGCTGAAAAATCAATTGTGTTATTGAAGAATGAAAAAAATATTCTGCCGCTGAATAAGTCCGCATTAAAGTCAGTTGCTTTGATTGGTCCGCATGTGGATGAAACCCTGCTTGGTGGTTACAGCGATGTGCCGAAAAAAACCGTCAGTATTTTACAAGGTTTGCAAGAATATCTTGGCACTGGGGTAACACTTCATCATGAAAAAGGCACCTTGTTGACGATTGAAAAGTGGGCGTCCGATGCGGATTCTGCGGCAGCAAATTCACGCTCCAAGCAGCGTTGGCATACAGATGAGGTGGTGCTTGCAACACCTGCGGACACCAAAGGCATGATTGCCAAAGCCGTTGCCGCAGCGCAAAAAAGTGATGTGGCGATTGTAGTGGTGGGCGATAACGAAGCGACTTCGCGCGAGGCTTGGGCTGAAAGCCATCTGGGGGATCGCACTAGCTTGGAGTTGTTGGGTGAGCAGCAACAGTTGGTTGATGCAGTATTGGCAACTGGCAAGCCAACCGTGGTGGTGTTGATCGGTGGGCGTCCGCTGGCGATTAGCAAACTGGCTGAAACCGCACCGGCCATTCTGCAAGGCTGGTATCTGGGCCAAGAAACTGGTCATGCACTTGCACGAGTTTTATTTGGTGAGGTAAATCCCGGTGGCAAATTGCCGGTGAGTGTGCCGCGCTCCGTTGGTCACTTGCCGGTTTACTACAATTACAAGCCTGCAGCAAAACGTGGTTATGCATTTGATAAAACTGATGCGCTTTATCCATTCGGCTTTGGTTTGAGTTACACGCAGTTTGCATATAAAGATCTGCAGTGGAGTAAAACCAAACTCAGTGCCAATGAATCGGTTGATATTAGCGTAACTATCACCAATACCGGCAAGCGCGCAGGCGATGAAATTGTGCAGCTTTATACCAATGATCCAGTTGCGAGTGTGACTCAGCCAGTAAAACAATTGCGTGGCTTTAAGCGCGTCAGCCTTGCTCCTAATGAATCGGCACGGGTGACCTTTACGCTCTCGGCGAATCAGTTGGGTTTCTATGATCGCAAGATGGATTTTGTGCTGGAGCCGGGCAAAATCAATTTGCTTATGGGAGCGTCGTCGGCAGATATTCGCCTTAAAGGTGAAATTGATATTATCGGTAAGGCTACCAATATCTCCGCTAAAAAAGTCTATTTGACGCCTGTAGTAACCACTCAGCTCTAATTTGTGTGACACACAGGGATGTGTGTCAGCCACTTAATGATGTCTGCGTTGCGGCATAGTTTTATCCGCCATTTTCTTTTATCCTGCATCTACCCGTGGCATACCGCACGCGGGCTTATAGGATATTAAGGAAGTCTCTCGTGAAAGAATCCTCTTCTTACTTGCGTATCACCTCGCGTTCTTCGTTTTCTGTATTGCTAGCATCCACACATTTGCCCAAGTTGAGCCTCGCGTTTGGCCTCTCCTGTTTATTGACTGCCTGCGGTGGCGGCGGTGGAGGTGGCGGGAGCGGCGGAGGTAATCCATTTTCTAGTGGTGGTAGTACTGATGCATGGCAAGCGGGTGTGTATAAGTCATCTAACAGTTTTGCACACTATTGTGCGGCGCCACGTGTGGGAGCGAGCAAAATTACCGGTATTCCGTTTCCCGATAAAAAAGGCAGCAGCTTGCAAGAGAAAAACTTCTTGCGCTCCTGGAGTTACGAAACCTATTTGTGGTTTGAAGATTTGCCAGATGTAAATCCTAATAACGGTGATACACCGCAAGCCTATTTTAAGCGTTTGGTTTCCAGTAAAAAAACCGCATCAGGTTCGCCTAAAGATAACTTTCATTTTTATGAGCCCACTGAAAATGAAGAAGCTTGGACTGCCGGTATTACCTACGGCTATGGCCTCAACCTCAAAGCGAGTTGGGATATTCCACGCACGATTTATGTGACCTATAGCGATACTGGATCGCCCGCTGCCAATAAAGGTATAAAGCGCGGTGCAAAAATCATTGCAATTGATGGCTTAAGTGTTGCGACCGTTAATATTAATACGCTGGTTGATGCACTCTATCCTTCGCAGATTAATGCGGTGCATGAATTTGAAATTCTCGATCAAGGGGCTAGTACCACGCGCAAGGTTGTTTTGGAATCGGCTTCGCTGCCGACCGATTCCGTCTCGGTTGCCAAAACCATTACCCATAACGGAAGCAAGGTGGGTTATGTGCAATTCAATACATTTATTCCTGATGCGCAAGATCAATGGGTCACTGCTGTGAACTCACTGAAAAATTCTGGTGTGACTGATCTGGTGGTGGATATGCGCTACAACGGCGGTGGTTACATCTCGGTTGCTGCGCAAGTGGGTTATATGATTGCAGGGGCAAACACTCGCAATAAAGTGTTCTATCAAGATGTTGCTAATTCAAAAAGTCCTAAAGAAGATCCCTGGGGTTTTCTGGATACCGGCCTCTACGGTTTAAATAAATCCTTAACCTTGCCTACGCTGAATTTGCAGCGTGTGTATGTGTTGGCGACTAAAGGCACTTGCTCGGCAAGTGAATTGGTTATCAACAGTTTGCGCGGTATTGGTGTGAGTGTGTATTTAATTGGTGATACCACCTGCGGCAAACCCTATGGCTTTTTACCGCAGCCAAACTGCGGCACCACCTATTACACCATTCAATTTAAAGCGATTAATGCCAAAGGTTTTGGTGAATATAGTGACGGCTTTATTCCGTCCAGTACCGATAACGGTTTGGATAAAGTCAAAGGTTGTAAAGTGGCCGATGATTTGACGCGTGAGTTGGGTGACCCGAACGAAGGCTTGCTTGCCGCCGCGCTGCAATTGCGTGCAACCGGTGTATGCCCTTCAGCAGCGAGTGGGCGCCAGCAAAAGATGTCTGCAGAGGCATTTTCTGGTGAGTTAGTCCGGCCAGAAGTCCGAGAGATAATGATTCGTTAATATGTGAATTGCAGGCCCTCTTCGCGAGGGCCTTTTTATTTAACGGCTTAGGCAATTGCGCGTTTAAATCCTGGCCGCCAACCGCTGGAAATCACCACCCCGAATAACACTAACAACATACCTAACAGCTGAATGATATTGGGCAGGGTGCCTAGTGCGAGGCTTACCAACAGCGTGGAAACGGGAACTAGATTAAACGCAATTGCAGATTTATCTGGCCCCAGAAAATGCACGCCGCGCAACCAAAAAATATACGCCAATACAGTTCCACAGATCGACATATAAAATAAAATTCCATGGGTTGTTAAGGATAAATTCGGAATGGTCGCAAAAGGTTGTTCAATGACACTGGCGCTAATCATTAATGCAATTGCACCTATGCTGACCGTCCAGCGGGCCAGTTGTAATGATGGAATATGGCCAGCAAATTTTTTTGTGCCCACACTATAAAGGCTCCAAACAATACAGGCGCCCAGCATCCACGCATCGCCAAGGGCGATATGTAGTAAAGCAAAATTCCCGCCGGTAATCACCAAACTGACGCCCATAAAAGCCAACACAATACCTATGTATTGATAAGCTCGTATGCGGGTTTTGAGTAGCCAGACAGAAAACACCAGTGACAACATGGGCGATAGCGCCATAATTAACGCTGCATTTAATGCCGATGTGGTGTGCAGTGCAGTAAAAAAAGCGTAGTTAAATCCGAACACACCAATAATGCCGAGTGGAATCAGTGCGCGCGCATCTTTCCATTCCAACCGGGATTCGGCCTTGCCCTGCACCAGGCGTAATAATAAAAACAGGATCAGTGCTATACCAAAGCGTTCAGCGGCTGCGGTAAGCGGTGCTACATCATCTGCGATTGCATGGCCTGCATTAAAATTACTGCCCCAAAAAAAGGTGCTTGCAATCACCATCAACCATACCGTCAACTGCGGATTCATGATTAAACTCTCAACTCATCTAGCGGATGCCAAGAATAGAGATTTCGTTTATGGTATGTAAGTTATTTTTTGTTTAATTCTTAGCAGGAGTAGCGAATGCAGGCACAAAACTTTGTTTTAACGGATTATTTGCAACGAATTGGATATGCAGGCGAGCTTATTGTGAGTGCCGATAACTTATGCAAATTAATGCGTTGTCAGCTGCAATCCATTCCGTTTGAGAATCTCGATGTGCAAGCAGGTAAAATTGTATCTCTGGTGCCGGAAGATATAGTCAATAAAATTGTCTATCACAATCGCGGCGGCTACTGTTACGAAGTGAATAGTTTGTTTGCCATGGCCCTGACCGCTTTAGGGTTTGAGTACGATCTGATCGGCGCGCGCCCCATGTTTTATCCCTATCGCCGTCCCAAGTCCCATATGGTACTCGTGGTAAAAATCGGCGCAGAGCGCTGGTTGTGCGATACCGGTTTTGGCAGTTTTGGTTTGCGTGGACCCATTGAGTTAAATCAGTTGGGGCAGATTATCCAGCAAGACAATGAAACTTTTATGTTGGATAAAAACGAGCGCGGCGAGTTTGTTTTAAAAGCCCTGGTAAAAAGTGAATGGGCGAATCAATTTGGTTTTGATTTATACCCCATGGAAATGATCGACTTTATGCCCGTCAATTACTACAACTCCACCCATCCCGACGCCGTATTTGTGCAACGCTATCTGGTAATGCAACAGCGCCCAGATGGCCGAACAGTTTTGTCCGGCAACCAATTAAAGCAATTACGCGGCGATGAGGAAATGGTAACCGAAATAACACCTGTACAATTAGATGAAGTGTTGTGGCAGGAATTTAGATTGAAGCGATAGGCTGTGAGAGTAAACATCAAAAGTGTGCACAACCTAGGTGAGTTTACTAGTTGCAACAGATAGGAGGTAAATAACGAGCCCCACTACATAAAAAACCGCCCAGCTTGCGCGTGAGCGGTTTTTTGAGGCTCACTAAAAGTTTAGAAATTTAATTTCACATTGATTTTTGCACTGCGCCCTGCCGCTGGGAAACCTATATCGGTGTAGTAGTCTTCATCGGCAAGATTTTCCAAGCTCAGGCCTACTTGAAGTTGTGCATTGAGTTTCCATTGTGCGCTGGCATCAAAACGGTTGTAGGCAGCCAATGCTTGTTCAACATCAGTGCCAGTGTAGCGGCTGACGGCAAAGCGCTCATCTACCCGGATATATTGCGCGTTGAAACTCCACGCATCGTTTAACGCGTAATTAATAGATGTGCCATAGGTAACTTGTGGACGGCCGAGTAAGTGATTGTCAGACGATATCATGTCGATATCGGTATAGGTTGCATGCGCCCGTAAGCTGAGATTTTCTTGTACTTGCCAATTAAATTCAGATTCAACTCCGCTGGTTTCTACTCGCGAGCGGTTGACGTTTCTGAATGTTTCGGAATCAAAATCGATCAGGTTGCGATAGTGATGGTCAAAATAGCTGACCCGTGCATTGAATGTGTTTTGATTAAATTCAAAACCGGCATCGCGGGTGGTGACTGTTTCGGGTTGCAAATCGGCGTTGCCCACTAGTGGATGGCCCAGCGCAAAAAAGCTCGGAAGTTTAAAGCCTTCGCCCCAATTGGCGAACAGTGTCCAATTGTCATTGACGGTAAACTTGGTGCCTATTTGGCCGCTGTCATTCGCATCAAAACCTTCTGCATCATCGCGGCGAATGCTGGCTTGCACTAACCACGCCTTAGTGGCATAGGTATTCAAATTGATAAAGGCGCTGTCAATTTGGCGATCCAGAGCAAAATTAATCGGGTATACATCTGGTGAAAATAGATAGCCTTCACTGGCTCCATCTTCTTTTTTAGTTTCTACACCAATATTCGCCCAGAATTTTTGTTTATCGCCGAGTGTGTTGATCCAGCTAAATTGGGTGCGATTAAAATCAACCACTGAACCATTAGGTGGAACAGCATCGAAGGGAATTATTCCGGGAGAGGTAAGATCTTCGTCGCGTTGATACCAGCTTGCACTTACTTTGCTTTTCCAAATGTGATTAACCTGTGATATCCAATTCAATGCGGCGCTTTGGTCTTTATAATCGCTCATGTCCAAGTCCCGACCAACAGAAAATTCTGGCCCGCCACTTTGCTCGGGGAAACTGGTGCGTTCACCATCAAAATAGCGATAATTAAAATTCACTGTGTGTGTATCTTGTTGCCAGTTCAAACGGCTGGTGAATTCAGTATTTTTTGCGGTGCTGCCAACAACGGGTTCGCCAGCATCTTTACCTTGTAAACTAAATGCATAACTGAGCTTGTTGATGCTGCCGCTGGTAGATACACCAACGCTGCTGTAATCATCGCTGCCCAAGCTTGCATTTAAGGTAGTGGATTTTTTCCCTGGTGTTTGGGTGATGATGTGAATCACACCAGCGAGTGCATCTGAACCATAGACCGCTGATTGTGCGCCGCGAATAATTTCAATACGCTCGATGGATTCGATGTTGATGCCATTTAAATCAAATGCACCGCCGCGGGTATTGGTGGGATCGTTGAGCTGCACACCATCAAGCAGGACAAGCGTGTGGTTTGCTTCAGCGCCGCGCAATGCTATTGAGGTAATCCCGCCTGGGCCACCTTGTTCTTCTACCCAGAGGCTGGGCACTTGGCGCAACGCATCAATCAAACTGTGATTGCTCAGTTGCAACAATTGTTCTTTGTTGATTACCGATACAGAAGAGGACAATTGTTCGTTAGTGACCGGGCTATAACTGCCGGTAACAATAAGTTCTTCGGTAGAGGCCAGTGTGGGTAGTGTGATGACTGCAAGGAATAATGGGGAGAAGCGGAAAGTTTTCATTTAAAGCCTTAGTTTATCTGTATGGTAATTTGGTTTTTAACTGGGGGATAAATGGACTCCGTCACTCACTCTGAGACACGCCGTGAATACATCCATGTAGGCTCGGGCACAGCATTCTTGCTGCGCACGGTCTCAGAGCAAATGCCGGAATCCATTTTTATCGCACTTGGGTAATTTATCTGCTTAATTTTTAACTGCGGGAAACTTATACAGCGTGTAATAAGTATCCATTTTTTCTGGGGCGTTTTTGCTAAACAATGATTGAGTTTTTAACTGTGCGTGATAAACCCGCGCAGTTTGTTGTGGGTGAATATTTGCTAGCTCCAGTGATGCCAAATCAATCCGAATCGATTTACGGTCATCACTCAGTGAAATCGATTTGATTGCTTCTTGTTGTAAACCCAGTTCATCCGAGCCGTAATCCGGCGCATCGCGGTACACCCAAGACTCCAAGGTTAACAGCGATTTTAATTCATCTGCCGTTATTTTATTGTCAATTGCTTGCGTTAATTCAAGGCTAAAACCGGTTGCGGTAGCGAGCATTTCTCTAATCGCCGGTGCAATGGTTTTTCCGTCCCACACAATGCGTTGCAAACTCGCGACATGGCCGCCTTTTGCCTGCCAGCCGCGACCCGTTTGACCGAGCAATAAACTGCCATCTTTCAAAAAGAGTGGGCGCATTACGCCAGATTCGAGGCCATCAATAAACGGCATCACACTGCCTTGCTCAACACCATCAACCGTTTGAAATGCGATGCGCAATAAATTCGATTGGGTTTGATCGCCCATTAACATTTGACCTGCAAATGCACCGAATTTTCCTTTAGTGGTATCCCATGCGGGATTGCCGGGCGAGTTGGCAACACGATTGTGTGGCAACAAAACTATTGCGTTGGTGCGTTTGTTTTGTACTTTGTCCCACGCAATTTCTGGCGAGTCGGGTGTCATGCCGGGTAAATCCACAAGGCCTGATGGGTGACCGTAAAATTTATCTTTTTCGATGATAAAAATTTTCGAGGTGCCCATAAATTCACCCTGATTATCGGAATACCACAGGCGACCATCTGGCGCAGTGCCTAAACCAGCAGGGCTGCGTAAACCATTGGCCCACAGTTCAAATCTTCCGTTGGGTTCAACGCGAATATTCCATCCCGATAAACCACCTTGTGAGCCCATGTATTTGCCATCAGCTTTGTAGGTGGAGCCATCGCCGCCATCGGCAAGATTGATGCTGATGTAGTAAGCACCGTCTTTGCCGCGCACCGGCCCATGCATATAGGAGTGATAGTTGCCGTGATAGGAATGGGCATCAAATAAAGTTTCATAACTGTCGGCGATGCCGTCGCCGTTGGTATCGCTAATGCGCGTGAGTTCGGCTTTTTGTCCGGCGATTACGCTGAGCCCTTTTTTGTCTTCAACTAATACACCAAGGCTGTCAAAAGTGCCTTCAGCAAACAAATGCCATTGGCCTTTCACCATGCGCCAGATTCCCGCAGTGCGCGTTGCAACTACTGTAGTGTTGTCTTGGGTTAATGCTAAGCCAAGCGCTTCAAATAATTGCTCGCGGCCAAAATTATCTTTGGGTGGATAATAACTTTCGATACTGTAACCCGCCGGCAGATCAGCTTTCGCTTGGGTAATTCTGATTGGTTGTTTGCGATAATCGAAGTCTGATTTTTTTGCATGCCAGACATTATTGGCAACTTGCATTTTTGCCGTGAGCGTGGCGCTTTTGCTGCCTGCAGGCACGCTCCACTGGCCGTTGCTAATTTCACCTTTGTTCACCGCTGCGCTTTGCAGTAGTTGTGTATTGAGCGAGAATTGTTGTGCAGTTTTTAGCTCGCCGTTTACAGTGATATTCACATCGCCGTTTGCGGCAATCGAAGTTTGGACTTTTATTGTGTTGTTGCCAACGCGATAATTAAAGGTTGGCAATTCATTTTTTTGTTTTGAATTGCGCGTGTAACCTAAAAATTGTGCATTCATTGCCGCTACGCGGGGCAGGTGATCTTCTTTGCTGTTGAGTGATGCCTTTATTGTTTCCACATCGCCGAATTTTGCCTCTTTAAAGGAGAAGTCGATTATCTTGCCCTGCGTATTGAGTGGGGCAAATAAAAATTCCTGATCGCCAAAATTAATCTCGCGGCTTTCATAACCCATCTTCAAACCCTTGCCGCCGCGATTGGTAAACTCGCCGGTCATATCCAAAAATCCGCCTTGCCAAATCTTGGTGATCGCCAGCAGGCGTGGATCAAATGAATAGTTCACGCCCCAGGGTGAGCCTACGTGAATTGCACGGCCGGACACACCTGTCATCGGCCCGCGCTGAATGCGCACTTCATCGTCAACTAATAATTGCAAACGGTCGGCGATGGGGTCGTATTCTTCGGCGCCGGTTTGCGCGAGCAGTTTAATGGTCGGGCCTTGGTCGTGCACATCGTTTAGTGTTGCGAGATAATCGCCAATCGCATTGATTTGTAAATCGCTTAATACCTGCGGTGAAAATGCCGGCATGATGGGCAGAAAGGCTTCACCTTTTTTAGCGCCGCTTTCGGCAATGGCTAACTGATCGGTCGCGGCGCGAATACTGCGGTGTAAATACTGGCGATCTGCTTTAATGGTAAAGCGATGGCCTTCGCCACCTTCTGCAATTTCGCGATCCCGTGGCTCCCGCTTAAATAAGCCAAATAAATTCGGCCCAGAGCTAACGCCGGAATCATTTTTAATTACCGAGTGACAAGCATTACAGCCGACTGATTCAAACGTTTCTTTGCCGAGTGCAACAAAATCCACCAACTCTTTTTGATTGGTGGCTTCACCGGAATTTTTGGGCATGGTGATTAATGAAAAATCTGCAGGCGCGATGATGAAATTGCGCAGTGCCAGTTGGCCTTTCTTGACCAAAAAGCTGGTATTGCCCGCCGGATTTTCCCAGCCGACATTGGCGTTTTCGCTCATGCCGGTGCGGATATCATTTATCGATACAGTCTCACCATTGATACGCACTTCCACAATTAATGCCGGGTCTACTTTTGCACTGGCTTCGTTATAGCGCGGCGCACGGAAGGTGACGTATAACTTTTGCCATTCGTTGTTGACATTGTTGAGGTCTATTGCATAACGACCTTGCACATAGAGTTTTGCATCGCTACCTTCTGGAACCAAAAATTCTGTTTCGAGTACAGAGTCACCGAGGTATGCAGTTGTGTTCAGGTGTTCAGCGCTGCCGTTAGTGGTGAGTAGGAGAATCTCGCCATCGCTGGCGATAGTCGCTTGTAATTTGTTGCCGACTGCGCTTACTTTGCTGGCGTTAACCCAAGCGTTGTTCGCTTTAAAAAAACCAGCTGGGTTTTGTGCATAGAGCGGCATAGCACTGGCGATGAGCGAACCCAGCAGCGCGACTTTTGAAAATAATCCAAGGTTATTCAGGAGAGACATAATCTTTACCTATGTCATTGCATTAAAAAAGCGCCGCAGTGAATAACTGCGGCGCAAACAATCGACAGTGTGAGCAATAAGCAACTGTCAGCGGAAAGAACATGAAATTAAAGTTTGCGCACCCAAATGTTGCGGAAGTTCATTGCATTGCCGTGATCTTGCAAGCGAATCGGCGCGCAGCCGTGGGCTTTGTAGACGGGTTTGCCAATCCATTCGGTGGCGCCCTGAATTTCGAAATGGTTTTGTACTAAAACGCCGTTGTGCAACACGGTCACGTAACCGGGTGATGTCAGTTTTTGCGCGGCATCAAATTTTGGCGCGGTGAAAATAATATCGTAAGTTTGCCATTCGCCCGGTGCGCGCGATGCGTTCACCAGTGGTATGGATTGTTTGTAAATCGAGGCGGCTTGACCATTGGGATAGGTTTTATTGTTGTAGGAATCCAACACCTGTACTTCGTAGCGCTCCTGAAAAAATACGCCACTGTTGTTGCGCCCTTGGCCTTCCAGTAATTTGCCGTTTTCATCGGTAATTAAGGTGGGGGTTTTCCATTCAACGTGCAGTTGCACATCGCAAAAAGATTCTTTGGTTTTGATGTCGCCGGTTTTAGGGACTACCACAAGTGCGCCATCGACAATTTTCCATTTCGCTTCGCCACCTTCGGCGCCTTGCCATTGGTTTAAATTTTTCCCATCGAATAGTTGCATTGCATCTGAAGGTATACCGCTTGCTGGAACACTGATAACAGCGGGAACCGGTTCCCACACTTCGGTTTCTTCGGCGAGTTGCCAGGGTTCTTTTTTTTCAGCCGCTACGCAGGTTGCCGAATAGATAAATGCGGTGCTGAGCAGGCTGATGGCGGGCAGTAAGCCGCTTGTTAGCAAACGTTTTTTCATGGAGTTTGACCCTGAGCTTTTGTAGTGGAGTTTTTGTCTTGATTGTTATGGTTGTATTTTTTTGATTGTGCTTTTGAGTGTAGTTATAGCGGGTAAATTACAGTGCGGCGACTGCTTTTACATAGCTTGATAAAATTATCAGATAAATCAAAAGATTGTTAACATTGCTTTACATTGTGTGACTAACGCTTGGGGGCGCCGGGCGCCGAGGGTAGGGGCCGGTATCGCGGGGGGAGGGAACTACTTTTGGGCCAGATGACCATTGTCTGGGCAGTTTAAAAATTGCGAAGTGGCGAGCCATTGTTGGTCGGGATAGTAGGAAAATAAAAATTGCTCGCCCTTGATGGTATCTATGACTTTGCGCGCTATACCTCTGCGCACCGCAGGGCAACCATGGCTGCGACCAAGATGGCCGAGTTTTTTGGCGAGTTTTAAATCCACATAATCGGCACCATGAAACACAATCGCGCGCTCCATGGCTTTGTCGTTGAAGCCGTCCTCTAAACCTTCCATTCGCAGTGAATATCCATTGGCGCCAACATAGGTTTCTTTGGTGAGGAATAGGCCAAGGCTGGTTTGGCGGCTGCCATAGATGTTGGAGAAGTTGCGCGCGTAATTTTTACCGGTATTCATGCCGTGGGCGACCAACTCTTGAAACAGGAGTTTGCCGGTGACCAGATCAAACACCCACAGGCGCGGTTTAGTCGAGACTAGCGAATAATCAATTACCGTCAGGTTGCGCGCGGGCGACATGCCCTGTGTGAGCGCGCAGTTCAAGGCTGATAGTGCTAATCCAATCACCTTGGGGTTAGCAGCAGGCGCTGCGCGGCTAAGTTTGTTAAGCAGGTCAGCGGAGGTTTGGTCTTTGCTAAAAGGAGTGTAATTAAACGGATTCGTTGGGCGATCTTGTGCTATTGCCGTATTTAGTGTGAATAGAAGGCTGCAACAGGCCAAAAAAAAGCGGCCCTTAAGGGTTTTGTACAACATGGATAGCCCCGAATGCGCTGGGTAATTAAAGTTGTAGCAGCCTTGCTATGAAAATTTATGCGTAGTCAGTTAATTCAATAGTGTTGAAATGCTAGCATCCATATGGGAATGCGGCAAATAACAAAAGTTCAAAAATTAATCGCCACCTTGCTGTTGGGGTCGCTTTTTAGGGAATAAATTCACGTTGTTTTAAGCGCGCAGGAGCGCTCGTTTATGTTGTTATCGCGTTTAATGGGATCTGTTAGGTGTTTTCGTCTTGCCTTGGCGAAAGGATTGTTACTGGTGTTACTCGGCGTTGGTACTGCCTTTGCCGTGGCCGAGGGGGGCAATCCGTCCACTGCCAGCATGGGGCAGGCGCTTAGTGCGGCAAGCTTGATTGCCCGCGAAATTGAAGTGCAAATGGTTGCTTTACAGCTGGATGTGCTGGAGGGGCGCCGTACACCTGCCTCCTATAATTTGACTCAGGCGGTGGTCGATTTTTACGAGCAGCGCCAGTATCGCCCAATATGGGATCAGGCCGGTCGCCTGGAACAGTTGATTGGCGCACTGCAAGAGCTGGAGTCCGATGGACTTACACCGGCGGATTATCAGCTCCAGCAATTGCGCCACGCCTTGCCGCTGCTGGGCGATGATTCCCCGGAAGCCGTTCCTATGCGGGTTGCCGATGAATTGCGTGCAACCAATGCCTATCTGCGGGCGCTCTACCATTTGTATCACGGCAAGGTAGATTCCGCCGGCCTTGCGCCGCAGTGGGATTTTGAGCTGCAGGATATGGCACCTATTGCGGATGTTACGCGGTTGATTGAGAGCATAGAGACCGGCCAAATTGCCCGCTTATTTGAACAAACCCGGCCACAGCACCCTACCTATCGCAGCTTTAAAGCGGGTTTGCAGCAGTATCGTCAATTGGCTGAACAGGGTGGTTGGCCGTCGCTGCCGGTGGGGGAGACGCTCAAACCCTGCATGGTGGATCCATCGGTCGCTATCCTGCGCCAGCGCTTGCGCGTCACCGGTGAGTATGTCGATCCGGGCTTGCCGGTTGATGACACTGCGCCAACACCAGCGGAAAAGTGTTTGATCGCGAATGCCGAGGCCAAGGCAAAAGCCCAAGCGGCGTTGTTAGCTGCATCCAGCTCCAGTGCGGCTGCCAGCGCAATAGGTGATGAGTCATCACTGACGGCTGCTAGCGAATCCAGTTCGATCGCTGCAAGCCTTGAACCTACTGCGTTTGCTGCGGTGTCATCCGTGCAATCTTCCAGCGCGGCACCGGTTAATCCCGATGAAGTTTTCGATGAATATTTAGTGGAAGCGGTTAAGAAGTTTCAAACTGAACAATATCTGGAGGTGGATGGCGCAATCGGCCCGGCGACCCGCGCCGCGTTAAATATCTCGGTGCAAGCGCGTATCGATCAGATCCGCGTCAACCTTGACCGCGCGCGCTGGCTGTTGCACAACATACCGCCAGAGATGTTATTGGTCGATGTGGCCGGGTTTAAAGTCACTTATTTTAAAGCGAGCCAGCCGATTTGGCGCTCGCGGGTGCAGGTGGGCATGGCTTATCGCACTACGCCGATTTTTAAATCGGAGGTCAATTACATCACCCTCAACCCCACCTGGACTGTGCCGCCCACCATACTGCGCAAGGATGTATTGCCCAAGGTGCGACAAAACCTGAATTACTTGCGCGAGCGCAATATCCGCGTTCTGGATAGCAGCGGCAAAGAAGTAGATCCGGCGACTGTCGATTGGCAGAGGCCCGGCAATATCACCTTACGGCAGGATGCGGGCGACGATGCGGCGCTGGGTAAGGTGGTGATTCGCTTCCCCAACAGCCATGCGGTTTACTTGCACGATACACCGCACCAAAAATTATTTAATAAGAGCCAGCGGGCGTTTAGCTCTGGTTGCATCCGGGTGGAGCGCGTATTGGAATTGGTTGAGCTGTTGTTAGCCGAAACGCCCGCATGGGATTCTGCGGCGATCAATAAAGCGCTGGCGACAGGCAAAACCCGTAACGTCACGCTGGCCAAGCGTGTGCCGATATTGCTCGCCTACTGGACAGTGGATGCTTTGGATGAAACTCGCATTGCATTCAAACCGGATATTTATGCGCGGGATGCCAAAGTGCTGGCCGCCCTAAATGAGCGGCGCTAAGCCAACAAAGGGGTAAAAAAGTAGATTTTGGTGACTTATTGTGTGATTACGGCATGCAAATTTGTATTTATGCCAAGTCGCGACTAGCGTTAATAGGAATTTAGACCATAAGCCAAATTGTTTTTTTTTAGGTTTGGTTTGCAGGAATTGGTTTTAAAAAAACGCCCAGTGCAGCTCACCAAGGATCTACACCCCATGGCCACCAGAAAAACCACTCGCACCACAGAACCTACGGACCAAGATGATCTGATCACTTTGGATTCGCCGCCGGATGAGCAAGTCATTAACCTGCTCACACCGGCGCCGAACAATGGTTACATGTATTTTACCGAACGTGACCTCAACAAAATTTTGTACAACCTGGATACCCTGCGCACCAGTGTGTACCCCAATACGGCCAATCAGCAGGACTCCGAGAATTACAAGCAGCCGCAGTTTCCGTCGGTATGCCTGATTGGTTTGGGGCGCTGTGGTTCTAATATCGCTTTGGATGTAGCTTCGCTGGTGTACAACGCGCGCAATTTTTATCTCAATGAATTTAACAGCGAAGAAAAAGAAGTGCGTGAGCAGGATAAGCCCATGCGTTGGATTAAACGCAGCCTGCACTTAAAAGGTAGCCATCAAGTTAAACCGGTATTTTTGATTGAGCCGCTGGTGATGTTGGGTGATTTGGATAAAGACATCGAAGGGCGCATTCGTTTCTCGCACAAAGGCGAGCGCTCCGGTTTTCTCCAAGATTACACCAAAATGAAAATTATGGACTTGTCTGAAGTCCATGCCGGTGGTTCCGGTAACGCGCCGATTCTCGGCCAATATCTGGCCAAAATAATTTTGAATAAAGATACCCAGCGTTTTTCCAATCCCGATTGGAAATTCGTGCACTCTTATCTAATTGATTCCTGTGGCATTAAAGCCAATCAGTCGCGGTTGTATTTTTATATTTTCAGCGCCGGTGGTGGCACTGGTTCGGGCATGGCGAGCGAGTTTGGCCTTGCGCAACAATATGCCTACATGAGCAAAACCTTTGATTCCCGCGCACAACCTGAAAGCGCAGAAAATCACGGCCACTCCTTTGTGTTTGAGCCGATCTTCACTAGCGGTATTTGTATTCTGCCGAATATTTCTGATCACGGTGTAGAAATGTCGGAAGCTCTGCATATCAACGCCGGGCGTTTACTGTGTAAATACTTGTCAGAAGAGTGGGATTTCTCTTACAACTTCGACAATGAAGACAGCAGTGAAGCCAGTGTGATGCATCGTATTCGCCCCTGGAATGCGATGATGCTGATCTCCAACGACATTATGCGTTACGCAGAGGAAACCGACGAAGGCGCAATTCAGCATATCGATGTTAACGCTATGGAGAAGTACGCCAACCAGTATATCTCCCAGCAGATTTTTAATATTCTCACCGCACAGGCGGTTACCACGGACTACGACGAAAATTATTTCCGCCGCGCCGGTATCGATATAGGCGAAACTATTCGCCTCGATGCCAACGACTTGTTTATGAGCCTCGCTGGCCCAGTGGCGGTTGCCTATGCTGAATCAGTTATTCCCAGCAGTTTGCCGCAAGGAGTGGATAAACTGCGTGGTATAGATACCAAAAAAATTGGCGAACTGAATATCGATGATTTATTTTATCGTTCAATTGATTTGCCGCACTTCAATAAAATAACCCAGGCGATTGAAGGCATTAGTTTGCTGCCAATTGAGTCGGCGCGCTATCGCGAAGCGCTGGCGAAGTATTTGCAAAAAGGTTACGAC
The DNA here is from genome assembly GCF_057196725.1 of Cellvibrio sp. ATLC23. NCBI lineage: Bacteria > Pseudomonadati > Pseudomonadota > Gammaproteobacteria > Cellvibrionales > Cellvibrionaceae > Cellvibrio > Cellvibrio sp. ATLC23. Next base: position 31,915 of record NZ_JBXUOS010000003.1, on the reverse strand, counting down.
GCTAACGAATTAAAAGACCTGCATTTCTTTAAAAATTGTTCGTCGGTAGTGTCGATTATTTCACTGCCCAAAGATTATAAACTCAGCTACATGGACTTGAATAAACTCAAATCCCACTTAAATGCGCTGTTCCCCAATACCACGCTGAAGCGCTACGCTCTGGTGATCGGCGCCTCGGCTAATATCTCGCTGACTACGCTGATTGTAAAAAGCCCCTGTTTGAGTGATGACTTTCTTACCTTGATTGTCGCCTTTATCAAGCGCTGTTTTGCCAAAGACCCTTACCGCTTTGATGAGCAGCTAGATGCGGCAATGTTGGATTTTATTCGCGCAGATGAATTTGATGAAAAACTGGTGGATAAAATGCTCAATGAGTATGAGAACCCGGCAAAAATTCTCGATACTAACTGGTATGCAATTAAACCCATGTACGAGAAAAAGTACCGCGAGTTAATCAATGATGCCGACAAGTTTTGCTCGATCAACGATATTCGCCTGTCGCGCGACAGCGTGAAAAAAGCGATCAAATACTTGCGTGAAATTTATCGCCATAAAATCAGCAAAACACGTATTGTGTCGCTTAATTCAAGCCCGGAAACTGACAAGTCTAAAACCCGGTTGCAATAATACGGTTAGCTCGGTAGTAAAAACGGAGAGTTTAGGCTCTCCGTTTTTTTAATTAAATTAGTCGATTAGGAATAACGGGTAGCCATATTTCAATATCTCCCTCGCCAGTGATTGGGTCAAATTGTTCGCCATAGCGCTCAAAAAAATGCAGCGCATTTTCTCTCGGTGCCTGATGTAGATAAGCTGATCGTGGCAACCACTGGTCAAAAATGGCCTCAACAGTCTTGCAAATAAACTGTACCGAACCTACATGGTTAAATACCGCGTAGGTTTGCGAGGGAATAATAAATGGACTGAATTTTTCCGGTAGCCCAGTAAAATCCCACACGGAACAGCCGGCCATATAATAGTACTCATGATCGTTAAGCCGAATGCACAAACCATAATCTGCAGCGCCAACACGCTGTGGAATGTCATCCCAACAGGCGACTAGTTCCTGCCAAAGTTGCGGGATTTTTTGCGCGGCATTTGCATCGAGTGGCTCGCGTAAACCGGCAATCAATAACGGGCCTGCTGTTACAAAATGCGGTGACAAAACGGCGCTGGCATCGGGTTCAAGCAAAGTGCTGTTGGAATCGTTCATCTTTTTCAGGGTCCAATTCGCGGATGGGTCGAATCTCAATTGTGCCAAAACGCGCGGGTGGAATTTTGCTCGCGAGTTGAATGGCTTCGTTTAAATCCCGTGCGTCCAACATGTAGTAACCGGCCAATTGCTCTTTAGTTTCGGCAAACGGGCCATCGGTAATCAGCGGCTTGCCCTCGCGAATACGTAAGCTGGTCGCGGTTACTGAAGGGTGCAGTGCATTGCCGCCAATCATTTTTCCGCTCGCACGCAATCCTTCACCGCAGGCCACACATTCATGGTTCAGCGCTTGCCATTCGCTGGAAGTCATACTGTTAATAATGTTTTCATCGTAAAAAACCAAACAGAGATATTTCATAAAAATTCCTGTGTCATTTATTGTTGAACGTGACTGGGGTCCATATACATGATTTCCCAGTTGTGCCCATCAAGATCCTCAAAGCCGTGATAGTACATAAAGCCGTGATCGATAGGTTCTGCAGGCGCCGCCTTGCCGCCTGCTGCGATTGCTTTTTTCACCATCTCATCTACTTGCGCACGGCTCTCACACGAAAGGCAAATTAATACTTCTTTGCTGGTGTGGGCATCGGCAATAGTTTTGGATGTGAAACCTTGGAAAAAAGGTTCCGTTAATAGCATGGAATAAATCGTGTCGCTAATCACCATGCAAGCGGCATTTTCATCGGTAAATTGTGGATTGAACGTATAACCCAGCTGTGCAAAAAACGCTTTGGATTTTTCCAAATCTTTTACCGGGAAGTTGATAAATACTTGGGTGGACATAATCGGATTCCTTAATCTCAGTCGTTTTACAATATGAAGTTTGAATGATTATTCGTGGCGCACAAGTTCTTTAAAACCGCCATAAGCCATGCGTTTGAAATCGAATGGTGGATTGTCTTTGCTGCACATATCGGCCAGGCGCGGGTCAGCCATCACCAGAGCATTAATGCGGTCGCGCTCTTCTCGCGAAGGATAAACAATCCAGGCGAGCACCACGGTTTCATTGTCTCTACAGCCTGCCATAGTGCGAAAAGAGGTCATATCCTGAATGTCCAAATCATCGCCCACACATTCCCAATAGGCGATAGCACCGTATTCTTTCCAAACTGAACCGGATAAATCAGCCATTTTCTGATATTCCGGCAATTTTTCTGGAGTGATAGGTAATAAAAAACCATCGATGTAATGAGTCATAACAGTCTCCTTATTTATGGGGATGTATATTAATGGATAGGTTGCTTTCACTGTCTAGTCGAGTGGGGGCGCGGAAAATCGACAGCCTCGAAAAGAAAATCGTAAATATTTATTGAGGTCTATCCCTCTCATCGATGAGTGAGCCGAGTGCAGAGCTTAAATACGTTATGCGCCAAAAGAATTCACCGCTAAAATGAAGTTCTCTATGTTAATGCCGCCCTAAGAATGGCGCTAATTCATAAGAGAGTAGCGGGGCAAGGAGAGAATGTTTGGATTATCGAATTGCTCAATAATTGACTGGATAACTAATAGGATATAAGTATGACTTTTAAGAGAATATTTTCTTTGCTTAACGTTGTTGCAGGTTTAACCTTCAGCAGCCATTTGTTGGCACAGCAAAGCCCAGAGGAATATATCGGTTTGAGGATAGAGCCTATGGTCGCAGATGTATTGGAGGCGCAGAAGTTTGATATTGCAGTCTATCTTCCACAGAATGTTCAGCTACCGCTAACCCGCCCGGATTTTGAGCCAGTCTATCCATCACCTTACCCGTCTCCCGCGCTAGCGCCACAGCGGGGGCCATCTGCTTTGAAAATAAAGGCAGTCATCAATCAAAGTGCTGATGTGAGCGCTTGGTTTCACGAGTGTATACAGGAGCACTGGGTGACTGCAGTGAATGAGCGAGTATTGTTGTGCAAGAGCTTGGATTATTCTCCATTTGTTGAAGGGGTTAATGAGTTAACAATTACCGTTCAACAATTTAATGATGATGCTCACACTGCGACAGCCTACTATCGTGTAACTAAAAGCTCCCGTAAATTTCATGATGTTATAGGTTTTTATGAGCCGAAACGTTTTGTTGTAAGAGGGACAAGCTTCAGTACTGCATCCAATATTTCAGTGGTTGCTGGTCAGCGCGTCATAATCAAAGCTGCAGGGCGCGTTAATGTATGGCCTGCCAATGCGGGTTATCCGCTTTCTTCGCCCAGAGGTACTGAGTCCTGCGGGCAGCTATGTTTATTTCCTGGTGCATATTTAGGTGCGTTATTGGTAAAAATTGGGCCTCACGGACGTTGGATGGTTGCCGGTGAAAGTTATCTATTAACAGCAGACCGCGCGGGCGAGTTATTTTTTGCTGTTAACGATAAAACTGCGCTGGCGGAGAGTAGCGACAATCTCGGCAGCTACGAGGTTAGTGTGGGTCGTTATTGATTTCATTGAAGTAAAAATTCTGGCGGAATCGCCAGAATTTTTACTTGGTGTTCAACGCGCTAAGTACTGGCAGGGTGCAATGTGTAAGGGTATTGTTGACAGTAAGAAGATACTTCAACGCGAGAGACAATCTAATGGAACATCACGAAACACTACTGCACGCGATTTATTATTTACTGGCGGCGACCATCGCCGTGCCGCTGTTTCGGCGCTTGGGGTTGGGTGCGATTTTGGGGTATCTGGTGGCGGGGGCGATTATTGGCCCCTACGAACTGGGGCTGATTTATCAACCGGAAGCGGCATTTCAGTTTTCTGAGTTGGGTGTGGTGTTATTGCTGTTTGTAATTGGTTTGGAGTTAAACCCGCAGCAATTGTGGAAAATGCGTTTTGATGTGGGGCTGCTCGGCGGCGCCCAAATGTTATTAACCGCCATGGCGATTGCGGGGCTACTCGCGCTATTGGTTGAATTGACCTGGCAGCAGGGTTTTATGATTGGCCTTGCGCTTGCACTTTCATCTACTGCGTTTGCAGTGCCATTAATGGAAGAGCACAAGGTGATGGGCTCGCGTATTGGACGCAAAGGTTTTTCGATTCTATTACTGCAAGATCTTGCGGTCATTCCTATTTTATTACTGCTGGCCACTTGGTCGCCCTCGGCGAATGCAGCGCACCCGGTACCTTGGTGGGTGGGCCTATGCACTGTGGCATTTTTACTCTTAGCTGGCGCGCGCATTTTCAATCCGCTATTACAAGTGGTGGCCAAATATGGCAGCCGTGAAATTCTTACTGCGGCGGGGTTATTAATAGTGTTGAGTGTTGCCTACTTAATGCAGATGGTGGGTTACTCCATGAGTATGGGGGCTTTTCTGGCAGGCATGCTGTTGGCGCAGTCCAGCTTTCGCCATCAGTTGGCGGCGGATATTGAACCCTTCAAAGGCTTGTTGCTCGGTTTATTTTTTATCGCCGTGGGTATGTCATTAAATTTGCGTTTATTGTTTGCCGAGCCGTTATTAATTATCGCGCTGGCATTGGTATTAATGCTGATAAAAATAGCCGTAATTGCGTTGATATTGCGCTTGCGCCAGCACCCGATAAAAGACGGCATGCTGGTGGGGATTATGTTGGCGCAGGGTGGTGAATTTGCGTTTGTGGTGATGGCTACTGCCGGGCAATCGCACTTTATTCCCGATGATATTGCCAGTTATGTGGTGTTGGTGGTGGGTATTTCGATGGCGCTAACAAGCCCATTGGTGATACTGCATAAGTTAATTGCACATAAAGGCTCGCTGAAGAAAAGGGCGCGTAAAGAGGCAGCACAAACTGCCTTTTCATTGCAGGAATTAGAACAGCCGGAGGCACAAAAAGCGGAAGTGATCATTGCCGGATTTGGGCGTTTCGGGCAAATTATCGGTCGCATTCTTACCGCGGGAAATATTCCTTTTAACGCCTTGGATAAGAATCCTGACCATATCGAGTTTCTAAAAAATTACGGTGTGCAAAGTTATTACGGCGATGCGACTCGCCTTGAATTATTAGAAGCGGCGGGCATTCGCGATGCCAAAGTATTAGTGATCGCCTTGGTGAATATCGATGCCTCACTCGCCATTACCAAATTAGTGAAGGCGCACTTTCCACACATTACCCTCATTGTGCGTGCCCGCGACCGCGCCCACGCGTATCAGTTGGCGGAGTTAGGAGTGGAGAATCCTATTCGCGAGATTTACGAATCCAGTCTCAGTGCGGCAGCACGCGCGCTCACCGAAGTGGGCTACACCGAGGGGCAATCCCAACATGCTATCGATATATTTCGCGAACACGATATGGGTTTGTTGCACGCGGCCATTGCGATAAGTAAAGACCCAAAAGAATTGGCGCTACTGGTGAAACAAAGCCGTAAAGAATTACAGGATCTATTCAGTAAGGATGTGCAGTTGTAATTTTAGATTGCATTTGTCGGCATAGATTGGGGGAATTTAAGGGAGAGCTAAGTTTTCTATTTTAGGATCATCGCTTTCACTCAGGATGATTCTATTTATGCCCCAACTTCGCAACAACCTGCTGACCACTCATTTTATTTATCCCTTAACGGCATTGGTTATTGTTTCAATTGTTATTGTTGTGGGGGATTTGGATCGTCGCCTGGCAGATTTTTTTTACGCCATACAGGGCAATAGCTGGGCGGTAAAAAATGCTTGGCTGGCTGAAACCTTTTTTCATAAGGGTGGTCGCGCGCTCTCACTATTGCTTGCTTTAATCTTGTTGTCTCTCGTTATCGCCTCGCACTTCACTCGTTTTTTGCGCCCCCATCAAAAACCCTTGCTCTATTTATTTTTGGCGGCTGCGGGCGGAAGTTTGTTAATCAGCGCTTTGAAGTCGCTACTTGCAGTGTCATGCCCTTGGGAATTTTCGCGCTATGGTGGCGATCTTCTTTATAGCAATGTGATCGATCAGTTGTTGTTGCGCAATGGTGAAGGCTGTTTTCCCGCCGGGCATGCGAGTGCGGGATACGCCTGGGTTGCTGCTTATTTTTTTGGTATGCATTATCAATCGCCTTTGCGCCGCTTTGGCTTGATCCTGCCATTGTTGGTGGGTTTTATCTTTGGTCTGGCGCAACAATTGCGCGGCGCACATTTTCTCTCACACGATCTCTGGGCGCTGGCAATCTGTTGGTTTTATTCACTCTTGCTCTACTTTATTTTTTTCAAGGCATCCGCGAAAACTAAAATTGAGGAGGCCTTGGTATGTCTATAACTGTTTCTGCCGCTGCTCGTGTTGAACACAATGAAGTAGAGTTTAGTGCAAACACTATTTCGCTTTTGTCGGCTCTCTTGTTTGTAGTGTTTTACAACGCTACATTTTTTGAGGCAATCTTCGGTTTGGTGAATGTCGCCAGCGTGAAAGGTATTTTATTTGTTGCCAATGTGAGTTTGGTGCTCTGCTTACTTACCTCGCTGGTGTTGTCTTTTATCGCGCTGCCCTATGTGTTTAAGCCGGTGTTGTCGCTGTTGTTTTTTGTTGCCGCCAGTGTTGCCTATTTTATGGATGCCTATGGCGTAGTGATACATCGCATGATGATTCAGAATGTGATGGAAACCGATATGGCTGAATCCATGGGGCTATTGAGCGGCAGGCTCTTGCTCTATTGGTTTGCTTTGGGTGTGTTGCCATCGTTATTGCTGTTAAAAGTAAAGGTGAAGTTTGGCAGTGTGAAGTTGGAGCTTTGGCGTAAAGTTAAATTTATTCTGCTCACTTTTATCGGTTGCTTGGCACTAATCATAAGTATGTCAATGGACTATGCGTCGTTTTTTCGCAACCATAAAAATATCCGCCAAATGGCCAATCCGCTCAATGTAATTTATGCGGGGTTATCTTACGCAACCACTAGTAATCATCCCATCGAGGTGAAACCGATTGGGCAGGACGCAGCGCTGAGTCCATTTGGAAAAGCACAAGCAAAACCTACCTTGTTTATTTTAGTGGTGGGCGAAACGGCGCGCGCCGACCATTTTGCTATCAATGGTTATAAGCGCGATACCACGCCGCTGATTGCACAGCAGAATATTATTAACTTCAAACGAGTTAGCTCCTGCGGCACTGAAACTGCGGTATCCGTTCCCTGTATGTTCTCCGCACTTGTGCGCCGCGACTATTCCGATGCAAAAGCCAAAACGCAAGAAGGGTTGTTGGATGTGCTAAAACATGCGGGACTGTGGGTGTTGTGGCGGGATAATAATTCCAGTTGTAAAGGCGCGTGCGATCGTGTTGCCTATGAAGACATGCAACACTTGCAAGTGCCTGACTTGTGTAATGAGCGCGAATGTTTTGATGAGATTCTATTGCAGCAATTGCATGAAAAAATTGCCGCTACTAAAGGCAGTAAAGTCATTGTGTTGCATCAAAAGGGAAGCCATGGGCCGGATTACTACAACCGCTATCCGCAACACAAAACCTATTTCACACCTGTGTGTAAAACCAATCAGTTGCAGCACTGCAGTCAAGCAGAAGTGGTGAATGCGTTTGATAATACGATTCGCTATACCGATTATTTTCTCAATCAAACTATTGAGTGGTTAAAACGCAACAGTGAAGACTACAACACGGCGTTGATTTATCTATCGGATCACGGCGAGTCGCTGGGCGAAAACCATTTGTATCTGCACGGTATGCCCTATTCAATCGCGCCAAAAGAACAAAAACAGGTTCCGTTTTTTATGTGGTTATCGGTGGGTTATAAAATGGCCAATCATATTGACCAGCAGTGTTTGGCCAATCTCACCAGCAATGATTACTCCCATGACAATTTATTTCATACTGTGCTGGGCTTGTTGAATGTGCAAACCCAGGTGTACGCTGCGGATCTGGATATAGTACGCAGTTGTAAAAAAGCCTTGTAACCCCGGTGGGTTATTAAGGCTTTAACAGCTGCGCGGGAAAGGTGACTTGCACACACAGGCCGGTTTGTTCTGCGGCATCATTGTTGTACAGCCTTACCTTTAAATTTAAGCGGTTGGCAATGGTGCGCACAATAGAAAGGCCAAGACCGGAGCCGGGTTGGTCATTACCTAACACGCGATAAAAAGGATCAAAAACCCGTGTTTGATCGGCAATTGCAATACCTGGCCCTGAGTCGCGCACCAGTACTTCGGCGCAATGATTGTTCTCGCTTAATACAATTTCAATATGCCCCTGCGCTGGCGTGTAGTGAATGGCATTTTCAATCAAATTTTTAAGCAGAATTTGCAAATCAATCGCCTGGCTATATACCTGAACGTCATTGCCAATCACGGCAATGTCAATTTTTTTCACCGCTGCCAAGGGCAATAAATCTTCCAGTAGTTCGCGCAGTAATGCTTTTACCGATAGCTGGCTGTTGACGCTGATGTGTTTATCTTGCGCCCGCGCCATAGTTAAGAGCTGTTCGATCAGAATGCGGGTTCGCTCGGTGGCGCGATGCAAATTAATTAATCGCTGGTGAATATTGTCTTGGCCTGAACTGAGCTCAACCAAGCGCTCGGCTTGCAGTGAAATAGCAGTGAGCGGTGAGCGGAGTTCGTGGGCGGCATCGCGAACAAATTGTCGCTGCTGGGCGATGGAATCGCGCACGCGTGTTAATAGATGATTAATCGCACCGACAAAGGGTGAAATTTCTGTCGCGAGATCGGTTTCGGGCAGTGAGGTTAAATTGTTGTCTGTGCTCTGATCGAGTTGCAGTGCCATTTTTTTTAATGGTGCAAATACCTGCCGAATTAAATAGCCAACCCAGAGCAATAAGAGTGGGATTAATATAAACAGCGGGATCAGGGTGTTGAGTGCGCTGTTGCGCGCGAGCTCATCGCGCACTTCCGTTTGCTGCCCCACCACAATACGGGCACCATTCTGAAATGTTTTTACCAGCAAGCGCCAACTGGTATTTTCTACTAATCGTGTTTGTAATCCTTCGGGTAAGTCTGCTGGAAGGCCGGGTAATTCAATGACGCCTTGTTCTGGCGTACTGTCTAACCACTGCACCACAAAATGGGATTCAGGGTCAGCGCTTGAAACTTCAATGGGTGTATTCGCCGCTGGCTGCACAATGCGCTGATGATTAACTAATGCCGACAGCCGAATCAGTTGTTCGTCTTGCAGTTCAATCGCCTCTTCAAATGCCCACCAGTAGGAAAATAATCCCGCCACTAACGCCATGGCTAAAATGGCGCTGGCCATACCAACTGATAAGCGAAATTGCAGCGAATCGCTTAGTTTGCTTTTGCGACCATCCACCCTAACCCCCGCACATTTTTTATGATGTCACTGCCAAATTTTTTGCGTAATGCATGAATAAAAAATTCGATTGCATTACTTTCTACTTCATCGCCCCAAGCATATATTTTTTCTTCCAACTCGGCGCGCGATAAAATCGCACCGGGGCGCACCAGCAATGCTTGCAGCAGGGCAAATTCACGGGCAGATAAACGCAGTGGAGTTGCATCGGTGAGGCATGCCTCACGTGTGACAGGGTCTAATGAGATAATGCCATTGCCCAACAGTGGGCCAGCGCTATTGGCTTGGCGGCGCAAAACGGCGCGCATACGTGCATTTAATTCGCCAAGGGCAAAGGGTTTAACCAGATAGTCATCGGCGCCTGCATCCAATCCTGCAATGCGATCTTCCAGCGCATCGCGTGCGGTTAATACAATGACTGGCAGGGGATAGTGTTGCTGGCGGATACTGCGCAATACGCTAATGCCATCTTTGCGCGGCAGTCCCAAATCCAATAACAAGAGATCGTATTGTTGGCTGGCAATTGCATGTATTCCGGCATCGCCATCTTTTACCCAGTCAACCGCGTAACCTGAATCTTTCAGGCTTTCAGCAACGGATTCGCCAATCATTTGATCATCTTCGATCAATAACACCCGCATGAATTAACTCCGAGATAAAACGCTAATTAGTTGCTATAGGTAAGTACTTTAGCTTAGCGATAACAAACGAGCGATAACATTTATATCGATAATAGCGAGGACAAAAAACACAATAAATAATTGCCCCCAGCGGATATAGCGTCTACATAGCGCGATAAAACGTGGATCGTTGCTCTGAGCAAAGGCGTTAGACGTAATGTAACGATAGAGTGCGAGGCTTGTGGTGTCTTCTTGGTATTCTTCATGGAGTTTAAACTCCATAAAGTTGTGTGGCAGGTTTTTTTCAGTGTAGCGGAGTATGGTGCTGCGCAAATACACGGTAGCAACAGTGATCAGCAATAGAATGCAACATGTGGCGTAGGGGGCTATTTCAAGCAATAGCGTAGAGGTGTTATACACAAGTGATTACCCATAGCAATAAGGTGCGACGTCTGTAACAGGCACTGCTGTGGATGATATCGATCTATACTTAGGTGAAACTTAAAAGTACCGGCCAGGTTTACTTAAAAGGCGCAATTACACTAGCGGTGCAAGCGGCTCATTTGTTTCTGCAAAAACCGACGCTCCGGTTCCTGCTCGGTTAACTCCAGTGCCTTAGTGTAGGCAGCGGTAGCGCGCTCAAGTTCCCCTAATTGCGCTAACAAATCTGCGCGCGCGGCATGGAGCAAGTAATAATCGATCAGTTGTTGCTGTGCAACTAATTGGTCGAGCAGAGTTAAACCAGCGGCTGGGCCATCGCGCATGGCGATGGCCACTGCGCGGTTGAGTTGAATAATAGGGGAGGGGTTGCGCAACAATAATAATTCGTAGAAGCCGCAAATTTCTGCCCAATCGGTTTCGGCAAAGCTGGGCGCGGTGGCATGCAGTGCGGCAATTGCTGCTTGCAGACAGTAAATATCCACGTGCCCAGCGCTCAGCGCACGTTGAATTAAGGCGCTGCCTTCTGCAATTTGTGCGCGATCCCATTGGTGTCGGTCTTGGTCTTCCAGGCGAATTAAATCGCCGTTGTTATCGCTGCGCGCATGGCGCCGTGAATCTTGAATTAACATTAATGCGAGCAGACCAAGCACTTCCGGTTCGGGCAATAAATCGGCCAGCAGGCGCCCCAAACGAATTGCCTCCTGAGTTAATTCCTGACGGATCAATACCGCGCCGGATGATGCGGAATAGCCCTCGTTGAAGACCAAATAAATTACGTGTAATACAGCGTCTAAGCGCTCAGGCAATTCGGCGCGTGGGGGAATTTCATAGGGAATATTTGCGGTGCGAATTTTATTTTTGGCGCGCACTATGCGCTGCGCAAGTGTGCTGGGTGAGGTTAAAAAGGCGCGCGCAATTGCTTCGGTTGTTAGCCCGCAAATCTCACGCAAGGTGAGTGCCATTTGCGCTTCCGGCGCAAGGCTCGGGTGGCAGCAGGTGAAGATTAAACGCAACTGGTCGTCTTCAAGATGGCTTGCAGAATCATCCTCCTGTTCTTGAATTTCTTCTTCCAGTTGCTCCGCAATATCTTCCAATGAAACATGAAATTTGGCGCGGCGCCGAATCTGATCAATCGCTTTAAAGCGGCCAGTAGAGACTAACCATGCGCGTGGATTATGCGGCACGCCGTCTTGCGGCCACTGTTGCAGAGCAGCGGCAAAGGCATCGTGCATGGCTTCTTCGGCGAGATCAAAATCTTTTAACAGGCGAATCAAGGTCGCCAGTACACGGCGCGATTCGCTGCGATAAAGTCCATTGATTAAGGCTTCGATACTGGCGGGCATAAGCATTCTTATCGGAAAAATGAATGTGATAAGAATAACTAGCCGGTACGATCTTGTTAAGGATTAATGTGTAATGAATTGCTGGAGGAGGACGTAGACTGAGGTTTTAGTTGCGGGGAATTCTCGGAAGCATTTAATAAAGTCCAGGTTTTTACCTGTGGATGAAAAAAACCACACTCTTCGTAGGCGCGCTGAATAATATTTTGTTGCTCCAGCAGCGCTATACCTTTTTCCAATGCAGCAAATATTTCCTGTCCGCGCGGGTGTTTTTTACTGACGGGCCAATGGCGGCTGCCGGGCAGGGTAACTTTTACACCAGGGATCGGAATTAGTTCCAGATTATCGACTTGCACTTTCATGTCGGGATTACTTTGAAACGGTGCCAACGTTATGTCGGCGCGGCCAGCAACTACCATGCGCACTATTTGTACCCAATAAGTTGCGTAATAAATTTTTTTAATTCCCAGTGATTTTAGTGTCGCGATATCAGCTTGCCAGTGATCGTTAGACGCGGCGCTTAGGTGCTGAATTTGTTCCGGTGTTGTCGCAGCAAGGGCGCGAGTGTTGCTTGCGCGAGTATAAAGTCCGGCAATAAATTCACCTTCATGCACCAGCGCTTGGGTTTTGAATAACGCGTTGGTATAGGGCTTTATATCATCGCGCCACATCAGTGCGCCGGAAAGTGGTACATGGCCATCTTGAATTAATTTTAAAACCCGCAAATAACTATTTTCCGGGCGCAGCACCACTTTCCCTTCAAATCCCCCCAGGTGTAACGCTTGTTGCAGCAGCACAATTTCAATCACATCGCGGCGCGCACCCAAGCCGCCATAATAATTAATGGATAGTGGGTCGCGCTCGCCGACAAATAATTGGTAGTCCGCAATAATGTCCTCGTCCACTGCGGCGGTAATAGTATTACCGGCATGGCTAAGGAGCGCTAATAGTAAACCACTAATAACGCAACATAAGTGTGCAAAAAATTTCAACCAGCTCTCCTTTATGGAAAAGTCTCTAGCTCTTTGCAAATAACATCCAGTCCGTGCCGCTGTAGTGGGTGGTTATACTAAGTTTTGTTTTTTTTAATGGTTTGATACCAGCATACCCTCTTCAGGAGTATGACGTTTAGCTAGCCTCAGACACGCAGAAAAATGGCGCTGTCCGATAAGATTTAAATTGCCAGTGTGATATTTTTTATGTCGTGAAAAACTATCATTAATTTTCGGGGGATATAATTGCACCAGGTGAAATTTCTGCAAGTGATTGAAAGCTGGGTTTGGCAAGGTAGAATCCCTGTATCAATTCGATCCCTAAAGAGCGTAGCGCGGTGAGTTCTTCGTAGGTTTCAACTCCTTCGGCGATGACGACGGAACCCAAATCTTCACATACTTGAATAATGCCTTTTACAATAGCCTGGTTGGCTCTGCGCGTATCAATGTTGCGAATCAGCGCCATATCCAGTTTGATGATATCCGTTTGAATTTCAGCAAGTAGGTTTAAGCCTGAATAGCCTGCACCAAAATCATCGATTGCCGTTTTAAAGCCGCGTTTGTGGTAGTACTCAACAATTTCACGTAGATGGCCAAGGTCTTCTACTTTTTCGCTTTCGGTAATTTCAAAAATAATTTGCTCTATTGGAAATCCGTACCGTTCGGCAGCGGATAGGGTGGTGCGAATACACAATTCAGGGCGATAAACCGCGTTAGGCATAAAATTAATACTCAGAAGCGGTTTCATACCAAGCTCGGCCGCCAATTTAATTGCGGTGGTTCGGCATGCCTGATCAAATCTATAGCGATTACCGTCATTTACATGGCTGAAAACATGGCCAGCACCTTCATTATTAAGGCCTCTGACTAACGCCTCATGGGCAAAAATCTTCTGGGTATTGACGTTAACAATGGGTTGAAACGCCATGGTGAATTCAAAGTCCAACCCTTCGCCATTGGTACATTCCACACAACCCTGAGGGCCGCAGTGTTTATCTGAAGTCATTACTTTGTCCGGTCGACTGTTAAATATGTGGGAGGAGTGGAGATAAAATCAGAGTATAGGTCACAAAGGGTAACTTGCCCAATTAAGTGCCGGGGCTAATGCTCGTTGCTGAGTGCTGCGTATGAGTCCACCAGGCCTACGCTGGGGGGAATCTAACATGGCGAAAAAAGTGGATAAATGCCTTTTTTATTGATAACTATCCAGCGAAGTTCCTTCTGCCGTACAAACTTGTCTTACCGATTTTCGCTTGGCCATGTCATGTAAAAATCGGCCTAAATGCGGGAATGATAGCGGTGGCCGATCCAATCCGCTGCCCCAATGCAACAACATAAACAATACAAAATCGCAGGCGCTAATGTTGTTGCCCAATAAATATTTTTTATTTTCCAGTTCGTTATCGAGCAGCGAAAGCATTTCTTCAATACGCTGTTGCTGCGCTTGTTTTATCGCTGCGTTACCCGATTCATCGCAGGTATGTTTTTGCGGATAAAAATACACCATCAGTTCCGGTTGCAATGATGCATTTAAATAAAATAACCACTGGTAAAATTTTGCCCGCGCAATTGTACCTAGCGCGGGCATCAGGTTTTTTTCAGGGTGCTGTTCACACAAAAATAGACAGATAGCTGCACTTTCATAAATCGCCTCGCTATTAAAAACCAAGGTGGGAATTCTGCCGGTGGGATTGAGTTTTAAATACTCTGGATTTTTCTGAGCCTCGGTTTTCCTATCAACCAGAACCAACTCATAATCCAATTGCATTTCCGCCAGCAGCATATGCGGTGCGAAACTGGCGTTGCGGGGTAATAGAATAGTTGGTACATCAGCGGAAACTTCCTTAGGGCGTAGTTAATAGTAGTTCTATTTTTTAACGGTAAGTGTAGTTTTTTGCCGCAGCAAGTGTTGGAGATCTATTTTATTTCGCTCTCCGAAAATACTTTAAGTTGTGTTTCGTGAGATAGCCAAGGAACTGAATGTGATGCCCATATAAAAGTCTGCGGGATTTTTTGTGGGTCATCATCCAGTGTTCCTACTCTCAGAACTATTTGATTCCTGCCCTCGATTTTCTTAATAAGCTGGCTTCCGCAATTTCCGCAAAAATACCTATATTTTCCGGGTGAGGATTCATAGAATTTTAATAAGTCCTCACCGTTGAGCCATTTGAATTTGCTTGTTTCAACCGCAGCAGCAGTATTGAAAGCAGCGGCGTGTGCTTTTCTGCAAGTTTTACAGGCGCAGTGCATTATTTCAGAAGCAAACTCTTCTACTTCATAAACAATACTGCCGCATAGGCAACTTCCTTTCATTGTGTTTCCTTTTAATTTGCGTGATTTCTATGTGTTTGGAATAAGTAATACAAGATCTGTCGCTCCATAATCAAAACCAAACTGTGAGAGCAATGTAGTAACTTGACCCCTATGGTGTGTTTGATGATTAAACACATGCATTAATAAGCTAAACAGATTTTTAGAAAATGATTCACCTTTCACGTTTTTATAGTTAACGGATGAAGCCAGCTCCACATCTGATATCGATTTTCCCAGATTTATAAAGGCGTTATCGAGCAGGTCACGACGAACTTTTAATTCAGAAAGACTTTCAAAAAGGACTGAATCTAGCGACTCTGGAACTGGCAGCTCACAAATTGGTGCCAACGCGGTATGTGAATGCATTGTAGTGGACAGTCGTTTTAACCATATAGCGTCACCAACAGCAATATGATTCAGGGTGCAAAATACGGAACCAAAAAACGCATCAGAGTTTTCATACAGCTGACCTGGGGATAACTTTTCCGCCGCAGCGTAAACTTTCTGGTTCATGCTTAGATTATATTCAGCCATGAGACCAACATGCTTATTTAATTGCATGGTGATATGTTCCTTGTGGTATAGCGACGCTATTCTCCGCTGTTTGAAAGTGATTCATGAGGAAAAGCTTTGTTCGGTGGCGATCTATTTGTTCCTAAATAGACTTGGCGAGATATCGATACAACATTATAAACGGAGTTGCGCAAAACTACCTGTTTTGCTTTGGTGAAGTCAATTATCTTGCCTAACTTCTGGGTAGGTGCAGTGATTTGTAACGGAGGTAGAAGGGAGGAATAGAAGGAATCGAGGAGTGAAAAGAAGCAGGGCGGGTTGTGAGGAATCCCGCCCTGAAATGATTATCTCGGTTTACTTCGCACCAACAACTGCTGTAATGCAATAAAACAAAAGAGTAATAATCCAATCACAATTTTTGTCCACCAGCTGCTTAGCGTTCCGTCAAATGAAATATAGGTTTGTACTACACCCATAATCAGCACGCCCATGAGGGTGCCGAACATGTAGCCGTAGCCGCCGGTTAATAGTGTGCCGCCTATAACAACTGCGGCGATTGCGTCCAGCTCTACGCCGACGGCGGCGAGGGAATAGCCGGAGAAGGTGTAGAAGGAGTAGACGATGCCCGCGAGGGTCGCGAGAAAGGCGCTGATGGCGTAGATGCGAATGGTGGTTTGTGCGAGTGGAATACCCATGAGTGCAGCGGAATTTGCATCGCCACCCACGGCGTAAACGCGGCCGCCGAAGCGAGTGTAGTGGGCGATGATAATTGCGGCGACTAATACCAACAAACAAATGATCGTTGAGGTGCCGACCCAGGCATCGCCAGGGAGCATAAAACCAAACTCCGCTACTTGATGGTAAAACTCGTGTTCGATGGGAATCGACTCTTCGCTGATCACACTCGCCAAACCGCGCGCAAAAAACATTCCTGCGAGTGTGACAATAAACGGTTGCATTTTGTAGTAGTGAATAATCGCGCCCATGATTGCGCCAAACGCTGTGCCGCCAATTAATACCACGGGAAATACCGCCAGTGGATGCCAGTGGTATTGGCTGATTAATACGCTGCACACTACGCCAGTTAATGCGATAACTGCGCCGACCGATAAATCGATGCCGCCCGATAGAATCACAAAGGTCATCCCAACAGCGGCAATAATTAAAAAGGCATTATCGCTGAGCAAATTAAACAATACCCGCGAACTACCAAAGCCTTCAAATTGAACGGCGCCAATGCCAAATAATAAAAAGAATAAACAGCAGGTGACGGCGAGCGGAATAAATTTTGGATTAAGCACGGTTAATCTCCTTGTTCTTTTTGCTCCAGAAATTTAACTGGCTTAATTGTTGTTGAAAGCGAGGAGATTGCATTAGGAGTACGATAATAATCGCGCTGGCTTTGATCAGCAGATTAAATTTCGGTGGAATGCCACTGAGGATGATGGTGACGCTGAGCGTTTGAATAATCAGCGCGCCAATCACCGCGAGGAAAATCGAAAAGCGTCCGCCCATTAGTGATGCACCACCAATGACTACCGCGAGAATCGCATCCAGTTCTAACCACAAACCGGCATTGTTAGCATCGGAACCTTTAATGTCAGCGGCGGCAATCATACCGGCAAGTGCTGCACACAAACCCGCAACACAATATACACTCATTTTAATCGCTTTTGCATTCAAGCCCATGTAATGGCTTGCCGATGGATTGGCACCCACCGCCTCAATGTATAAACCCAACGCTGTTTTGCGCGTTAATAATTGCACGATAATAAAAGTGATAATTACCAGCACCACGGGGAAGGGCAGACCGAGAAAATCGCCGGTGCCTAAAAAGGCAAAGCTCGCGTGATCAAACGTGACTATCTGACCTTCATTCATTAATTGCGCAATGCCGCGCCCGGCAACCATTAAAATTAATGTGGCAACAATGGGCTGGATGCTCATATAACCGACAAGAAAGCCGTTGATTGCACCGGCAATTAATCCGGCGAGCAAACCGGCGCCGATAATAATCGCGAGGTTATCAACACCCTTGGTGATGTAATACGCGCTAGCAGCACCGGCGATAGCCATGATCGAGCCAACCGATAAATCTACGCCGCCGGTTGCAATCACTAGCGCCATACCTATGGCGAGTAACGCAACCGGTGCTGCGCGATTTAATACATCAATGACACTGCCGTAAAAACGACCGTCTTTAAATTCAATATGAAAAAATTCCGGCGCGATGATGGCGTTGATTAACAATAACAACAGCAAACCGGCGCAGGGCCACAAATAGCGGCGCAAGTTTGGATTTTTGCTTAGGTTCATAAACTTCTCTTTGTTTTTATGGATCCCCACTGCGGAGGATGACGATTCCCATTTAACTATTGTTTAACTCGCTGCAATCGCCTGCATAATGCGTTGCGGATTAATATCGCTGCCTTCCAACTCGGCAACTTTATTGCGGTCGCGCAATACAATCACTTTGCTGCTAAAGGCAACCAATTCTTCCAATTCGGATGATGCAACCACTAGCGCCAAACCTTGATCGCACAGTTTGCGGATCAAGCGAATAATTTCGGCGTGAGCGCCAATATCAATTCCGCGCGTAGGTTCATCGAGAATTAACAGCGATGGATTGGCTGCGAGCCAGCGCGCGAGAATCACTTTTTGTTGATTGCCGCCGCTTAATTGTTCGATGGGTTTTTCAATATCAGAGGTCGCAATACTCAATTCTTTTACGTATTGATTAGCGATAGCTTCCTGCTCTTTGCGCGAAATAAATTTCCACCACCCCTGTTTGATCTGGCGGGCAAGAATCATGTTTTCGCGAATAGACAATTGGCCGAGAATGCCATCGTGTTTGCGGTCTTCCGGGCATAGCCCTATGCCTGCATCAATTGCGTCGCGCGGGGATGAAAAGTTGACGGCTTTGCCATTAAACATCACTGTGCCGCCGTGTTTTTTATCAACACCAAACAGCAAGCGGCACAGTTCCGTGCGACCGGAACCGAGTAAACCGGCAAGGCCAACCACTTCACCTTTGCAGACTTGAATATCAGTAGGCGACAAAGTAGCGGCGCGAGCGATTCCGGAAACGTCTAACAAGGCATCGCCACATTCGGATTTGCTTTGCGGTTTGTGTTCGCCCAATTCGGCCAGCTCTTTGCCGAGCATATGGCCAATCAGTTCACTGCGCGACAAGGTGGCGGTTTCAAATTCACCGACTAGTTGCGCGCTGCGCAATACGGTAATGCGATCGCACACAGCATAGACTTGATCGAGAAAGTGCGTCACAAACGCGATGCCTATGCCGCGCGCTTTTAAATCGCGCATGATACGAAACAGTGATTGCACTTCATCGGCATCGAGGCTCGCGGTGGGTTCATCCAGAATCAATACTTTTGCAGACATATCCACGCCGCGTGCGATGGCGATTAATTGCTGCACCGCAATCGAGTAACGTGAGAGAGGCAGTGTGACGTCTATATCCAGATCGTAACCTGTTAATAATTCCTGCGCGTCGCGATTCACTTTATTCCAGTTGATTAAACCGAAACGGCGGGGCTCGCGACCGAGGTAAATATTTTGCGCAACCGTGAGATTGGGCAACAGGTTTACTTCCTGATACACAGTGCTAATACCGAGATCCTGTGCGTCGCCGGTGTTGCCGGGGATGATTGGTTTTCCTTCTAATAAAATCTCACCGCCATCGCGCTGGTAAACACCGGTCATCACTTTGATCAGTGTTGATTTACCCGCGCCATTTTCACCAAGTAATGCGTGAATTTCTCCCGCGTATAAATTGAAATCAACACCCTTTAAAGCGTGGACGCTGGGAAATATTTTGTGGATTCCTTTGAGTTGTAAAACAGGAGTCGTATTCATTTTTAAAAATCGCTTTGTTTTAGGAATTAGCACATTATTTCGGGATGCTAGCGAATAGGGTTGGGCGACCGTGCACAGCATGGATGCTGTGCCCGAGCCTACATGGAAGTATTGACGGCGAGTCGCACAACCCTATTCGCTAGTGTCCTTGCGCCAAAAAATTATTTAGCACCACGCTTCGCCAATTCATCCGCCGCATTTTCCTGCGTATAAACCGCGTCACCCATACGAATCCATTTATCGAAATCTTTTCTTCCGTCGCGATATTCATTGATCACATCAAACGCAGGGCCACCAAGATGCGGGCTTAACTCTACCGATACATTAATATCGCCTGCGACAATCGCTTTCAGCGCATCGTCAACTGCATCAACCGATACAATTAAAATATCTTTACCCGGCTGCAAACCCGCTTCGCGCACAGCTTGAATTGCACCCAGCGCCATTTCATCGTTATGCGCCCAAACTGCACAAATGTCTTTGCCGCCACCGGCCGCCTTAAGCATGGTTTCCATTACCTCTTTACCTTTAGAGCGGGTAAATTCGGCAGTTTGGCTGCGAACAATTTTGGTTTCCGGAAATTTTGCGATGGTCTCGTTAAAACCCTTCATGCGGCCGATGGCAGCACTTGATCCAACAGTGCCTTGCAGTTCCAGAATCGAGCACTTGCCTTGGGTTTTTTCGGTAAGCCAATTTGCTGCGCGTTGGCCCTCCAATTCAAAATCCGGGGCGATACGGGTGAGGTAGAGGGATTGATCGGTAACGGATACGTTGCGATCCAGAATCACTACTGGAATGCGCGCGCGTTTGGCCTCCATCAACACCGGCTGCCAACCGGTTTCCACTACTGGTGCAATTAAAATGGCATCCACGCGCTGCGCAATAAAACTTCGAACCGCCTTAATTTGATTTTCCTGTTTTTGCTGGGCATCAGAAAATTTCAGGGTGATGCCGCGTTTTTCCGCCTCTGCCTTTACTGATTCAGAAAAGCTGGTGCGCCAGCCGGATTCAGAACCCACTTGGGCGAAACCCACAGTGAGTGCATTGGCGGTGGCGCTAATTCCGATAGCGGCGGCGAGCGTGAGGGTTTTAAACAGGGTTCTCATAGGGCGTCCTCGTGGGTAGTGCTACTTGTTAGATTTGGGCACGGTGCTCATCATGCCTGTTAATTATTCTTAAAGTCATACAATATAAAGAGTGTCGTTAGGCCGAAGCAATGCAAATTACGCAGGTTTACGGATAATTCATCACTATCGGTACACACTGATAAAACTTTTCGCGGTTAAGACTTGATTTAATTGTATTATAATATCAATATAAATCAACCCCAGCGCATATGCTGGTTGATGAGAATAAGAGAGGTATAGATGCGAAGCTTAATCAAACCCCTAGTCCTGACTTTAGCGGCTGTTGCAGCAAGCGCGCAGGCCGCCAACCCGATTTTTACCGATGTGTTTACCGCTGACCCAGCGGCCATGGTGCATAACGGCAAGGTCTACCTCTATGCAGGGCATGACGAAGCGAAAGACAACACTAAATTTTTTGAGATGCACGATTGGTTGGTCTACTCCTCAGATGACATGGTCAATTGGGAATCCCATGGTCCGCGTCTGCGGGTAAAAGATTTCAAATGGGCTAAAGGCGATGCCTGGGCGAGCCAGATTATTGAGCGCGACGGCAAGTTCTATTGGTATATCACCACGCGCCACAATGACACCAAGCCCGGTTTTGCGATTGGGGTCGCAGTGGGCGACAGTCCGCTCGGGCCTTTTAAAGATGCACTGGGCAAGGCTTTGATTACTAACGATATGACGACTGATACACCCAACGATTGGGACGATATAGATCCTTCCGTTTTTATCGACAATGACGGCCAAGCCTATCTGTTCTGGGGTAATAGCAAGGCCTATTACGCCAAGCTCAAGAAAAATATGATCGAGCTAGACGGCCCGATTATGGAAATTAAAGGTTTGCCCGACTTCACTGAAGCTATCTGGATCCATAAGCATAAAGACAACTTCTACCTGTCTTATGCCATGGGTTTCCCCGAAAAAATCGGCTACGCAATGAGTAAGAGCATCAATGGGCCTTGGCAATACAAGGGCATTTTGAATGAGGTGGCGGGCAATACGCCGACCAATCATCAGGCGATTATCGAGTTCAACAGCAAACACTACTTCATTTATCACACCGGAGCCGGGCGTCCAGATGGCGGGCAATATCGCCGTTCAGTGAGTATTGATGAGTTGTTCTACAACCCCGATGGCACCATCAAACGTATCATCATGACCAGCGAAGGTGTGACGGCCAACAAGGCTGTAAAGCCCGCTAAGAAATAGACGTTCAGGCGCTCTTTAACCCCGTGAAAGCAATTGACATGGGGTTCTCTAATCTGAATAATATTGTCATACAATATTAACATCCTCTAATGAGGCAATAGTATAAAAATGGGTGGATATATGACCTCTTATGCCTTGGGGCTGGACTATGGTTCTGATTCTGTCAGAGCTCTGTTGGTAGATGCCCTGACTGGTAAAGAAGTGGCCAGCAATGTGGTGTATTACCCGCGCTGGAAAAAAGGTTTGTATTGCGTTCCGGCGAAAGATCAATTTCGCCAGCATCCACTCGACTATTTGGAAAGTCTTGAGCAAGTGGTGCGGGGTTTGTGGAGCGCGGCTCCCGCTGGCGCTGCACAACAAGTTGTCGGCATTAGTTTTGATACCACTGGCTCTACACCGGTGGCGGTCGATCGTGAAGGTGTGGCGCTCGCGCTAAAACCGGAATTTGCTGAAAATCCGAATGCGATGTTTGTCTTGTGGAAAGACCACACAGCCATCAAAGAAGCACAAGAAATTACTGAGGCTGCTAACAAATCAGCAACGAACTATTTGAAATACGAGGGTGGAATTTATTCGTCCGAGTGGTTCTGGGCAAAAACCCTGCACGTATTGCGTGAAGATGCCGCCGTTGCTAAAGCGGCCTACCTCTGGGTTGAGCATTGCGATTGGATGTCAGCCGTTTTGACTGACACCACCCACCCGAGCCAATTGCGCATGGGGCGCTGCGCTACAGGCCACAAATTAATGTGGCATGAAAGCTGGGGCGGTTATCCACCCAATGATTTTTTTGCGGGTATCGATCCTTTATTAAATGGTCTGCGCGATCGTTTACCGGCTGAAACTTTTACTTCTGATCAAGTGTGTGGCGGCCTCACTGCCAAATGGGCCGACAAACTTGGTCTGCCAATTAATACACCGGTAGGTTTTTCTGCATTCGATTGCCATATGGGGGCCGTCGCCGCCAAAGTAAAACCTGGTGTACTCACCAAAATTATGGGCACCTCAACTTGCGATATTACCGTCGCCACTTACGCGGATGTTGGCGATAAATGCATCGCTGGAATTTGCGGTCAGGTTGATGGTTCAGTAACACCGGGCTTGGTTGGTTTGGAAGCAGGGCAGTCTGCGTTTGGCGATCTGTACGCATGGTTCCGCAATCTGGTGAACTGGCCGGTTGCCAATATTTTGCAAAACTCTTCGCTGCTTGATGAAGAAACCAAACAAAAACTCGCGCAAGAAATTGAAGATAAAACGCTTATCGAATTAAGCAATGCCGCAAGCAAGTTAGCGATTGGTGAGACGGGTATTACCGCGCTGGACTGGGTCAATGGCCGCCGCACACCGGATGCCGATCAATCGGTTGCTATGGCGATTGCCGGATTAAAAATGGGCAGCGATGCGCCGCATATTTTTCGCGCTTTGGTTGAAGCAACTGCATACGGTGCGCGCGCTATTATTGAGCGATTTAAGCAGGAGGGTGTGGCGATCAACTCGGTAGTAGCGATTGGCGGCATATCCAAAAAATCTGATTTTGTCATGCAAACCTGTGCCGATGTGTGGAACTGCCCGATCGAAGTATTAGAGAGCGAACAAAGCTGTGCACTGGGCGCGGCGATTTTTGCGGCGGTTGCCGGTGGCGTTTATCCCAATGTGGAAACGGCGCAGAAAGTGATGGCATCCAGCGTGTGTAAAACCTATCTGCCTAATGCTGCCGCTGCTGCAAATTATGAAGGCTTGTATCAGAAGTACCTCAAACTCGGTGCATTTGTCTCTGCATCAAAAGCTGAGGTTGGTAGTGCTGGAGGTAAGGCTTAATGAGCTACATCGAATTAAAACGCGAAGTCTTCGAAGCCAATATGCAATTAAACCGCCGCAATCTGGTGGTGTATACCTGGGGCAATGTATCGCAAATTGATCGCAGTAAAGGTGTGATTGCAATCAAACCGAGCGGCGTTGCTTATGAAGTGATGACGCCGGACGATATTGTGATCGTGGATATGGAAAACCAAATTGTAGAAGGGAAGATGCGCCCTTCATCCGACACCAAAACCCATACCCATTTGTATCGTCATTTTGAAAGTATCGGTGGCGTGACTCACACTCATTCGACTTATGCCACTGCTTGGGCGCAAACCCAGCAAGCGATTCCGTGCTACGGCACCACTCATGCAGATTACGCCTACGGCGAAATTCCTTGCACAGCGGTGATGACCGACGAACAAATCGAACGCGATTACGAAGAAGAAACCGGTGTGCAAATTACCGATTGTTTTAAAACGCGCAGCCCAACAGAAGTACCCATGGTAATTGTTGCCGGTCACGCGCCTTTTACCTGGGGTAAAAATGGTGCGGATGCGGTGTACCACGCAGTGATTCTGGAAGAAATTGCACGCATGGCGTACTTAACCAAAACCTTACAGCAACAAACTGCGCCGTTAAAACAGGGCATTGTAGATAAACATTATTTGCGCAAGCACGGAAAAAATGCCTATTACGGGCAAAAGTAATCTGATCAATATCGTTGATGGGTATCGTTGCACTCCACCCATCCTACGGTAGCAAATTGTAGGTTGGGTGGAGCGCAGCGATACCCGACACAAAAATTGAAAAAATATTTCCTGAGGAAAACAAAATGAAAATCTACGGCGATAAAGAAGTCTGGTTGGTCACCGGTTCACAAGATTTGTATGGTCCAGGCGTATTAAAACAAGTCGCCGAGAACAGTCAAAAAATTGCAGCGGGTTTAACTGAGTCTGCCAACATTTCTATCAAGGTTGTTGCGCAAGACACGGTTAAATCACCGAAAGAAATTTTGGCGGTCTGCCAAGCGGCTAACAGCAACCCCAACTGTGTGGGTTTGATTCTGTGGATGCACACTTTCTCTCCCGCAAAAATGTGGATCGCCGGGTTAAGCGCATTGAGCAAGCCTTATATGCATTTGCACACCCAGTTCAATGCAGAGCTGCCGTTTGCAGAAATTAACATGCACTTTATGAACCTCAACCAGTCGGCTCACGGCGACCGCGAGTTTGGTCATGTGAGCACGCGTTTGCGTCAAGAGCGCAAAGTGGTTGTGGGTCACTGGGCAACTGAATCCGTACAAAAACAAATCGACAGCTGGTGCCGCGTGGCAATGGGCTGGTATGCCAGCCAAAACCTGAAAGTGGCGCGCTTTGGCGACAACATGCGTCAAGTGGCAGTAACCGATGGCGATAAAGTTGCAGCGCAAATTAAATTTGGTTACGAAGTTCATGCCTATGGTTTGGGCGATTTGCAAAAAGTGGTTGATGCAGTCACCGATGAGCAAGTTGCAGCGCAAATTGAAATCTACAAAAAAGAATACGATGTAAACCCGGGTATTTTTGATGATGAGCATCAATACCAAATGCTGAAAAACGAAGCGCGTTTGGAACTGGGCATGTTGAAATTTTTAACTGATGGCGAGTTTGGTGCGTTTACCAACTGCTTTGAAAACCTGACGGGTTTAACCAACTTGCCGGGTCTGGCAACCCAACGTTTGATGGCGGCTGGTTTTGGTTACGGCGGTGAAGGCGATTGGAAAACTGCCGCTATGGTTCACATCTGTAAAGTCATGTCCAAAGGCCGCGTGGGTGGTTCATCCTTTATGGAAGACTACACCTATCACTTTGGTGCAGTTGGCCAAGTATTGGGCGCGCATATGTTGGAAGTTTGCCCAAGTATTTCAGCGGCAAAACCAAAATTGGAAGTGCACCTGCACACCATCGGTTGCCGCAATGACATTGCGCGTTTGATTTTCACCGGCAAAGCGGGCCCTGCGCTGTGTATTTCTTTGATCGATATAGGCACCCGTTTCCGTGTGATTATCAATGAAGTTGACACAGTAAATCCTCCGCAAGAATTGCCGAAGTTGCCAGTGGCTAAAGCCCTGTGGGAACCGCGCCCTAACCTGGAAATTTCTGCTGCTGCCTGGATTCAAGCTGGTGGTGCGCACCACAGTGCTTACACTCAAGGTGTCACTGCAGATGAAATTGTTGACTATGCAGAAATGGCCGGTATTGAAGCGGTTGTGATCGGTGAAGACACCACCGTGCGCGCATTCAAAACCGAACTGCGCCACAACGCGGCTTACTATCATTTGAAAGATGGCGTTTGACTTAAATCTGTTTGCATCTGTAATGAATCAGGGCGCAATAGATGGGTCGCTATAAATAGGGTGCAATAAATAGGGCGCAATAAATTGCGCCCCTACGGTTGCGCGGTTTGTAGGGGCGTGATTTATCACGCCCAATGTATGCCCGATAAATGCAACGCGATGTAATGGAGTGACGATTTGTAGGGGCGTGATTTATCACGCCCATAATCAGGGTGTGGTTTAGCGGAATCTGTGCTCTAATTTCTGCCTTCAATGGCAAACAAGAGAGTAAATGATGTACGACCATTACGCAGCACTGATTTTTGATATGGACGGCACGCTGGTAGATAGCGGCCAATTACATGAGTTTGCATGGAGCGCCATGTTAAATAAATACGGTATTCCCATTGATCGCCCCTTGATGCGTTCATTGGCAGGGGTGCCCACTAAAGGCACTATTGAAATACTGTTGCAAAAATTCAACCTCAAGGTGGATGCCAGCCTCGATGAAATGAATGATTTTAAAGAGCAGGTTGTGCATGACAATATGCACAAGTATGTAAAGCCCACTGCACTTCTTGAAGTGGCGCAGAAATACCACGGCATAAAACCTATGGCGATTGGCACAGGTGCATACACACAGGAAGCCGAAACTATTTTGAAAATTTGTGGCTTGGATAAATATGTCAGTGCCATTGTAGGCGCTGATCAGGTACAAAATCCGAAACCCGCACCGGACACATTCTTGCGCTGTGCAGAATTATTGGGTGTTGATCCAAAACAATGTGTGGTATTTGAAGATTCAAAACTGGGTTTGCAAGCAGCGGCAAGCGCAGGTATGGCGGGAATTGATGTGCTATTAGTACACGCGGTAGAAAACGATTATTTTTTATAGCTCCCGTTAAAAACAGTTAGAAAAAATAATATAAAAGTCAGCAAGAAAGATTAGCAATAAAGGTTAGTAAGAAAGAACAAACCGAAAACGGTGAGAGATAAAGGAAGCGGCATTTACTCATAGCGTAATGCCGCTTTTTTTACACATAAAAAAATATAAATACGAGGTCAAATAATAATGCAGTCACAGAAATTAAGCGTGGTTGAAAAAGTCGGGTTTGGTGCCGGCGACATGGCCATTAACGTTATGGTTGCGGCACTTTTCTATTTTATGTCGTTTTACTATACCGATGTGTTTGGCCTTGATCCTGTCGATATGGGCATCTTGTTTCTCGTTGCACGTTTTGTCGATGCCTTTACGGATCCCTTGATGGGGGTCATTACTGATCGCGTAAAAACCCGCTGGGGAAATTTCCGCCATTGGTTTTTATATCTGTCTATTCCCTATGGCTTTTCAATAGTATTGTTATTTACTACGCCTGATTTTAGTTACAACATGAAGCTAGTTTGGGCCTACGCCACTTACTTATTTGCAACGTTAATGTTTACCGGTGTGGCCATTCCTTATATTTCCTACATAGGTGTATTAACGGCTGACCCGAAAGAGCGTTTGTCGGCGAATGGCTATCGTATGTTTTTTGCAAAAATTGCCAATGTCGCGATTGTCTTTTCCGTGCCGTTACTTGCCACTGCCTGGGGTGGCGGTGATTTGGGTAAGGGATATCAGTTGGCTATGACGCTGGTGTCTGTTTGCGGTGTAGTGTTGATGCTATTTTGTTTTGGCACGACACGCGAGCGTATTGAGCATCGCGTGGAGCAGCAAAGCATTTTGGTGCAGCTCAAAGTCCTGTTGAAAAATGATCAGTGGTTGTTGCTGTGTGCGGCCTGTGTATTGGGAACCTTGGGGTACGCAATTCGCGGTAGCGTTGCGTTGTATTACGCTAAATATTTTTTAGGCGATGAACAATTGGCCGGTTATTTCGCTAGTTCCGGTATTGCCGCATCGATTGTCGCGATGGTGGCCAGTACCTGGATTACCAAGCGTTTTTGCAAAATTAAATTATTCCGCTGGTCGCAGATTGCGGTATTGATTATTTCGATTGCGATGTACTTCGCCGTGCAACCAGGCGATGTAATGCTCGCCTTTATCCTGTACATCCTGCTGTCGTTTGTGGTGGATTTGCACGCGCCGGTATTTTGGTCGGCGATCGCCGAGGCGGTGGATTACGGCGAGATTAAAGACGGTGTGCGCGCCTCCGGTTTATCTTTTGGCGGCATATCGTTTTGTCAAAAAGCGGGCGGTGGTTTGGCAGGTTTGACCGGCGGACTATTGCTGGCCTATTTCAACTATGTTCCTAATGAAGTGCAAAGCGCGGCAACACTGAATGGTTTGGCGCTAATGCTCACCATTATTCCGGGTGTCTTTCATGCGCTTTTAGGATTCATTTTGTTTAAATATAAAATTTCAGATGACTACTATCGCACTATGATCGATGAAAAACGCGTCGATCACTAAGAACTACGTTTTGAAAAATATTGGAGAGAAATTGTGAGTGAATTATTAAAACCCCTGATCCCGCAGCGCGCCGATCCATTTATCTATAAACATACCGATGGCTATTATTATTTTACCGCCTCTGTGCCGCAGTATGACCGCATTGAATTACGTCGCGCTAAAACTATTGCGGAATTAGCTGCGGCACCCACAGTTGATGCATGGCACAAACCGAAAACCGGGCCTTACAGTGAATTGTTGTGGGCGCCGGAAATTCATTTCAATCAAGACCCACAATCGGGCGAATCGGCCTGGTATGTATATTTTGCCGCAGCACCCAGCCGTGAAATTAAATTCGATTTGTTTCAGCATCGCATGTATTGCGTGCGCAATAAAAACGAAAATCCACTTGAAGGTGAGTGGGAATTTATGGGCCAAATCGATAGCGGTATAGATACCTTTTGTTTGGATGCGACCACCTTTACCCACAATAGTGTGCTCTATTATGTGTGGGCGCAAAAAGATGTAAATATCCGTGGCAACTCCAATTTGTATATCGCGCCGATGAAAACCCCCTGGCAATTAGCAGGCGAGCCGGTGATGTTAACCAAACCGGAATTCGAGTGGGAAATTCGCGGCTTTTGGGTGAACGAAGGCGCCTCAGTATTAAAACGCAATGGCAACATTTTTATCAGCTACTCTGCCAGCGCTACCGATGAAAATTATGCGATGGGTTTATTGTGGGCGGATGAAAATGCCGATTTGTTAGATCCTGCCAGCTGGATTAAATCGAAGGAGCCAGTGCTCTGCTCGGATATCCCCAATAAAATTTTTGGCCCGGGCCACAATAGTTTCACCTACGCGGAAGATGGCGATACGGTGATGTTGGTTTATCACGCGCGCACTTATACGGAGATAGAAGGCGATCCATTGTGGAATCCTGACCGCCATACCTTTGTAAAACCTCTGCGTTGGAACGAGCAGGGCATGCCGGTATTTGGCAAGCCATCGATGATTGACTAGTTGTAGACGACCTGCGTTTACTTCTTGTTTTTCCGTTAACAAAATCCACTCTCCGCCGCACGGTGAGTGGATTTTTTTTACTGCTTGTTGCGCGTACATAAGTGTAATTTTTAGTTAAATTCACCTGCAAATATTCTGCATAAATAGCTATCTCTGCCTATAGTCATTTAGGTGCCACACAGGGTTGCGGAGCGCGATTTTTAGGGCGGTAATGTTGTTGATTTTTGATTGGTGCAGTTAACTTATGCACACCGCAATTGATTGGCCGCCAAGATTCTGTCGATTTAAATCTTCTTTTGTTGTTGGGTTTTGTTAGCGTCATGTTTTTGTTCAAATCACTGCACCTTATTCCAGAATAATTAAATTTCTGCAAATTTATTGCGCATCATTCTAATAATGGAATAATAAAAGATGTATTTAAGCGACCATCTGCTAATCTAGCGCGCAAATTGTGACCGGCATCACACACTGTTTTTCGTTATTTTATTTGTCTCAAACCGAGGTGTAAGTGAAAAATTTATCACTTAAATGGAAGATTTTGCTCAGCGTTACCTTGACCTGTATCGCCGCTGTTGTTGTAACCACGTTAGTTACTGTTCGTTCGGGCATTGCAACAACCGAGGCGGCAATCATTGAGGATACGCGCACCTTGGCACAAGTTTTAGGTGAAGCAAGTATTGGTGCTATGACGTTTGATGATAGTGCGACTGTTGGCGCTTCGCTGGGTGCTTTGCGGGTAAGTCCGCGGGTGTTGAGTGCAGTGGTTTATAACAACAAAACCCCGTTCGCCTGGTACGAAAAAAATACGGATTCAAAAACAATTCCGCGTGAATTGTCAGGCGGTCCGCGTGCGACTGGTATTCAAACCAATGGCAGGTTATTGGTTATTACGGAAGGTATTAAAGCTGATGGAGCGGATATAGGCGCGATCAGTTTGCGTGTGGATATGTCTGAGGTCGATGCCATTATTACCTCAGCGATTTTTTCGGCGTTAGGCCTGATATTGGTCATCAGTTTGGTGGCGGCGTCACTTGCTTATGCGGTGCAATTAAGCATTGTGCGCCCGGTTAATGATGTGGTGACCGCGCTGCGTGATATCGCCCAGGGCGAGGGGGATTTAACGCGTCGATTGCCGGTAACCGGTAATGATGAAGTGTCGGAATTGGCGCGTTGTTTCAATCAATTTGTGGAGCGTTTGCAATCGATTATTTCCAGCGTTGCGCAGACTGCACGTGAGGTGAGTGATAACGCGGTACATCTGTCGCAAATGTCGCGCGACAACGAGCGTGAAATTCGCACTCAGCAAACTGAGATTGAACATATCGTTGGCGCGGTAAAAGAAATGGCTGGCGTAGTGCAAAATGTCACCATCAGTGTGACTGAAACTGCGGATAAATCCTCTCAGGCCGATAGCGCAGCTGCCTCGGGTAAAACGCTGGTAGTGAATACCATGGGGCAAATTACTCACTTGTCCGGTGACATTAAAACCGCAGCGGATGTGATTGATCGTTTGCGCAAAGAAACCGTCAGTATTGGCTCGGTGTTGGATGTGATTCGCGGTATTGCCGAACAAACGAATCTGCTTGCCTTAAATGCGGCAATTGAAGCAGCGCGCGCTGGTGAGCAAGGGCGCGGCTTTGCGGTAGTAGCTGATGAAGTGCGTACGCTTGCCTCCAAAACTCAAACATCTACCACTGAGATTCGCGAAATGATTGAGCGTTTGCAGTCCGGTTCGCATGAGGCGGTAGAGATGATGGCGGCAGGAACTAATCAGGCCGATACCGCTGTAGTACAAGCGAATGATGCGAGTCATGCGCTGGAGCGCATCACTGAAATTGTAAGTGTTATTCGCGATAGAACGAATCAGATTGCCGCTGCTTCTGAGCAGCAAAGTGCAGCTACCCGCCAAATTGAAACCAATATTGATCGCATTTCATCTGTCGCCACTCACACTGCAGAAAGCTCCAGCCGTATTACCACTAACACTGGCAATCTAGCTGAAATGGCTGCGCGAATGGCTGAGTTGGTCGGGCGCTTCCGGGTTTAATATTTTTGTAAGGTTTTTTTTTGATTTGTGTTATCGATTTTTTAATCTTGTTCTTTTGTTAAGAGGAAATTCCATGAAGTCGTTTGTTATTGCCGCTACTTTTTTTGCATCATGCTTGGCTACCTCAATGGCAACAGCCGCTTGCGAAAAGCCTGCAGCTAAACCAGAAATTCCCGATGCAGCCACCGTGGTTACCGCACAAATGGTAAAGGCTAACAATGATATGAAAGCTTATATCAAAAGTGTAGAAGCTTACTTGGGGTGCGCTGGCTTGCCGCGTTCATCTGAGAAGAAAGAGTTGGATGATTTGAAACAAATTGCAGATGATTTCAATGAGGTTGTACGTGCATTCAAAGCGAGATCTGCAGGCTAATATTTTATTAATAGCCAGTTAGATGTTGTGAAGAACCCGCCTCGTGCGGGTTTAATGAGATGGTTCCCCTCCCTCCGAAGTCTAAACTTGGGAGGTAATCTTCAAGAGGAGCCATCTCATGTCCAACATCACCTTACTCGGTATCGATTTAGGCAA